>CAMMFK010000001.1 GCA_946496115.1 uncultured Clostridium sp.
CTTTACATTTTAGTAACAAATTTATTACAGCTGTAGGCTTTTAGCTGATTTTATTCAAAAAAGTATTAAACAGTAACACAAATTTAATCAGAAATTTGACATTTTATTAATTTGTGTTAAAATAAATTTAAGATTTTTTGAGAGAAAGGGGTTGTATTTTTTGGCTATTACTACATTTTCGTTTAATACTTTTGGCTACAGATACACCTATGAAGTAGCTAATGATTTGTCAGACAAAGAAGCTTTACATTTTGCCTGTTTCTTAAGGAATAATATTTTACAGTTTTTTAATCATCAGAGTAATGTTTTTCCAATGTTCTTTGATGTTTCCACAAAACTCCAAGAGCAAGGGTATTCTTCTTTGATTAATCGGATCGGTCGTTTAGTTACATTCACGTATCTTTCAAAATGGGAGTGACGCCTGTCACCCCCCTGTTTTTTATACTATAGGAAAAATCGAATATTTTTCTAAACTTTATATAACTTGAAATCTAAATAATCACTACTTACTAGTTTGAAATTTATGCCTTCAATAATGCCTTCAAAAGCTTCTTTATGTGATTCACCGTGTAGATGGCCATAAAGACATGTTTTTACATTGTAGTCTTTCATTATTTGAACATAGTTTGAAACTTTTAAGTTTTTGCTCTGATTGTTTGCATCATTCTTATTTTCTTCTATTATTGGTGGGTAATGCATTATACATATTATTTCTTTATCTCCAAAATTATCTACTCCACTTTGCAATGAAAGTTTTAGTCTTTCTTCTTCCCTGTGGTTCATCTTATCGCTGTTTTCTGTATCATTTAATGCCCAGCCTCTTGTTCCTGCAATTATTTTGTCTTCGAATAAATAACTATTATTGTATACAAAGTCTATATTTTCAAATTTGTTTTCTTGTAAAAATTCTCTCATTTTTGCAAGAGTTGTCCACCAATAATCATGATTCCCTTTTAGTAAAAGCTTTTTTCCTGGCAATTCATTCAAATATGCAAAGTCATTATACATATCCTTTAAATGCATTTCCCATGAAAAATCTCCTGGAAGTATTACTAGATCATTGTCTTGTACAGTATTCTTCCAGTTTTCTTTTATTTTTTGTTCGTGATTTTTCCAGTTACCGCCAAATATGTCCATTGGCTTTTCTCTATTCAAAGATAGGTGTAAATCTCCTATTGCATATATTGACATTTGTTCTCCAATCTCTACACACAATATATGTGCTTCCGCTACGCTAAAAGCTTTATAACATATATTGTGTTATGATTATAATTTTAAATTTGGAACTGCATTTAATGTTAAGTCGTCTATTTTTCCATTTATGTAGTTGTAATACCCAGCTGATGCTATCATTGCCGCATTATCTGTACATAGATTTAAATCTGGCATGTAAACTTTAATTCCTTGGTTTTGTAATTTTTCAAATTCACTTCTTATATAAGTATTTGCAGAAACTCCACCAGCTAGCACTATTTTATTTGCATTTGTTTTTTCTACTGCTAGTTTTACTTTTTCCATTAACATATCTGTAACTGCTTTTTCAAAACTTGCACATAGATTTTCTTTATTTATGTCTGGTTCTTTATGATGTAAGTTTATTACAGCTGTTTTTATTCCGCTAAAACTAAAGTCCATTCCCTCTATATGTGTTTTTGGTAATTCTATATTTGGTATGCCTAAAGTAGCCATTTTATCTATTTTAGGACCTCCTGGGTATCCGAGTCCAATTACTCTTGCTACTTTATCAAATGCCTCTCCTATAGCATCATCCTTTGTTCTACCTAGCACTTCAAAATCCAAATAATCTTTTACATATACTATTTGTGTATTTCCACCTGACATCATTACACATAAAAAAGGTGGCTCTAAATCTGGATAAGTTATGTAATTACCTGCAATATGACCTTGTATGTGGTTTACTCCAACTAAAGGCTTTTTTAGAGCATAGCTTAAAGCTTTACCATAGGAAAGTCCTACAAGTAAAGCTCCAACTAAGCCTGGTCCGTATGTGCAGGCTACTGCATTTATTTGATTTAAGTCTATTTTAGCGTCTTGTACTGCTTTTTTTGTTACATCAGATATATTGTCTATGTGATTTCTTGAAGCTATTTCAGGTACAACACCGCCATATACAGTATGTATTGGTATTTGTGTGTTTATTACATTAGATAAAACTGTTCTGCCGTTTTTTACTACTGAAACTGCTGTTTCATCACAACTAGACTCTATGCCTAATATGTATACATCCTCCATTTTATTGTCCTTTCTATACTAGCATTTCCACAATCGAAGCTATTAAATTTAGTAGTCCATTATTTATTAATCCAATAAGTGGACTAATTATTAATGAAGCTATTGGTGTAATCCATATAATTATGAACACTATATATAATATTCTTTCATGTGATTCAAACCAATTTCTTGCATTTGTTGGTAAAATAGCTACTAATACTTTTGAGCCATCAAGTGGTGGTAGTGGTATTAAATTGAATACTCCTAAGCCTACATTCATTGATATTATGTATACAATAATAGTAGTAATAATTTCTCCTGTTTGTGAAATCATAAAGGCTGTTCCACCAAAGGCCAGTATTAAAGCATAAACAATGCTAAATATTACTGCTAATATTAAATTCATCACAGGTCCTGCTAAAGCTACTAAGGCATTTCCTTTTCTTAGTGTAATTGTTCTGTTAAAATTGTTAGGATTAATTTGTACTGGTCTACCCCATCCAAAACCTGCAAATAGAAGCATAAGCATTCCTATTGGTTCCATATGTTTAAATGGATTAAGTGTTAGTCTTCCTTGTCTTCTTGGTGTATCATCTCCAAGTCTATCTGCCATCCATGCGTGTGCAAACTCGTGAAATGTCATTGCTATAATAACGCCCGGTATGCTTAGCACTAATGCAAGCAGTGCACCCGGTGTATAGATATAATATCTTAAATTTTCAGCTATTAGGATGATAACTAATATTATCATCCAAGAATTCATTCCAAATCCTCCAAAAAACATTTTATACTTTCCTCTTATATGTTATTTACATATTCTTTCTTTTAGATTTATAAATTTTATCTTTATGTTTATATAATATTAAAAATATCCATAAATATTTTATGAATTATATAATAATTTAGTGGTCTTACTATCTTAATTCAATAGTCGCATTATTCTAGTTCAAAGGTTTCATTGTTGGGAATAACAGTATATCTCTAATTGATGCTGAATTTGTAAGTAACATTATTAATCTATCTAACCCTATTCCTAAGCCACCTGTAGGTGGAAGACCAATTTCTAGTGCATTTACAAAGTCTTCGTCCATCATACCCGCTTCTTCATCACCATTTGCTCTAGCTTCTGCTTGTTTCTTTAATCTTTCATATTGGTCTATTGGGTCATTTAATTCTGAATAAGCATTTCCATATTCTCTTCCACCAATAAATACTTCAAATCTTTCTGTTAAGCTTGGATTATCTTTCTTTCTTTTTGTAAGTGGAGATACTTCAACTGGATAATCCATTATAAATGTTGGTTGAATTAGTGTTTCTTCTACAAATGTTTCGAAGAATTCGTTTATTATATGTCCTCTTGTTGTTTTTCCTTCTTCTAATTCTACACCTTTTTCATCAGCTAGTTTTCTTGCTTCTTCATCAGTTTTTACTTCATTAAAGTCTATTCCTGTTACTTCTTTTATTGCATCAATCATTGAAATTCTTTTCCAAGGTGTAGATAAGTCTAAATCTAATCCTTGATAATTTATTTGTAAAGTTCCATTTACTTTCATACATAGTCTTGTAATTATTTCTTCTGTAATATCCATCATATCGTTGTAATCTTCATATGCTGCGTATAGTTCAACATTTGTGAATTCAGGATTATGCTTAATATCCATTCCTTCATTTCTGAAGTTTTTGCATACTTCATAAACTTTATCAAATCCACCAACTATTAATCTTTTTAAGTTAAGCTCTGGTGCTATTCTTAGGTACATATCTATATCTAATGTGTTATGATGTGTTTCAAATGGTCTTGCTGAGTCACCTGTGATTAGATTGTTTAGTATAGGTGTTTCAACCTCTAAATAGCCTTTTTCATCAAGTATGTTCCTTAATTCTTTTATTATCATACTTCTTTTGATGAAAGTTTCTCTAACTTCCGGATTAACTATTAAGTCTACATATCTTTGTCTGTATCTTAAATCTGTATCCTTTAAGCCATGGAATTTTTCAGGCAATGGTTTTAAAGATTTTGTAAGTAAGGTAACTTCTTTTGCGTGAATAGATATTTCACCTGTACGTGTTTTAAATACAAACCCTGTTATTCCTATAATGTCGCCGATGTCATCTTCTTTGAATTGTTTGTAGCTTTCTTCTCCTAAATCATTTATACTAACATAACTTTGGATTTTTCCTTCACCATCTTGAATATGACAAAAAGAAGCTTTACCCATTATTCTTTTAGCCATTAGTCTTCCTGCTATGGTTACGTCTTTGCCTTCTAGTTCATCATAGTTATCTATTATTTGTTTTGTTGTATGTGTTCTATTAAATTTTGTTATTTGAAAAGGGTCTTTTCCTTCTGCTCTTAATTTATCTAACTTTTCTCTTCTAACTTGCATTAGATGATCCATATCTAATTCTTGATTCTCTTCCATAATATTCAGTCCTTTCTCAACTACAAAATTTTATAATTATAACTAAGCATATTTCTTATAAAATTCTGAGTTTTTACATTTATTCTCTTTTCTAACCATGGTATTATTATACCTTATATTCCACTTTTTGTAAACCTTTTTTAACAAAAAGCCCCCTCAAAAGAGGGGGCTTCCAAAGTCTCTGTACGAATTTGCTATTGCAAAAACAAAATAGGGCAAGTAGGTCATATACCAGCTATAAGTAAGCTCATGGACCGGCCAACAATGTGGCAAAACTAGATAATGTGCCCGAGACTTTGTAATGCTTCTACATTTCTGTTTTTTACTTGGAGGTAAGTATGAGCTTTGCAACGTCGTAGGGGGTTTTGATGTATATCAAAGCTTGTACTTATAAGGTATGCTTACAGAAATGTATTTTAATCGAATAATCGATCAGCACTGGAAATATTATACCATTTGTTTGCATTTATGTCAACAGTTTATTTAATTTTTTCCTCACTTCATTAGAAAACTTTGTAAGAAAAAAATAATAATATTTATTTATTTTATGCTGATTTTCTTAATTCTATTGCATGCATTCTTGCAGTTTCAGTTATTTCACCATTAGATATTCTAGCAACTTCATTAATTACCTCATCTTCATTTAGCTTTTTAATTTGAGTGAATGTTCTACCCTCTTTAGATATTTTACTTATATAAAAGTTTTCATCACCTTTAGCACAAATGCTTGGTTGATGTGTAATACATAATACTTGATGGTTTTTTCCTATTAATTTAAGTTTTTCTCCAACAGATTTTGCAGCTTTTCCACTAATACCTGTATCAATTTCATCAAATATAAGTACTGGTGTGCTGTCTGTATTGGCAAGAACCGTTTTTATTGCAAGCATTATTCTAGACATTTCTCCACCAGATGCTATTTTAGCCAATTCTTTTTCACTTTCACCAATATTAGTTGATATATAATATTCTACTTCGTCTGTACCATTTTTGTTAAATTCTACTTGATTTATATGCGTTATAAATGTACTATTAGGCATTTCTAAGTCTGCTAATTCTTTGTTTATTTTGCTATCTAATATTTTAGCATTTGCTGTTCTAATTTCATGCATTTTATCTGCCAAATTTTGCATTTTGCTTTCCACTTGTGCCAGATCTTGCTTTAATTTGTTATTATATTCATCTAAATTATTTATTCTGTCTATTTCTTTTTCTGTTTTTTCTTTATATTCTAGTATTTCTTCTACACTGTTCCCATACTTTCTTTTTAAAGAATAGATTAAATCTAGTCTTTCTTCAACTTCATTTCTTTCATTTTCATCAAAATACATATCTGAATTAAGTGAAGATATATCTCTTGAAAGTTCTTGCACTTCATAATAAATGCCTTTTAGATTATTTAATGTATCATCATACTTTTTGTCTAAATCACTTATTTTTTCTATTGCTCTTATTGCTTCATTAATTTTATCTATTGCACCTTCTCCAAGCGATAGATCTGCTTGATTTAAGCTTTTGCCTATCTTTTCTGAATTCATAAAGAATTTTCTTTTTTCTTCTAGCTCTTCTTCTTCGCCTGATTTTAACTCTGCGTTTTCTATTTCATCAAATTCATATTGCAGAAGGCTTAATTGTCTTTGCTTTTCTTTGTCATCCCCTAGGTTAGCTTTTAATTCCTTTTTTATATCTTGTCTTTTATTATATAATTCTTTATATTCATCTTTTACTTGAAGTAAATCTTTACCTATAAAGTTGTCTAGATATTTTATATGATGCTTTGGATTTAATATTTTTTGATTGTCATTTTGACCATGTATGTCTATTATATTGCTCATAAAATCTTTTAGCTCTGTCAAAGTTACTAATCTACCATTTATTTTGCAAGAATTTCTACCATTTGAATGGATTTCTCTACTTACTATTATATTATTTTCTATTGCTAAATCATTGTTTGGTAAATATAAATTTAGCTCAACAAAAGAATAATCCTCGCCTCTTCTTATCATTTCTTTTGAGAATCTTCCTCCACATATTATATTAATAGAGTCTATTATTAAAGTTTTACCTGCACCTGTTTCACCAGTAAGTACATTAAAGCCTTCTCCTAGCTCAATGCTTAAATCATCTATTATTCCTATATTTTTAATATGTAGAGTTGTTATCATAATTTTACCTCCTGAACTTCTGTTCGTATATATTATACATACATTTGTTTGTGATGTCAAGATATTTATGCAAAAAAATAAGCATGCATTATTGCATACCTATTTTTGTATTATTTTACGAAAAGGACCGTCCCCAGCGTAAAATATTAAACTAATTTTAAGATAACTGTTTCTGCAGCATCCCCTCTACGTTGACCTAATTTTATTATTTGTGTATATCCACCAACTCTACCTGTATATCTTGGTGCAATTACATTAAATAATTTATCTGTTAAGTCTATTGGAGTACCTTCATTATCTTTTACTTTATTTAATTTTGTCATCATTTTTCTTCTAGCATTTAATCTTGATGGCTTGTCTTTTTGTCTTTTTTCCATCTTTTCTTCTTTAACAACTTTTAGGAATTCTTTTCCATTTTTGCTTTTTACTAATTCAGTTTCTTTATTTCCTTTGCTGTCACGTTTTGCTTTAACAACTTTTACTTCAACTTCTTCAAAGTTGTCTTTTTCTTTAACAGCAAGTGCTATTAAGCTATCTACTATAGCTTTAACTTCTTTAGCTCTAGCTTCAGTTGTTTGTATTTGCTCATGCCAAATTAGGTCTGTTGACAAATTCTTTAGCATTGCTAGTCTTATGTCAGTAGTTTTTCCTAATTTTCTATTTGCCATTTTAACTTCCTCCTATTCTTGGTTACATTTCATAACCTTCGTTTTAGAAGATTATGAATCTATCTACTTGCTTATTCTTCTTCTTTGGCTAAATCTAAGCCTAAGTCATGTAATTTTGCAATTACTTCTTCTAATGATTTTTTACCTAAGTTTTTAACTTTCATCATATCTGTTTCTGTTTTATTAGCTAAATCTCCAACTGTTGATATTCCTGATCTCTTTAAGCAGTTGAATGATCTTACAGATAGTTCTAAGTCTTCTATAGGCATTTCTAATATTTTTTCTTTCTTATTTTCTTCTTTTTCAATCATTATTTGAGTATTTTTTGCTGTTTCTGATAAATCAACGAATAGTTTTAAATGTTCAGTAAAAACTTTTGCTGCTAAGCTTAATGCTTCATAAGGTTCTAAGCTTCCGTCTGTCCATAATTCTATTGTTAGTTTATCATAGTCAACCATTTGACCAACTCTAGTATTTTCTACTGAGTAGTTTACTTTTTTTACTGGTGAATAGATAGAATCTATTGCTATTACTCCAATTGGTTGATTTTGTGTTTTATTCTTTTCTGCAGTATTGTATCCTCTACCCATATCTGCAACCATTTCCATATTTAGCTTTCCGCCTTTTGAAACTGTTGCTATATGTAAGTCTGGATTTAATACTTCTACTGTACCATCAGTAATGATGTCTCCTGCTTTAACTTCTCCTTCACCTTCGAAATTAATTCTAAGTGTTTTTTCTTCGTTTTTATCCATTTTTATTCTAACCATTTTTAGGTTTAAAACTATTTCAGGAACATCCTCTACTACATTTGGTATTGTAGTGAATTCGTGTTGAGCACCGTCAATTTTAACACTCTTTATTGCACATCCTGGTAATGATGAAAGTAGTATTCTTCTTAAAGAATTTCCGATAGTGATACCATAACCACGTTCTAGTGGCTCACATACAAATTTTGCATATTTTTTTTCATCATCTATCTCCAAACATTTAATATTTGGCTTTTCGAATTCTATCATTTTTACCTCCTAATAATTTGAGATTTATTCTCTTTATATATCCTTAGTAGTAATAAATTTTATAGTTATAATGATATAAAACTAAAAATTTTAAAATTATACTAATTAAAAACTTATTATTTAGAGTAAAGCTCTACTATTAAATGCTCTTCAACTGGTAGATCTACATCTTCTCTATCAGCTAATCTGACTACTTTACCGCTTAATTTTTCGCTATCTTTTTCTAGCCATGTTGGAACTGGTCTTGAAGCGTTTGATTCAAGTGCTTGTTTAATTGTTCCATTATCTCTTTTAATTTCTCTTACAGAGATTACATCTCCGGCTTTTACAATGTATGATGGAATATTAACTTTCTTTCCATTTACATCAAAAGCTCCATGTGTTACAAGCATTCTTGCTTGTGTTCTGGAACTAGCAAAACCTAGTCTGTATACTACGTTGTCTAGTCTGCTTTCTAGTAATTGTAGTAAAACTTCACCTGTTTTACCTTTTGTATTAGATGCCATTTCAAAGTATTTTCTGAATTGTTTTTCTCCAACACCATAGAATGACTTTGTTTTTTGTTTTTCTCTTAATTGTGTACCGTATTCAGATAATTTTGATTTCTTTTGACCATTTTGTCCTGGAGCATAGTTTCTTCTGCTTATGCTACATTTGTCTGAATAACATCTTTCGCCTTTAAGGAATAATTTTTGTCCTTCTCTACGGCATATACGGCACTGTTCGTCCTTATATCTTGACATTTTATTTCCTCCTTTTTAGAATTAAACTCTTCTTCTTTTTGGTGGTCTACAACCATTATGTGGGATTGGTGTTACATCTTTGATTGATGTAATTTCTAATCCTGCTGTTTGTAAAGCTCTTATTGCAGATTCACGTCCTGCCCCTGGGCCTTTAACAAATACTTCTACTGTTTTTAGTCCATGTTCCATTGCTGCTTTTGCTGCTGTTTCAGCAACTTCTCCAGCTGCAAATGGTGTACTTTTTCTTGAACCTTTGAATCCTAGTCCTCCAGCACTTGCCCAAGATATTGTATTACCTTGAACGTCTGAAATTGTAACTATTGTATTATTAAAACTAGAATGAATATGTGCTTTTCCACTTTCAATGTTTTTGCTTACTCTTCTTCTAGTTGTAACTTTTTTTGCTGACTTTGTAGCCATTATTTTTCTCCTTTCACAATATTTACTTTATTGTTTTATAATACTTGTTTTATTTTAGCTTAATGCTTTTTAATTAATAAGCTAAATTTTGTTCGTCATTTTAGTTTACTATTTTGCTGTTTTGCTCTTGCTAACCAATTTTCTTGGTCCTTTTCTTGTACGAGCATTTGTTTTTGTTCTTTGTCCTCTAACTGGTAAACCTTTTCTATGTCTTGTTCCTCTGTAGCAACCCATTTCAACAAGTTGTTTTATGTTTAAAGCTACTTCTCTTCTTAAATCACCTTCAACAGTGTATCCATCCATAGCTTTTCTTATTGCTTGTTCTTGTTCTGCTGTTAAGTCTTTAACTCTAGTATCTGGGTTTACTCCAGCTTCTTTTAGTATTTTTTGAGAACTTTTTAAACCTATACCATAAATGTATGTTAGTCCTATTTCTACCCTTTTTTCTTTAGGTAAATCAACTCCTGCTAAACGAGCCATATTTGCACCTCTTTCTTAAAATTTTGTATTGTTTGTTTATTTTTTGTTCTAAAGGTGAAATGCATTAAATACTTTGATATAAATATACTTAGAAAGGTTTTTGCACATTTATAGCAACCTATTTAATCTTTAGAAAAAAATAAGCATATATATAAACACAAATCTAAAATCAGCCGCTTGCTAGATTTGTGTTAATACCTAAATAAATATAAAATTAACCTTGTCTTTGTTTATGCTTTGGATTTTCGCATATAACTCTTATTACACCTTTTCTTTTGATTACTTTGCACTTATCGCACATTTTCTTTACAGATGGTCTTACCTTCATTTTGAACACCTCCTATTTGTTTCTATACTATTTAGCTCTCCAAGTTATTCTTCCTTTTGTTAAGTCATATGGTGATAATTCTACTTTAACTTTGTCTCCTGGTAATATCTTGATATAGTTCATTCTTAATTTACCAGAAATATGAGCTAGAATTTCATGTCCATTTTCTAATTTTACTTTAAATAAAGTGTTAGGTAATGCTTCTGAAACAACACCTTCAACTTCAATAACATCTTCTTTAGACAAAATTTATTCCCCCTATATTATTTAAAATAAAATGATAAAGATTTTAATAAGTTTAAAATATGTATTTATCAGTCTTTATGTCATTTTATTCATTTATAAGTTTACATATTGAAAAACTATAAGACAGTTTTCCACAATAGCTATTATATTATATAATATTTTTATACTAATGTCAAGATTTCTGGCTCTTTTTCTGTAATTAAAATTGTATTTTCATAATGTGCGGACAAGCTTTCATCTACTGTCCATATTGACCAGCCATCATCGCCTTCGCAAATTTCTGGTGAGCCTGCTACAACCATTGGTTCAATTGCTAGAGTCATGCCAGGTTCAAGTCTTATACCTTTGCCTGCTTTACCGTAGTTTGGAATTCCCGGGTCTTCGTGCATTTCTCTACCTATGCCATGTCCTTGAAATTCTTTTATAACGTCAAATCCATTTGCTTGTACAAATTCTCCTATTGCATGACTTATGTCACCTAATCTATTACCTTTTTTAGCATATTTTATGCCTTCAAAAAAAGCTTGTTTTGTAACCTCTATAAGTCTTTTTGCTTCTTCTGATACTTCTCCTACACAATATGTTCTTGCGCAATCACCATTAAATCCATCTTTGTAAGCAACTAAGTCAACACTTATAATATCACCTTCTCTTAATATTGTATGCTTTGATGGTATTCCGTGAATAATGTTGTCATTTACTGATGCACAAATAGATGCTGGAAAATCTGGAACTCCTTTCATTCCACTTGGATACCCTTTTTCTGCTGGTATTGCTCCGTTTTCTTTCATTGTAGTTTCAGCTATTCTATCTAGCTCCCAAGTAGAAACACCTGGCTTTATAGCTCTTTCTATTGCTTTTTGTGCCAAGTTTGCTATTCTACAGGCTTCTCTCATCTTTTCTATTTCATTTTTTGATTTAATATATACCATTTTCTTGATCCCTTCTGATTTAAATGTTTTTGGGGGTGTTTTTAGGGACACATTCCGAGATTTTTAGGGTTCTTTCTAAAACACGTGGTTTAGATGTTTTTTTGAAAGTCTTACCTATTTTTTGAACATGTCCCTAAAAACAACCTCAAAGCATTATTTTCTATTATTGATCCTTCTCTCTGCCTCAGCTGTTGTATCTTCTTTTGTTGTTTCTGAATATATATTTATTTTTATTGATTCTAATAAATTTTCATTTTTATAATATTCAATTAATGGTTCTGTATTTTGATGATAAACTTCTAATCTTTGTCTAATTGTTTCTGGTTCATCATCTTTTCTTTTTATGAGCTCTGACCCACATCTATCACATATACCTTCTACTTTTGGTGGCATAAATACTGTATTGTATGATGCTCCACATTCTTTGTTTGAACAAATTACTCTACTTGATGTTCTTACGACTATGTCTTCATCTGGAACGTCTAAGTTAATTACTGCTGTAATCTTTTTGCCCTTTTCAGCTAAATATTTATCTAAAGCTTCTGCTTGTGGTATAGTTCTTGGAAAACCATCTAGTAAGACATTTTCAAGCTCATCAAGTTTTCCTTCAACCATTGCTATTGTAATTTCATCTGGTACTAACTTTCCTTGTGACATATATTCTTCTGCCTTTTTTCCTAGTTCTGTTTGTCTTTTCATTTCATCTCTGAATATATCTCCTGTTGCTAAATGAACTAAATTATATTTTTTGCAAATTTCATTTCCTATTGTTCCTTTTCCGCTTCCCGGAGCACCTAACATTATAATATACATATTTTTCTTCCTTTCTTTTTTTACGAAAAGGACCGTTCCTTTCGTAAAATCTCGTGTTTTTTGCCGTATATATTTTAGTACATTTTTTTTTGATTGTCAATAAAAAAAAGAACTTTAGGATTTGCCCCAAAGTTCAAATTATAGTTTATTCTAAGAAACCTTTGTAATGTCTCATTACTAATTGTGATTGTAATTGTTGACTTAGTTCTATTGCAACACCAACAACAATTAATATTGATGTTCCGCCAAATGCTGTATTAAATCCTGTGAATCTTGTTAGCATTGGAAGTATTGCTATTGCTGCTAAGAATAATCCACCAAATAATACTACTTTTGATAATACTGATGATAAGTAGTCAGCAGTTGGTTTTCCAGCTCTAATTCCTGGAATGAATCCACCATTTTGTTTTATGTTGTTTGCAACTTCTGCTGGATTAAATGTTGCATAAGTATAGAAATAAGTAAATCCTACAATTAACAATAAGTATATAATAGCATTTATTATTGTATATTGCCATCCAACACTTGATGACGATGTTGCTATTGATAGATTGTATATTACTCTCCAGAAACCTGTTTGAGTTTCTATATCACTTACAAATAATTGTATTATCATTGCTGGGAATGTCATAAATGATGAAGCAAATATTATTGGCATAACACTTGCCATTGCTGGCTTAATTGGAATATGTGTATTTTGAGCTCCAACCATTCTTCTTCCAACAACTTTTTTAGAATATTGTACTGGTATTCTTCTTTCTGCTAATTGTACAAATACTACTCCTGTTATAAGTACAAGTACACCTATTAAAATTCCTATAGCAGTTAAAAGTCCTGTTGTGCTAAACTGTCCATCTACAATTATTCCACTTGCTACTGCAACAACTGCACTTGGTAATGATGATACTATACCTGCAAATATTAGCATTGATATACCATTACCAATACCTTTTGATGTGATTTTATCTCCTAACCACATAAGTAGTGATGTTCCAGCCATTAATGAAACTACTACAATTACTCCTGTTAAAGCACTTTCATCTACGAATATTCCTGAAGATCTGTATGATAGATATATACCTAATCCTTCTATTAAAGCAAGAATTAATGTGATTATTTTTGTATATCTATCAATTTTCTTTCTTCCTTCTTCTCCACCCTCTTTAGTTAATCTTTCTAAAGCAGGTATAATCATTCCTAGTAATTGAATTACTATTGATGCTGTAATGTATGGTGTTATAGACATTGCAAATATTGATAATCTTGAGAAAGCACCTCCAGATATCATATTTATCATACCTGTAACACTATTTGAATATGCATCCATTGAAGATTCTAATGTTACTATATCAACGCCTGGTATTGTTATGTAACAACCTAATCTAAAGATTACTAATAACAATAATGTATATAGTATTTTTTTCCTTATTTCAGGAGTTTTAAGCGCGTTTTTAATTGTCTTAAGCAAGCTATATCACCTCTGCCTTTCCGCCTAAAGCTTCGATTTGTTCTTTAGCAGATTTAGTGAATCTTACAGCTTTGACATTTAATTTTTTGTCAAGTTTTCCAGTTGCTATAACAACTATTCCGTCATTCTCTTTGCTTATTATTTTATCATTTATTAAGCTTTCAGCTGTAACATCTGTTACTGTAGATTTGTTAAGCATTGTTAATGTTACTTCTGTATAATTTTTAGCAAATTTGTTTGTGAATCCTCTCTTTGGTAATCTTCTATATAATGGTGTTTGACCACCTTCAAATCCACGTCTAACTCCTCCGCCAGATCTTGCTTTTTGACCTTTATGTCCTCTACCAGATGTTTTTCCAAGGCCTGAACCCATTCCACGTCCGACTCTTGTTTTTGCTGTTTTTGCTTGTGCTGGTTTTAATTCGTCTAATTTCATATGGATTACACCTCCTTAATTTATTATTAAGTTATAAATATTCTTTCATATTATGACTTTGTTTGTCAATACTTAAAAGTGTAGAATTATATAATTGTTTTAATTACATAATGTCTTCTACTTTCTTTCCTCTTTTTTTAGCTACTTGTTCAATAGTTTGCATGCTCTTTAATCCTTCTATTGTTGCATATACAACATTTCTAGGATTGTTTGTTCCTAGAACTTTAGTTCTAACATCTCTGTATCCTGCAAGTTCTAGTACTGGTCTTACACTACCTCCAGTAATAAGTCCTGTACCTTCTGTAGCTGGTTTAAGCATTACGCTTGCACTACCGAATTTTCCTATATATTCATGAGGTACTGTTGTTCCTACTATTGGAACTTCTACTAAATTTTTCTTAGCATCTTCGATTGCTTTTTTGATAGCATCTGGAACTTCAGCAGCTTTTCCATTTCCTACACCTACTTTTCCTTTTCCATCTCCAACAACAACTACTGCGCTAAATCTGAAAGTTCTACCACCTTTTACAACTTTAGCAACTCTGCTGATGGCTACAACTTTTTCTTTTAATTCAGTTTCGTTTTCTTGCACTTGATTTTCCTCCTTCTCTTAAAAATTTAATCCGCCTTGTCTTGCACTTTCAGCTAATTCTTTTACAACTCCATGATACCTATATCCACTTCTATCAAATACAACGTCAACTATTTTCTTGTCTTTTGCTCTTTTTGCTATTAGAGCTCCAACTTCTTTAGCTGCTTCTTTATTTGCGTGTTTTGTTTTTACTTCTTTGTCCATTGTTGAAGCACTTACTAAAGTATTTCCATTAACGTCATCTATAATTTGAGCATAGATATTTGTATTACTTCTGTACATACAAAGTCTTGGGCATTCAGGTGTTCCACTGATTTTTCTACGAACTCTTATATGTCTTCTATCTCTTTCAAATTTTCTATCTGTTTTAGAAATCATTGATTTTCTCCTTTCTTATATTTTTTAAGTTGTTAGATTTTATTTTTTACCAGTCTTACCTTCCTTACGTCTAATATGTTCTTCCACATATTTGATACCTTTTCCTCTATAAACTTCTGGTGGTCTCTTGCTTCTTACAACAGCAGCTGTTTGACCAACTAGTTCTTTGTCTACACCTCTAACAATTATAGAGTTTGCACTTGGTACATCAAATGTAATTCCTTCTGGTGCTACCATCTCTACTGGATGTGAGTAACCTAAATTCATTACTAATTTTGTTCCTTGTTTTTGTGCTCTGTAACCTACACCATTGATTTCAAGTGCTCTTGTAAATTCTTTTGTTACACCTTCAATCATGTTGCTTATTAATGTTCTTGTTAGTCCGTGTAAGTTTCCATATTCTTCTGATGGAATTTCTACTTTTACTTCTTTGTCTTCTACTTTTACAGTAACGTTGCTGTTTAAGTCTCTTTCTAATGTTCCTTTTGGTCCTTTTACAGAAATGTGACTTCCATTAACTGTTACTTCAACACCATCAGGTATTGCTATAGGTTTCTTTCCTATTCTTGACATTTGGATTTTCCTCCTTCTTTTAATTTTTTTGATTTTTTATTTATGAGTGTATATAAAATAATGTTTAGTATTGTCGGTATTATATTAAGTATTATCAACGCTAGAATATTGCCTTCTTCTGAAAAGCCTCCTGCCATATTCCTTACTGCCAAATAAAACTTAAACGTGATAACTAGAAGTATTGCTATTAAAATCATATAGACAAAATATTTAATTTTTGTACTCTTGTCTTTAATCTTTATATTTTTAATAATCGATTTTACTATAATTACTATATTAGTTAACACTAAAGCTATTTCTAAGACATATCTTATCCAAACTATAACTGGTATATTTTGATTTGATACATCCGATACTGGTGGTACAGGTAATGAACTTGCCATTACTTGACTTGATAGTATGATTGCTATAACTAGTATAAAGCTAATCTTCTTCACTATTTTTTTCATCAGCTATTCTCCTATTTATCTTATCTCTTTTATTTATTCGTATTAATAAGATAATATTTAATATTATTGAAACTATCAACATTGTTATTCCTGTTATGATAAAAGGAGTATAGTTAATAGGTTTTACTCCTATTCCTTCGGCATAACCATTCGTTAGCTGCAAAATACTTACTGATGATAAGCCTAATAACATTATTAAGAATGCTAATATAAAATATTTAATCTTATTATTTATTTTCGAAATAATAATTTTAATTACATTAATTATAAAGAATAGTATGCTAATTATAACTGCTCCAATTTCCATCAAATATATAATCATACGTGTATAATCCACCACTTCTGGTACTGTCTGTGAAAGATTTGGTATTGGTGGCTGACTTGCTATTACTCCTGTTGACGAAAATAATAATATTATTATCAATACTACACTAAGTTTTTTTACTAATTTTTTCATTATTTTATCCCACTTTTAATTTACCTATTACCAAACATAAGCTAAAACTTCTCCACCTAAGCCTTCTTTTCTAGCTTCTTTATCTGTTTTTATTCCTTTAGATGTTGAAATTAATGCTATACCTAAACCATTTAATACTTGTGGTAATTCATCTTTGTTAACATATATTCTTAAACCTGGTTTACTAATTCTTTTTAAACCATCTATTACTCTTTTTCCGTTTTCATCGTATTTTAGAGTAATTCTTAACATACCTTGTTTTTCATCTTTTATTTCTTCAAAAGATGCTATATATCCTTCATCAACTAAGATTTGAGCTATAGCTCTTTTCATATTTGATGCTGGAACGTCAACTTCCTTATGCTTAGCACTATTTGCATTTCTTATTCTTGTTAGCATATCTGCTATTGGGTCTGTTGTATTCAATTCTTTTCCCTCCTTTTTTAATTTTTATTAAAATGCTTTTATTTGCTTTATTGTTTAAACTTATTTAAATTAGTATATTGCAAGGAAAGCAAGTAAAAAATTTTGAAATTATATTATTATATATTGAAAAATTTTTTACGCCGCTTGACGAAGCAAGATGCTGATTAAAATAAGTTTATGTGATTACCAACTTGCCTTCTTAACACCAGGAATTTCACCCTTATGTGCTAATTCTCTAAAGCATATACGGCAAATTCCATATTTTCTTATATAAGCATGTGGTCTTCCACAAATTTTGCATCTATTGTATTCTCTTGTCTTATATTTTTGTGGTCTTGCTTGTTTTACTTTTAAAGATTTTTTAGCCATTTGCTTTTAATTTCCTCCTTCAATAAATTTATTTCTTGAATGGCATTCCAAGAAGAGTTAATAATTCTTTTGCCTCTTCATCTGTCTTAGCAGTTGTAACAAATATTATGTCCATGCCTCTAACTTTATCTACTTTATCGTATTCGATTTCTGGGAATATTAATTGTTCTTTAATACCCATTGAGTAGTTTCCTCTTCCATCAAATGAATCGCTTGATACTCCTCTAAAATCTCTAACTCTAGGAAGTGCTACATTGAATAGTTTGAATGCAAAATCATACATTTTTCCTTTTCTTAATGTAACTTTAACTCCTACATTTACACCAGCTCTTAGTTTGAAAGCTGCTATTGATTTTTTAGATTTTGTTATAACTGGTTTTTGACCTGTTATTGCCATAATATCTCTTACAGCTCCGTCTAATGATTTAGGGTCTTCTTTTGTATCGCCTAAACCTATATTTAAAACTATTTTTTCTAATCTTGGAACTTCCATAACTGATTTATAGTTAAATTTTTTCATCATTGCTGGAATAATTTCTTTCTCATATTGTTCTCTTAAAATTTCCATAAGTCTTAAATAGACCTCCTTTCCCTACTATTTAACTTTTTTTAATTCTGCTCCGCAAGATTTGCATACACGTACTTTGCCACTTTCTGTTACTTTGTAACCTACTCTAACTGCTTTTCCGCATTTTGGGCATACTATTGCAACATTACTTGAATTGATAGGATGTTCTGATGCAATAATTCCACCTTCTTCTCCTGCTTTTCTTGGCTTTGTTGCTCTTTTTCTTATATTAACGTCTTTTACAACGATTTTATTTTTCTTAGGAATTACTTCAAGTATTTCTCCAGTTTTTCCTTTATCGTTTCCAGATAATACTTTTACATTATCTCCTTTTCTTAATTTCATGTATTTCACCTCTTTCTATTATAAAACTTCTGGTGCTAGAGATAATATTTTCATGTAATCATTATCTCTTAATTCTCTTGCAACAGGTCCAAATATACGTGTTCCTCTTGGTGTTTTGTCATCTTTTATTATAACTGCTGCGTTTTCATCAAATCTTACCATTGTTCCATCTGCTCTTCTAATTGGTTTCTTTGTTCTAACAACAACTGCTTTAACAACTTCACCTTTTTTTACAACGCCACCTGGTGTTGCGCTTTTAACAGAAGCAACTACTACATCACCAACTGATGCATATTTTCTATATGAACCACCTAGAGCTCTTATAACCATTATTTCTTTTGCTCCAGTGTTATCAGCTACTTTTAGTATACTTTGTTGTTGTACCATAGCTTGATTTCCTCCTTCTTACTTATTTTCAAACTTTTATTACATTATGCAACTATTGTTTGAAGTTGTTTTACTTTGTAAAAAAGTTTTGGCTTATTTTATTACTGCCTTTTCAGTTATTTCAACAACTCTCCATCTTTTATCTTTAGATAAAGGTCTTGTTTCCATAACTCTAACTGTATCTCCAACTTGGCATTTATTTTCTTCGTCATGAGCTTTTAATTTGTATGTTGATTTTTTGATTTTTCCGTATGTCTTATCCATTTTTCTTGTTTCAACAGCTACAACTACTGTTTTATCCATTTTGTCAGATACAACTTTTCCAACCATTGTTTTACGAAGATTTCTCTCTACCATTATGGTATCTCCTTTCTTTATTTTTTACTTTCTTCTAACTTTCTTTCTGTTAGAATTGTATTTATTCTTGCAATGTCTTTCTTTACTTCCTTGATTTTCATAGGATTATCTAATCCGTTTGTAGCTAAACTAAATCTTAATTTGAATAATTCAGTCTTTAGTTCGCTTAATTCTTTTTCTAAATCAGGTGAAGACATTTCTCTTATTTTACTAATCTTCATCTTTATCACCACCTATTTCAGTTTCTTTTTTAACAAATTTAGCTTTAACAGATAGTTTGTTTCCAGCAAGACGTAATGCTTCTCTTGCAACATCTTCTGAAACTCCTCCCATTTCAAACATTATTCTTCCTGGTTTAACAGGTGCTACCCAATATTCAACATTACCTTTTCCTTTACCCATACGAGTTCCGATAGGTTTGCTTGTTATTGGTTTGTCTGGGAATATCTTAATCCAAACTTTTCCACCTCTTTTAATATATCTTGTCATAGCAACACGGGCTGCTTCTATTTGATTTGAGGTGATTAATCCTAATTCTAATGCTTGTAAACCATATTCTCCATCTGTTACTTTATTTCCTCTAGTAGCTTTTCCTCTAATTCTACCTTTTTGCATTTTTCTATATTTAGTCTTTTTTGGCATCAATGGCATGATTATCTCCTCCTTCCGCTTTATTCTTTTTTGCTGGAAGAACTTCTCCTTTATATATCCAAACTTTAACACCAACTTTTCCATATGTTGTATTTGCTTCTGCAAATCCATAGTCTATGTCTGCTCTTAAAGTTTGAAGAGGAACTGTTCCTTCTTTATAGAATTCAGTTCTAGCCATGTCTGCTCCACCTAATCTTCCAGATACTGAAGTTTTTATACCTAAAGCACCTGCTTTCATAGCTTTTTGCATACATTGTTTCATAGCACGTCTGAATGAAATTCTTCTTTCTAATTGTCCAGCGATGTTTTCTGCTACTAATTGAGCATTTGTATCAACATCTTTTACTTCGACAATATTTAAATTTACTTGTTTATTAATCATTTTTTCAAGTTCTGATTTTAAACTTTCAGCTAAGTTTCCACCTTTACCAATTACTAGACCTGGTTTTGCTGTGTAAACATTAACTTTAACAAATTTTGGTGTTCTTTCAATTTCTATTTTTGAAATTCCACTAACATATAACTTTTTCTTAACATATTCACGGATTTTGTGGTCTTCAACTAGATAGTCGCTGTAATGTTTTTTATCTGCATACCATTTTGAGCTCCAATCATTGATAACACCAACTCTGTATCCACGTGGGTCTACTTTTTGTCCCATTTGTCTATGCCTCCTTCTTTATTTTTATACACGTTCTTTTAATACTATTGTAGTATTACTTGTTCTTTTTCTAATTCTAACAGCTGAACCTTTTGCTGCTGGTCTTATTCTCTTTAATGTAGGACCTTGGTTTGAGTATATTTCAGCTATATATAATTTTGAATGATTCATTTGGTTATTGTTTTCAGCATTTGCTATTGCTGATTTTAATAATTTTTCTAGTACTTCTGCTCCTGCTTTTGGTGTGAATTTTAATATTGCTAATGCTTCATCAACATTTTTTCCTCTAATTAAGTTTGCAACAATAGCAATTTTTCTGCTAGAAATTCTTGCATATTTAACTGTAGCTTTTGCTACTAATTCTTCAGTTTCAGATTCTTTTTGAACTTTAACTGCTTTTTTTGCATTTTCTGTTTTCTTTTCAGCTGTTTTTGTTTCTGTTTTAGCTGTTTCTTTATTTTCTGCTACTTTTGTTTCTGCTTTCTTTGTTGCAGCTTTTGCAGTTTTAGCTTCAGCTACTTTCTTTTCAGCTGTTTTACTTTCTGTTTTATTTGAAGATTTTGTTTCAGCTTTTGCTGTTTTTGTTTCTTCTGATTTTTTAGAAGCAGTTGTTACTTTCTTTTCTTTCTCGTCTGCCACTGTAAATTACCTCCTTTTTTGTAATTTTGAAATTTTATTTTTGTAATACCTTATTTTCTTGTTCTTGATATTACTAATTATTATTGATTTGTAGTTGTTGTTTTGTCTCCTGAATGTCCTTTGAATGTTCTTGTAGGAGCAAACTCACCTAATTTATGTCCAATCATTTCTTCTGTAATGTAAACTGGAACATGTTTTCTTCCGTCATGAACAGCTATTGTGTGTCCAACCATTTGTGGGTATATTGTTGAAGCTCTTGACCATGTTTTTAAAACTTCTTTGTTTCCACTTTCGTTCATAGCTTCAATTCTTTTTAATAATTCTGGTGCTACATATGGTTTTTTCTTGCTTGATCTTGACATTTTATTCTCCTTTCTACTAACTTCTTATTATTTTCTTCTCTTTGTAATTAATCTATTAGATTTTTTGTGTTTTGCTCTTGTCTTATATCCAAGTGCTGGTTTACCCCAAGGAGTCATTGGTCCAGCGTGACCAACTGGTGCTCTACCTTCACCACCACCATGTGGGTGATCTACTGGGTTCATTACAGAACCTCTAACTGTAGGACGTACTCCTAAATGTCTTGTTTTACCAGCTTTACCTAATTTTATGTTTTCGTGTTCTTCGTTTCCTATAACACCGATTGTTGCTTTGCAACAAGCTAAAACTAGTCTCATTTCTCCTGATGGTAATCTTAAATGAGCATATTTGCCTTCTTTAGCCATTAATTGAGCTGATTGTCCAGCTGCTCTAACTAATTTACCACCTTGATTTGGATTGATTTCTACATTATGAACTAATGTACCAACTGGTATGTTTTCTAATTTTAAGCAGTTACCTGGTTTGATGTCTGCTGTATCACTTGATACAACTTTATCTCCATCTTTTAATCCTTTTGGAGCTAATATATAGCTTAATGTTCCATCTGTATATTTGATTAAAGCTATATTTGCACTTCTGTTTGGATCGTATTCGATTCCAATAACTTCTGCTTCCATATCTAATTTATTTCTTTTGAAATCAATTTTTCTGTATTTTTGTCTGTTTCCGCCACCTTGATGTCTAACTGTGATTTTTCCTTGTGCATTTCTTCCTGCTTTTGATTTCTTTACTTCTAGTAAAGATTTTTCAGGAGTCTTTTTTGTTATTTCAGAAAAATCTGATACAGCCATTCCTCTAAGTGATGGAGTAACTGGTCTAAATTTCTTTGTTCCCATTTTATTATTCTCCTTTTTATTTTAAGATTAAGCTATCTAAATATGATTGCTTATCTTTCTATTAGTAGATTTTTTCCTGCTCTACTTAGCAGATATTTTTTATTATCCGAGTTCTTTCTCGATACTTTTCTTTACCGTTGTAATTATAAGCTACGTCTTACGTCGTTAAACCTCACTTAAAATTCCTCAAAGTATCAAAAATACATTTCCGGATTTTAAGTTCGGTTTGCTTAAGTCAAACTTGCTTCTAATTTCAACTAATGTTTTGCATTCTCTTAAGCTCCTGCAAATTCATCAATTGAATCTCTGAATTTCTTATTAATTTTTCTTACTTCCCCACCTTTAGCAATGTAAGATAAATCCTCTGGATTTGTATCTATTGTAACAATTGCTTTTTTCCAGTCAGAAGTTTTGCCTACGCTTCTTCCAACTCTTTTTTCTTTTCCTTTTACTGTCATTGTATTAACTTTTAATACTTTAACTTCAAATAATTTTTCTACTGCTCTTGCAATATCTACCTTTGTAGCATTTTTATTAACTTTAAAGGTATACTTACCAAGATTTATTTGGTCATTGCTCTTTTCTGTAACAACTGGAGCAATTATAACATCTTCTGGTCTCATTATGCGTACACCTCCTCTAATTTTTTAACAGTGTCCTCTGTTACTACTAAGCCCTTGTATTTTACTAAATCATAAGCATTGATTGTGTCAACTGTTAATGTTTTTACACCTTCAATATTTCTTGATGATTTGCATACATTTTCATTATTTGCTGGTAATAATATTAATGTTTTTCCTTCTGCTTTAACATTGTTTAATACTTTTACCATGTTAGCTGTTTTGATTTCTTTTAATTCTAATTTATCTAAAACAATTAATTCTTTTTCTGCAACTTTTGAACTTAGTATTGATTTGATTGCTAATCTCTTTTCTTTCTTATTAATTTTGTAAGAATATGAACGAGGTCTTGGTCCTAATGCTATACCACCTTTAATCCATTGTGGAGCTCTTATTGACCCTTGTCTTGCACGACCTGTTCCTTTTTGTCTCCATGGTTTTCTTCCACCACCAGAAACTTCTGCTCTAGTTTTTGTATTTTGAGTTCCTTGTCTTTGATTTGCTAAGTAATTAACTATTGCACCATGAACTATGTTTTCATTTGGTTCTATACCAAATACATTTTCATTAAGTTCTAGTTCTTTAACTTTCTTTCCTTCTATGCTTAATACGTCTACTTTAGGCATTTTACTTCCTCCTTCCTTATGCTTTTACGCTTGATTTTACTTTTAATATTGCACCTTTAGTTCCAGGAACGCTTCCTTTTACTAAAATTACATTTTTGTCTAAATCAACTTTTACAACTTCTAAATTTTGAATTGTAACTGTTTCTACCCCCATATGTCCTGGTAAGTTTTTACCTGGAAATACTCTACCTGGTGTAGATGTTGGTCCCATTGAACCTGGTCTTCTATGATACATAGAACCATGTCCCATTGGTCCTCTTGATTGTCCATGACGTTTGATAACACCTTGGAAACCTTTACCTTTAGAAGTTCCTTGAACGTCAACTTTGTCACCTACTGCAAATACGTCTGCTTTAAGTTCATCGCCAACTTTCATTCCTTCTACTGAATCTAATCTAAATTCTCTTAAATATTTTTTTGGAGCTAATTTGTTTTTGCTTAAATGTCCTAGCTCAGGTTTGTTAAGCTTTCTTTCTTTAACTTCTCCAAATCCTAATTGAACAGCTGTGTATCCATCTTGTTCTACAGTTTTGATTTGTGTAACTGTACATGGTCCAACTTCTATTGCTGTTACTGGAATAACTTTTCCTTCTTCATCGAAGATTTGTGTCATTCCAACTTTTCTTCCTATTAATGCTTTTTTCATATTTCCCTCCTATTGGCTGACAGTTTGTTTTGTGCTATTTGAAGTTTGCATTTTTCTTTCTTATGCACACGCCAGCATAGCTAATTATAATTTGATTTCTATATCTACACCAGCTGGTAAGTCTATTTTCATAAGACTGTCAACTGTTTTTTGTGTTGGATAAAGAATATCAATAACTCTTTTATGAGTTCTTAATTCAAATTGTTCTCTTGAATCTTTGTCTTTGTGTGGAGAACGAATAACTGTTACAACTTCCTTTTCTGTTGGAAGTGGAATAGGTCCTGAAACTTTTGCTCCTGTTTTCTTAGCAGTATCTACTATTTTCTCAGCAGACTGTTCTAAAACAACATGATCATAAGCTTTAAGTCTTATTCTGATCTTCTCGCTTTTTGCAGCACTTGTTTTTGTAACTGTTTCTTTTGAATTTTTCTTTGTTGCCATATTTTTACCTCCTTAAAACGTTATTTTAGTCGGAAGTTATAAACGCACCCTTGTGTTTCTTTTAGATTTAACATAAAATCCCAAGTTTGCATGATAATCTTGGGATAAGTGCTATAAAATTTATACTTACCGCCTTGGTCTTAGCCAATGACATACTCCATAGAAGTTCCCTCCATCGCCCACTCGCTGTAGGTGTGTAGCCACATTCTACTTCAACGCATCTCTTTACATGCTTTTTTATTATATAATAAATGTAGGCTAAAGTCAAGGGTTTTGGAGAACTTTACTTCAATTTTATTTGTATTCACATTATTCTCTTTTCTGCCAAATTTTCTAACATTTCTATATATCTAGTTTTATCTACATAATAATAATTATCTTCTACTAGCTCCTCATAATTACTTATTCCATAAGGCAATTTTTTATCATATTTTTTTATCCCCTCTTTTAAGAGTTTTATCAATAAAATTTGTATATTATCATAAATAGATTTTTTTTAACAATAGTTCAACGAAAACAGTGAAAAAAAGAGGAAGTTTTACCTTCCTCCTCCACCACCACCGGCCTCCGCCGCCGACCGCCTCCTCCGGAGAAGCCACCGCCTCCACCAGATCCTGACGAGAATGATGATGACATTGCATTACTTACTGATCTAAAACTACTTGAAAAGTCCATATGTGACATTATAAATATTGTTGGATATATATTGTAATCATAGTTATCAAAGTCAGGGTATACAATTTTTAATTCTTTTATTACTTTTTCTGATATACCAAATGCAGTAGCATATACCAAGTATTTTTCCCATATTGCTAAGTCCGGTACATCTTTTTCTTTAAGAAGTGAAAAGTCTTCCATATACTTTTTAAATGCTTTCCACTTGTCTTGTTCATCTACACCTTCTTGAGTGTATACACTTATTCTGTTATTTGCTCTATTTATTAAAATAAAGTCAACTATAAGCCATATTAATGCTATAACTAACAAATACCATGGAATTCCTATGCTGTTTACTGTATTTGTAACAAAGTCCATATTATCTAGTAAAAATACTAAAACAAATGGTATAAATACACCTATAGAACAGCCTGCCATGTTGGCGTTTCTTCTTTTAATTCCTTTTAAATCTAGTATTCTATTTGATGTTAGTTTTGATTTAATTGCTTTATCTATTGCACTCTTTAATGATACAACTTTTGAGCTATTATTGCTTATATATTTTTTTAGCTCTTTCATTGTAATTTCATTTGGATTATCTGTTTCTTTACTTCCACCAAATATTGATTTAGATTTATTTTTGCAAGCTGTAATTAAAAAGTTTAATATTATTATTTCATCACTATTTAAGCTAACATTATTTGCATCTTGAGGTAAAATAGTAATTTTGCTATCTTTTTTACCTCCATCCGGTATTTCTTCTATTTTTATTATTTTTTTCAAAGATAGATCTAAAATTGTTGATGAAAATACTTTTCCTATATCATATTGTGTAAATCCTTGATATTTACCATCCAAAATATACAAAGCTTCTGCTGGTGAGCAAGTCTCACGTGGTAAATCTCTAAAATAGTCAAAATGTGTAGTTGGAACTACAGGCTTTACTTTTAATAGTATTCTTATGTTTTTCACCATAAAATATAGTAAAATTCCAAATATAATTAAACAAACAATAGCACTAATAATAATCTTAAATATTCTTGAGCTATTTGCTTCATTTGCCCATTCGTTTTCTTCTTGAAGAATATAGTTTAGCCTATTTGCATTATAAGTTCTTCCTGAATAAGTAATTAAGTCATTAGGCATAGCAATTCTTACTTCTACCATTTTTTGTGCTTTGTTATTGTTTACCTCAAATGTTACTGTGTCATTACTTGCCTTTGTAATTGTTCCATTTAAATCAGGAGTATGTCCCCAAATTCTTAGGTCATCTAGATTTGTCACTTCAGCCGGTAATTTTATAGTACCTGTAATTTTTTTGGCGGGTATTTCAAAGTCTGAGCCCAAAAACTGCCAATACATTTCTGCACAATCATTATAAACTGCTATGGCATCTTCTACATGATAACTAATTTTGTAAGTTTCAGTTCCAGAAGAATTTTCATATCCTGTGCCCCATGCCACTTCGTAGTTTGACCCCATACTTATGAAATAATACTCATCTGTTGGTACATGGTAAGCATAGTCTCCATAGTCATCCATTGGAATCTCTACACCACTACTTGTTATTCTACTTACAGATCCATCTGTTATGCTTGTATACTTAGTTGAATCTCTTTTGAATGTTTTAAACAAAGTGTTTGTGTCGCTTATATCAATATTCCATGTTTCTACAACATCCATAGAACCATCACTATTAATTTGTACATCAAAGTTTAAACTATTCAAATATAAATCTGAACTTGCTTGCACACTATTAAATATTGATAAAGCTCCAAGTAAAAATACAATTAAAATAATTGCTCGTTTTAAAATTTTCATACTTTCCCCTTTGCATTTTGCCTTTATGCAATTGCTAATAATTATTTTTGAAATCTATGTTAACTTTTTAATTCTGCTTTTTTCTTAATAATTTTTTGCTTAAGCAAAATGCTTTTTAATATTATTATTTTATTCTCACAATTATATTACACTATTTTTATTTTTTTGTCTATTGCAAAATGAAAATTTTATTTTTTAGAAAATTGTATTTTCTCCGTTTTTATTGTATAATACCTAATATACAAGCGAAAGGATCAATTACAATGTTTAATTTAGACAAATTAGAATTTAATAATATACGTGAAAATTTAGCAAAATATACACAAACATTCGAAGGTAAAAATTTAGCTTTAAATTTAGAGCCTTCTTATAAAACTATGGAAGTTAAATCTTGGCTTAATGAAACTAACGAATGTTTGCAAATTAGAAACATAAAAGGTGAATTACCTATTTCACAAATAGATGATGTAAGTTTTCTTATAAAAAGTCTAAAGAGCTCTCTTTCATTATCTGCAAAAGGATTACTTGAAATGAGCAATATTTTAAGAACAGCTAGAGAACTTACTGAATATATTAAAGATTTGGAAGCCCCATTACCTACTATCAAAGATTATTTTTCTATGCTTTATTCAAATAAAGATATTGAAAACAAAATTAGCTCTCGCATTATTTCTGAAGATACCATTGCTGACAATGCCTCTTCAAAACTTTATAGTATTAGAAATAGTAAAAAATCTTTAGAAAGTGATATTAAAAATAAACTAAATCAAGTTATGCACCAAAATAGCAAATACATAATGGACCAAGTTATTACAATTAGAGATGGAAGATATGTTATACCTGTAAAAGATGAATACAAAAGCTTTGTAAAAGGATTTATACATGATACATCAAGTAGTGGCTCTACCGTTTACATTGAGCCTATGGCAGTTTTTGAGATTAATAACAAAATAAATAATTTAAGTTTAGAAGAAAGTAAAGAAATAGAAAGAATTTTAAGCGAGCTTTCTGGCTTACTTTTCCCTATTGTTTATCAAATAGAAAAAAATGTTGAAATTATATCTAAACTTGATTTTATAAATGCCAAAGCAAAGCTTGCAATAGAAATGGAAGCAAATTTACCTATAATTTCAAATGAAATAAATTTGATTAAATCAAGACATCCTCTAATTCCAAAGGATAAAGTTGTTCCAATAGATATTTACGTTGGCAAGGACTTTACTACATTAGTTATTACTGGACCAAATACTGGTGGTAAAACTGTTAGCTTAAAAACTGTTGGACTACTTTGTTTAATGGCTCAATCAGGTCTATTTATACCTGCCGGAGAAAATTCTACTGTTAAAATATTCGAAAATATATTTGCAGATATTGGAGATGAACAAAGTATTGAGCAATCTTTAAGTACATTTTCTAGCCATATGACTAATATTGTAAAAATTGTTGAAAAAGTAAATGATAAAAGTCTAGTTTTGGTTGATGAATTAGGCTCTGGCACAGACCCAATTGAAGGTGCAAATTTAGCTTTAGCACTTCTTGAATATTTTCATAATCAAGGAGCATTAACTGTTGCTACAACTCATTATCACGAAATAAAAAATTATTGTATAACACATGATGGATTTGAAAATGCAAGTTGTGAATTTGACATAGAAAAATTAGAACCAACATATCACTTACTTATAGGTATTCCTGGCAAAAGTAATGCTTTTGCCATAAGTAAACGCTTAGGTTTAAAGCAATCTATTTTAGATAGAGCAAATAATTTAATGGAAAAACCTGACACAGATGTTGAAACTTTAATGAAAGAAATTTATGATGACAGAATATCTATTGAAAATTTGAAGAAAGAAGAAGAAAAAAATCTTAATCAAGTAACTCTTTTACGAAAATCTCTAGAAAAGCAATTATCAGATAAGCTAGCTCATGAAGAAGAAAAAATAGAAAAAGCTAAAAAAGAAGCTAGAGAGATTTTGCTTGATGCTAAGGAAGAAGCAAATAAAGTTATTCGCGAATTAAGTGGTCTAAGCTCAAAGGATCTTAAAAAAGCAAATGAATTAAGAAATAAATTAAATAGCGATTTAAAAGAAACTGAATCAAATCAAGGCTTAGATTTAAGTGTATTATTAAAACTAAATAATCAAGAAACAAATAAGCCAAGTAGCAAAGCTAACGTTCATATTGAAAATACTGCCTCAAAAAGTATTTCTTCTGAAATAAATCTTATTGGTGAAAACGTAGATACTGCAATAATGGCACTTGATAAATATCTAGATAATTGCACAATGGCTCATCTAAAACAAGTAAGAGTAATTCACGGTAAAGGCACTGGAAAGCTACGTGAAGGCATACACAATTACTTAAAGAAATCTAAATATGTTAGTTCATATAGAATTGCAGGCTATGGTGAAGGTGACTATGGTGTAACAATTGTGGAATTGAAATAGAGTAGGAGCTTTTGCCCCTACTCATTTACCTTATTTTAGTATTTTATAAATACAAGGCTAAGGATTTCCTCTTGTAATATTATAAAATATTACATTAACAGTATAATCATTATACTACCTTTTTATACCAATGTCAACATAATTTTTTGTATTTTCTACACTCTTCTTAAGCAATTTCTAAATTGTCTTTGACAAGCACAAGTTCTACAAGCTGTAGTATTGGGGTCACCATTTCTCAAAGTGCCACACCCACAATTACAATTGTTTCCGCTTCTGTTTTGTCTGCTATTATTTGAATTACAGCATAATGGACAATTGTCATCGTCTTCATTTTGACTATTAATTGTGTCTGCTAAGTCATCAATGCTATTACTCAAAGCTACAACATTTTCATTAAAGCAAGCTAAATTTCTGCTAAAACCATTATTTCCATTGCAACAATTTGAGCCACTTCTGTTGTTACCGCTTCTAGCATTTTCATTATTACATGATGAACATCTACCCTCACCTGTTCTTGAGCTATTACAGTTATTGCAACAAGATGAATTATTATCACCGGCTCTTCCGCTTCCGCTATTACCTATAAAATTAATTTCAATAGTTCTATTAGCAATTCTGCAGAAGATGCTAACAATGTATGCCGTAATTAAAGCTATAATTGCATATATAAATGCTGCTATTAAGAAGCTTACACCATATACGGTAAATGTAACAATTAAGAAAATTGCAAGTACAATTGCCGATACTAAGTATGGGTTACAAAGTATTTTTTGTAGAGCAATTGCAAAAATTATAGTTGCAATAGGAAATATAAATAAAAATAAAATTATATCCATATTATCCCCTTGTATATTTTATGTCAATCTTACGATTTTTGACACTAAAATTCCAATATACATTCTCTCCCATTTCACGGCGCGGGTCGCTGCTTGCTCCAACTTGTGAAATATCGAGAACATATATTGGAATATTTTAATTAACTCGTTAAATTGACATCTCCATACTCCACATTAACCAAATAAAGTCCCGTAGGTGGCAATGTTTTTCCTGCTTTTAGCCTATCTTTTGCCTCCAATATTTCTTTTACATCAGATGGTTCTATCTTTCCTATACCAACATCAACTAGAGTCCCAGCAATAATTCTTACCATGTTATATAGAAATCCATTGCCAGTAAGTTCAATGGTTACAATTTCACCATTTCTTGTAACTTTAGCGTCATATATTGTTCTTACACTACTTTTGCTACTTGTACCACTTGCTTTGAATGATTTGAAATCATGCTCACCTATTAAAAATTTTACTGCTTCGTTCATTTTATTTTCGTCTAATTTTTCTGGAAAATGATATTGCAGATATCTATAAATTGCTGTTCCTTGAACTGAATTATTTATTACATATCTATATGTTTTCCTTTTACAAGTATATCTACTATGAAATTTTTCCGGTACTTCTTCTGCCTCTTTTATCCTAATAGATTTTTTTAGTTTTGAGTTTAATGCATATGGTATTTTTTCTATTGGAAAATCTTTTTCTAATCTAAAATTTGCAACTTGACCAAGTGCATGTACTCCTGCATCAGTTCTTCCAGATGCAATTAAATCCACCTTTTCTCCTGTTACTTCCTCTATTGCTCTTTCAATTTCTCCCTGAATATTTAGTTTATTAGGTTGCTTTTGCCACCCATTAAAGTCTTTTCCATCATATTCAATTGTTAATTTTATGTTTCTCATTTTGCTTTTCAGCCTTTCTGTTTGCCCATTTTTCTTTCATTTTGTTAATTTTACTAACTCTTTGTTCTGAGCCAAATTTAGCAGTAACCAAATTTTTGATTAAAATACGTTTAAGTGCATCTTCTTTAACATCTGCAATTAAAGTTCCGTCTTTTGCAATTGATATTTTTCCAGTCTCTTCTGAAACTACTACTGCAATTGCGTCAGACTCTTTAGATATACCTATTGCTGCTCTATGTCTTGTGCCTAATTCTCTTGCAATATCTTTATCATCTGCGAGTGGCAATATACAAGCTGCTGCTGTTATTTTATTATTGCTTATTACTACTGCTCCATCATGAAGTGGTGTTTTTGGAACAAATATATTTACTAACATTTGAGGCGATATTTCTGCATCTAGTTTTATACCTGTTTCTATTATATCTTGTATTTTTATATCTCTTTCAAATACTATTAGAGCACCTGTTTTAGATTTTGCCATTTCTTCTGCTGCAATTACCACTTTGTATATATCTTCTTTTGTTTTATCTCTTAAGCTTTTATCTATTCCAAAAAGTTTTGAAAATGTACTAGAGCCTAATTGTTCTATTGCTCTACGTAGTTCTGGTTGAAATATAATAAGTAGTGCAATTACTCCATAATTCATAAATGAAGTTAATATAAAATATAATAGTCTTAATTCAAATAAATTACTTAAAACTGTAATAATTACGAGTAAAACAATACCTTTTAATAACTGCCATACTCTTGATTTTTTAGCTACTTTAACAAAATAAACTAATAAAAATATAACTATTGTTATATCTAAAACAAAAGTAACAATCTGCCAAGGATGTAATGATAAATCGCTTATATAGTCTGCAAAATCAAAATTTAAATTTGATAAATTTTCAAACATCTTTTTTCTCCTTAATCCATATACCACATTAAGTAAAATATTAGTGTAGCTGATGATGCTAATAATAAGCAAATTACTATTATTAAAGCCACTAATCTTCCTAAATTTTTCTTAATGTTAAATTTTTTATGTACTCTTTTTTTTGATTTGTTTTGTTCACTTTTTTCTGTTATAACTTCTTTTTCTTCTATTTTATTCTTCTTTTTCTTGCCCTTTGCCATTTTTAATTCCTTGTATAATTATTTAGGTTTTTACAGGTCCTATAACCCTTTATATATTAAAATTATAATTAACTTACACATTATTGTCAATAATTGATTTCTAAATTTAATTAAGATTGTTCTTAATAGAGAAATTATTACTAAACTGTAATCTTCTTATTTTAAATTTTGCCTAATGAGATAATATTTTTCCACCGCCAAGTACTGTATCTCCGTCATAAAATACAACAGACTGTCCTGGAGTAATAGCTCTTTGAGGCTCATCAAAAATCACCCTTGCATAACCTCTTGAAATTAATATTAACTTTGCTGTTTTTTCTTCAGCTGCATATCTTATTTTTGCTTTAACCTTCATTCCACTTTTTACATCATCAACAAGCCAATTAATGTTTGCTGCCTGTAAACTTTCTTTATATAAATCTTTTTCTTCTCCTACAATAAGTTCATTTTTTAATTTATTGTAGTCTATTACAAATAATGGTTCTGAATTTGATATACCTAATCCCTTTCTTTGGCCAATAGTATATTTATACAGCCCAGTATGTTTTCCTAGAACATTTCCTTTTTTATCAACAATATTTCCTTCTTTTGGCTTAAATTTTGCCTTTGTTTCTAAAAACTCTTTATAATCTCCATTTTCTATAAAGCAAATATCTTCACTGTCTGGCTTATTTGCTACCTCTAGTCCATACTTTGTTGCTATCTCTCTTATTTCTTCTTTAGACTCAAATTTTCCTAACGGAAAAATAATATGATCTAATAATTCTTTTCGAATATTATATAAAACATAGCTTTGATCTTTTTTTAAATTCTTTGCTTTTTTTAATACATTAGCATTACGCTTTTCGTCAAACTCAATATTTGCATAATGTCCAGTAGCTATGTAATCACATTTTAATTCTTTTGCTCTTGTATACATAGCTCCAAATTTCATAAATTTGTTGCACATAATACATGGATTAGGAGTATGGCAAACTTTATATTCTACAATAAAATCTTGAATAACAGCTTCTTTGAATTTATTTCTTAAATCTAAAAAAGTAAATGGTATTCCTAATTTTTTGCAAACTTTGCTTGCATCAGATGCATTTGATGTGTCTTCTCCCCAAAGTAGCATATTTACACCGATTACATCATATCCTTGCTTTTTTAGTAAAATGGCTGAAACAGCACTATCTACTCCTCCACTCATTCCTAATAAAATTCTTTTATTCATTTTTTAAATCCTTTTTATAAATTTAGCATAATTATATCATAAAGTTATTAGGTTTACCATAATTTTTTGTAATTTTATTTGCTATTTTTCATATAATATAGTATAATAATAAGTGTACCCAAATGATACACTTGTGCAATGTTTTAACTCATAAAAATTTACATGGGGGTGTAAATGGTTTCGACAGTTTTTTAGAAGTATTTATAGCGAGTAGTGGATGGTTGCTTTGGCCACTTAAAATCAAGCAAATTAAATATAAAGGCTAACGATAGAGAATTAGCTTACGCTGCTGCTTAAGTAACAGCGTCGTCTTACCCAAGAGCCTACTGCTTGGAATAAGGCGTCGATTAAAGTAGGAAACGAAGTTGCTTATTCCACTTAAGCAATGGGTAATTTAAATGGATATGAATAAAATGCTTTGTTCATTTGCTATTTTATTTAGAATTTTAAAAATGAACTGCACTCGGAGAAGTAAATATGGAAAAATAATTGGACGCGAGTTCAACTCTCGCCACCTCCACCAATTAAGCATAATTTGTAAAACTTCACATTTAACCATATGCTCAAATATAATTAATATAAAAAAAGACATGAGTTTGTTCATGCCTTTTCTTTTTGTTTTAGAAATGTATAATTTCATTATACATTTCAATTGCAAATTTATCTGTCATACCTGATATATAATAAATAATTGATTGAATGTAATCTTCTTTTTTATTAATATCGAAAATTATTTTATTTTTCAATTTTTCACGCTTGCCCATGTTCCAATATTTTTCTATCCAACTATAAAAATTATTTAATAAATTAGGATAATATTTAACCATATTCTTAATTTTATTTGGTGTATTTATTCCATCATAACTATCCTTTAATATATCAAATAATTGGTTTATTACTACCTCAAAATATTTATTAGAAGGATCCATTCTTTTTGCACCATAAATGTATTTGTAATTAAAAGCCTTGATTTTGTCCATCATCTCTACAGCATTTTTAGATAATTTTATTCCTTCTTTTGGCGAAGAATTTTCGCAAATATCTGTTACTAGAGTATTTATTATAACTGAATTACTTGTTTTACTAGGAATACCAGTGATGTCTGATAATTCATTTAACATATCCTCTGTTAAAAAGTTTTCTTCTATGGCATCTTCTATATCTCTACCTAAATAAGATATTTTGTCTGATACTTTTACTATACATGCTTCCCATGTATAAGGAGCATATTCATTTGGCTTTGTATAATTATTTAAATCTATTGCTTCGTTCCTTGGCTTTAAACTATTTTCATCAATTTCTCCACAATGAGATATTATACCATCTCTTACCGCATATGTTAAATTCAAGTTTTGTTTATTTCCATCATAATCATCTAAAAGTTCTATATTATCCACTATATTAAGTCCATTTTGCTCATGCCAAAATGGCTTTCCTAATTCTCTTTGAGATATACTTGATAAAACTATTTCACCCTTATGACCAAAGGGTCCATGACCTACATCATGTCCACATGCAATGGCTCTAGTTAGTTCACTATTTAGCCCTAGATAATTAGAAATTGTATAACTTATGGATTCAACATAATTAACATGGTCTATTCTTGTAGAAATATGGTCATTTTCTGGTGAAAAGAATACTTGTGTTTTGTGCTTTAGCCTATTATATGCATTTGTATGTAAAATTCTATTAAAATCTCTTTCAAAAGGAGAACGTATATCTCCAGCTTTTGAATATAATTCATTTTCTCTTTTTACCATTTGACTCCATTTAAAATTGTTTTCACTTGCTGAATACTCTTTAAATAGATATTTATTACTCATAAAATTTTCTCCTTTTTGGTTTGTGACTTTCATAGTGACATTCTTATTTGCTACTTGTTTTCTTAAATGCGAAAAACTTACTTATAAAAAAGTTTAATATTACCACTACAACAGTTACAATTAATTTAGAAATCATTTGAGGCATAGGTGTTAAAAACAAAAGTGCTCCTCCTATCCATTCTATTATCATTGTAAATGCTCTTCCTGAAATAAACTTGGCAAATTCTTTCCATTTTTCTTTTAATGTTTTTGCTTCTGAATGGAATACCAAATCTTTATTTGTAAAATATGCAAATAAAACAGCTGTAATTATAGCTATTATGTTTGATAAGTTTTCATTCAAATTTAATAAATCTGTTAATACATAAAAAACTCCTAAATTAATAACTGTTGTTAATACTCCAAAAATTATGTAAAATATAATCTCTTTAGTTAATACTTTTCCAATTAATTCAGATATTTTTTCTTTCATTTAATTAACCTCTCTTATTTAGTCCATTTTAGAAATCTAACCCGTGCCCAACTGAAATAAATTATTTACCATAGTAACTATCTAATAAAATTTGTTTAATTTCGCTTACTAGTGGTACTCTTGGATTTGCTGATGTACATTGGTCTTCAAATGCTCTATCTGCTAAAATATCTACTTTAGCAAGCCATTCTTTTTCATCTATTCCAGCCTCTTTAAATGATTTTGGAATTCCTATATCTGCTCTAAGCTTATCTACTTCCCTAACCAATGACTCTAATCCTTCATCATCTGTAAATGCTGGGAAGTTCATTCTTCTTGAAATTTCTGCATATTTGTGTTTTGCAACATAATATTCATATTTGGGGAATGACACAAATTTTGTTGGGTCATCTACTCCATTATATTTGATTACATATGGAAGTAAAATTGCATTTATTCTTCCATGTGGTAAATGAAATTCAGCACCAATTTTATGTGCCATTGAGTGGCATACACCTAAGAACGCATTTGTAAAAGCCATACCAGCTATTGTACTAGCGTTGTGCATTTTTTCTCTTGCATATTTGTTACTTCCATCATTGTACGCATCTCTTAAATTTTTAAATACTAATTCTACTGCTTTTTCGGCCAATCCATCTGTATAATCTGATGCCATATTTGATACATAAGCCTCTAAGGCGTGTGTTAAAACATCCATACCTGTATCTGCAGTGATACTCTTTGGAAGACTCATAACTAAGTCCGTATCAACAATTGCAACATCAGGTGTTAATTCATAATCTGCTAATGGATATTTTTTGTTTTTCTCTTTATCTGTTATTACAGCAAAAGATGTAACTTCTGAACCTGTTCCTGAAGTTGTAGGTATTGCAACCATTTGAGCTTTAGTGCCTAACTTAGGAAATTTATATGTTCTTTTTCTAATATCCATAAATTTAAGCTTCATACCTTCAATATCTGCATCTGGATGCTCATAAAATAACCACATTCCTTTTGCTGCGTCTATAGGGCTACCACCACCAAGTGCAATAATAACATCTGGCCTAAAGTTATTCATCATTTCAACACCCTTTTTTATAGTTTCAAAAGATGGGTCTGATTCTACCTCTGCAAATATTTGTGAATGCACATATTTTTCTCGTTTTCTTAAATAGTATAAAACTTTATCTACATATCCTAATTTAACCATTCCTTCATCTGTTACTATGAAGGCTTTAGAAATGTCAGGCATTTTTTCTAAATACCCAAGTGAACCTGCTTCAAAATATATTTTATTTGGAATTTTAAACCATTGCATATTAACTCTCCTTTTTGCTACTCTTTTAATATTTATTAAATTAACACTTGAAACATTTGATGTTGTTGAATTTCCTCCAAATGTTCCACATCCAAGTGTAAGTGAAGGCATATTTGTGTTGTATATATCTCCAATTGCACCATGAGTAGATGGTGAGTTCACTATAATTCTTCCAACTTTAACTTTCTTTGAAAATTCTTGAATAACATTCTCATCTTCTGAATGAATTACTGCTGAATGTCCCATTCCACCAAATTCAATTAGCTTTTCTGCTAAATCAATACCTTCTTTAGAATCTTTAACTACATAATATGCTAGAACTGGACTTAATTTTTCCTTAGAGAATGGATATTCAATTCCTACTCCATTTTCTTTTAAAACTAATACTTTTGTTTCTTTTGGTACTTCTATATCTGCCATTTTTGCAATAAAATATGGAGATTTGCCAACTACAAAACTATTAAGTTTATCTTCATCAAACATTTTCTCTCTTAATCTTTTTGTTTCATCGGCATTTAAGAAATAACATCCCGCTTCTTTCATAAGTTTTTCAAATTCTTCATGAATTTCCTTATCTACAATTACAGATTGTTCAGATGCACAAATCATACCATTATCAAAAGATTTAGACATAACTAAATCATTTACTGAAGTTTTTAATTTTGCTGATTTTTCAATATAGCAAGGAACATTTCCAGGACCAACTCCAAGTGCTGGTTTTCCGCATGAATAAGCAGCTTTAACCATTCCTGTTCCACCTGTTGCAAGAATCAAATTAACATCCGGATGATTCATAAGCATATTAGTTGCTGTTATAGATGGCTTTTCAATCCATAAAATACAATCTTTAGGTGCTCCAGCAGATATTGCTGCATCTCTAACAATCTCCGCTGCACGAGTACTACATTTTTGAGCACTTGGATGGAATCCAAATATTATAACATTTCTAGTTTTTGCTGAAATAAGTGATTTAAACATAACTGTTGATGTTGGGTTTGTTACTGGTGTTACACCTGCAATTATTCCAACTGGTTCAGCAATTTCTTCATATCCTTCTTCTTCATTTTGGCTAACTATACCAACTGTTTTATCATATTTTATACTGTGATAAATATATTCTGTTGCAAACATATTCTTAGTTATTTTATCTTCATATATTCCTCTATCTGTTTCTTCAACAGCTAGTTTTGCAAGTTCCATGTGATGTTCTTCACCAGCCATAGACATTGCTTTAACTATTCTATCAACATCCTCCTCAGATAGTTTCATGTATTCCTCAGATGCTTTTTTAGCTCTTTTTACTAAGTCATCAATCATATTTTTGATTTCTTGTTCTTCTGTTTTAGTAATTTCTTTTGCCATAATACCCTCCTTATTAATCGCATTATATATGAAAGAAATGAAAATGTAAATGGAAAATATAAATTTGAACTAAAATGAGCATCTCATCTTTTTTATTTTATTGCAAAAATTTTATACATGTTGTAATGATTTTTCTAATTTTGCTATTTTTGCATAGCTCAAACCTGTACATTTTTGTATCATTTTTTTATCACATTTTTCTTTTAGCATATTAATCGCTACTTGTGTTATCCCAGATTCACTACCTTCCCTTTTTCCATCCTCAATCATTTCTATTATTGTTTGTCTTAACATACTATTCTCTCCTCCTTCATCTTTATTTATTTTCTTTATAACTTCATCTAGTTGCTCATTATTTATAAGTTCTGTTAATGATGATCTTATGTAATTTTCTATTATTTCTTTTTCTTCTGCATTTTTTAATGTTTTATAAATTTCTAATATTATTTCATTCATATTATATATTATTTTTCTTTTGTTTAATCTGTCTAATACTATCACTTTCGAAACTGTTCCTTCTCTTTTTATTAAATCATCGTCACTGTAATAACTTGTGTCTATTACAATGTGTTTTCCTATTTTGTTTTTAAAGTCTTTTATACAATCTTTTATTTCTATTGACATTTTTGCATTCCATCGTCTTGTTCCTGTGTATAAAACTATAGTTATAATGCTTGGATACTCATATGATTTATTATGCATTTTCTCTTTATCTACTAGTTGTCTTAGCATTTCAAATGTATATTCTTCTGTCCTATATGGCATAGAATAATCTATTAATGATTGATGCTCTATTATGATGAATATTTTATGTTCTTTTAATTTTATTATTACATCTGACTCTCTATCTTTTTGTTTTGATGTAACAAATCTTGTGTTTATATATTCTATTTCTTGTGGTATTATTTTTTCTTTAAAATTTATCTCTTGATTTAAAAATATGGCTAATGCAGTTTTATTCATTAAAACTCCACGAATAGCTGTATCATGTATATTTCCTTTAGGCTTGGCCTCTTTTGTTATATGCATTTTTTGTTTCATTTAATACCTCCTTAATTATACTATTTTAGTGATACTTCGTCAAGATTTTTGAGCACAATTAATAAACCTAGTTATTTTTTAGAATTACTCAAATATCTTATTTTAACTAGTATATTACCGAATTTAACTAATGCTTTTATATAAAAAATTTATTATTCTCTGAATTTATCTTGTGTAGAGTTTAGAAAGCAAATAATTTGAAATAAAATTTAATAGCGCTATTCTTTAAATCTTTGAAATTAAAACTTATTAATTATATTCTTAAATACTGTGCTATTAAGTATATTACGTTTTCCAGTTTATGTCAATGCGTTTTAATAAAATTGTTGTGCTTTTTCGTTGACGTTTTACGACAAATTTCGACAAAAGTAAAAGTAAATAACTTTACATATATCTAATATAGTGGTACAATTAAATATGTAACATTTTTGAAAGAGGAGGGTTTCTTCATGCCCGCAATAACTCGCCCATCCATCAGAAAACTCGTTACATGCTACAAAGGTGGATATGAATTTCACGTAGTCCATGCAACTGAGCTTTCTCGGAAACTCTGTAATGACTTTTTAAGAGAATTTATCTATCAGTTTGATGGTCACAACTTTAAACCTGCTCTCAAAAAGGCTTCAGAAATATATCATATCACAGGCATCATCTCGTACGATTGTAACTCGGACGGCAAAAAATCGGACCACAAGAAAACCGAATACAAACTCACCATAGTACCTCTTGGTGATGATGAGCAACACGCTTGAGCAACGAATATTGCTAACACTGCTTTTATTCCTTGCTCATACAAACCAAAACTGACTAGGAATCTCCTTATTCCTAGTCAGTTTTGGTTTTAAATTTATTTATTAAGCATAACTTTAAAACTTTATATTTTGTTCATATTTTCAAAGTCAAAAATTTAATATTGTTATCTTCCATCGTCATTGCGGTCGTCTGTTGTTATATTTAATCCCTGTATAGATTTTGCACTATTTCCGTCCATAGAATTATTTGTTTTATCTGTCTGACCACCTGCATTTCTAACTCTATTTAATTGACCTCTTTTGGTATTTATAGAACTTGCCTCTTTTATCCATTCTAAATATAATCCGTATTTACTTCTTTCTTCGCTATTGTCAGCTTTTTGATACTTTCCTAATAATTCTGTCCTTAATATATCACTTTCGTTCTTATCTTCTAATAATCTTGCTAGCATTTGTTTTAATCCATTTAATTGCTCTCTTTTTTCTGTTTTTTCAGTCTCAAGCGCCCTTTCCTCCATTAATTCTTTTGCCGTATATGGTCTATTACGTACATTACTATCAATTCCATCAATCTGTCTTTCTATATTTTGCATATCATGTAAAATACCTTCCATATCCATTAAAACACCCATTGCTTTGCTCATAATTCATTTCCTTTCATATTAAAAATTTTGCTCCAAACTTTTTTGTTATTTTGTTTCGTTTATCTTATCTTGTGCTCCATTTTCATATAGCAATTTCCACATTCCTTTTGGCTCTGGTAAATCTATAAAACTCATTTCTTCTTTTGTAGTTGGATGAACTATTGTAAGTTTATATGCCCATAAGCAAATATCAGTTCCAGCTCCTCTTCCATGATATTTACTATCTCCATATATTGCATGCATTCTACTTGAGAGTTGAACTCGAATTTGATGATGCCTTCCTGTATGCAAATTTATTCTTAGTATTGAAAGATTTTCTTTTTCATTATATCCTAATACTTCATAATCTAAAACTGCTTCTTTCGCATTCTTCTTGGTTGGTTTTACTACATAACTTGTATTAGTCTTTTCATCTTTCCACAAATAATCTACAAGTGTATCTTTTTCTTTTTCCATTTTGCCATTACATATAACTAAATATTCTTTTTTAAATGTTTTATTCCTTACTTCTTCACTTAGTCTTGATGCTGATTTTGAAGTTTTTGCAAATACCATTACTCCACCAACTGGCCTATCTAGTCTATGTACTAAGCCCAAATATACATTTCCTGGTTTTTGGTATTTTTCTTTTAAGTATTCCTTAATAAGTGTAAGCATATCTTTGTCACCAGTTTTATCTGATTGCGATGGTATATTTACTATTTTTTCTACTACTATTATGTGATTATCTTCATATAAAATTTTCATATTTACTCTTCCCATCTACCATAAATTCCACAAGGTAAAATCAATTTTGAATTAGTCATAGGCAATCCTAATTCTCCATGGCTAAACTTACCACCAACTTTTTTAGAAATGTTTATTCTTAACAAATTTTCTAAAACTTGACTTGAAATTCCTGTTGTATATGAATTAATTAAGAAAAATAAAGGTTTATCTGAGAGTACATTTATACATAGTTTTACTAAATCAGCTATATTTTCTTCAAACTTCCATACCTCACCATTTGCTCCTCTTCCATAAGAAGGTGGGTCCATAATTATTCCATCATATTTATTTCCTCTTCTTATTTCTCTGTTAACAAATTTTACAACATCATCAATTAAAAATCTAATTGGTCTTTCTCTTAATCCTGATGAGGCTACATTTTCCTTTGCCCATTCGCACATTCCTTTTGAACTATCTACATGGCAAACAGAGGCACCAGCTTTTAAACAAGCTACACTAGCACCTCCGGTATAAGCAAATAAATTTAATATCTTTGCTTCCCTATTGCTATTTCTTATTTTGTCCATCATCCAGTCCCAATTTACTGCCTGCTCTGGAAAAATACCTGTATGCTTAAATCCCATTGGTTTAATATTGAAAGTTAAATCTTTATATTTAATCTGCCAAGATTTTGGTAATGGTTTAATAAAATTCCAATTTCCACCACCAGTGTTACTTCTATTATATTTGGCATTTGCATTCTTCCATTTTTCAGGAAAAGATTTTTCTTTCCATATTATTTGTGGGTCTGGTCTTATTAGTGTAATATTTCCCCATCTTTCTAGCTTTTCACCATTTGCCATATCTAGTATTTCGTAATCTTTCCAATCTTTTGCTACGTCCATTTCTACAATCCTTTCTAAATTTTAATATGATTCTAAATTTTGCAAAGACCAATATATGTTCTGGAACTTTTAGCGACCTGAGGCATCATTAAAATTTGAATAATAACTAAGTATAACTGCCGAAGTGAGCGTGCGAGCGTTTTCGCTTAAGTGAAACCGTGAAGCAAATGTGGAAGAATGTATATTGGTCTTTTCTAATAATTTTTACAATGTATTAAGTACTTGTACGAATTGATATAATAAAGAAAACAATATTGCTTGTACAATTACAGAACTTATTACTAAACCTGTTATTATTTTTTTGCTCATAATCCCCTCCTAATAACTTAAGTATACTAAATTATATTCAGGGCTTATCTTAATTATTACTTAATTCGTCCTTTATTTTTTGAGCTAATTCTTCATTAATTCCCTTAACTTTAGCAATTTCACCAATATCCGCTTCTTTTATTTTTTGCACACTTCCAAACTTCTTTAGTAATAAAGCCTTTTTAGTCGTTCCTACTCCTTTTATATCATCTAAAGCAGATTTACTCATTGACTTATCTCTTAAAAACTTATGATAGCCTATCGCTGTATCATGCACTGTATCTTGAAACTGTGTAATTAAATTAAACATTTCATCAGATACTTGTATTTCATTTCTATTTTCATCAATTAAAGCTCTTGTTCTGTGTTTGTCATTTTTTACCATACCAAATACTCTTATTTCAAGCTGTTTTCCACTTTCTTTCTCCACATTGTGGATGGCTGTAAGGATTGCTCTTATTTGAGTAATACCTCCATCTGCAAATATTAAGTCTGGTAATTTTCCAAATCCATCATCTTCCTTATCTATTGAATGCCTTAATCTTCTTTCAACAACTTCCCTCATACATCTAGGGTCATCTTGCTCAAATACTGTTTTAATTTTAAATCTTCTTGATAAATTCTTTTTTATAATGCCATCTATCATAACACACATTCCAGCAACCATATAGGTTCCAGAAATATTTGATATATCAAAACACTCAATCTTTCTAGGTAATTTATCCAATTTAAGTGCATCTTTCATTTCCACAATTATATGTTGATTGCTCTTTTGCTTATTTTTTAAAGTAATCTCTGCATTATTTTCAGCCATTTCTACTAATCGTAATTTTTCGCCTTTTTGTGGAACTTTGATTTCAACTTTTCTTTCAGCCATTTGAGTAAGCCATATTTCTAGAAGTTCCCTATCTTCAATATCTTCTTTTATCATAATCTTATTAGGAAAGAAACTTCTTCCCATATAATATTGTTTTATAAAGTCAGATATTATTTCTTTATCATCCTCATCATTTAAACCTTTTAAAAAGAAATTATCTCTTCCTACCATTTTACTATTTCTTATGTAAAAAATCTCTATGCAAATTTCGTATTCATCTTTATAAAGTCCTATAACATCTATGTCATTTTCAGATATATTTGAAACTTTTTGCCTTTGTGAAATTCTGTCAATTGCATTTATTTGGTCTCTTAATTCTGCTGCCTTTTCGTAATCCATCTTTTCTGATGCTTCTTTCATACTTTGCTCTAATTCTTTTCTTACACCATCAGTCTTACCATCTAATATAGATATAATTTGATTAATTTGTTTATGATAATCTTCTTTACTAATATATCCTTGGCATGGTGCAGAACATCTTTTTATGTGATAATTTAAGCATGGTCTATCTTTATACTTAAAACTTTTGCATTGTCTGATTTTAAACTTAGATTTTATAAATTCACACATTTCTTTTGCAGCACCAGAATTAGGATAAGGTCCAAAGTACTTTGCACCATCATTAAGCACTCTTCTAGTCATATACACATCAGGAAAATCTGCTTTAACATTTATTTTTATATATGGATATGTTTTATCATCTTTTAAAAGTACGTTAAATTTAGGCATATTCTTTTTAATAAGGTTACACTCTAAAACTAAAGCCTCCGCTTCATTATCACAAACAATATATTCAAAATGGTCTATTAGTGCAACCATATTAAGTATTCTTTGTGTTTTTTTAGTTTTCCTAAAGTATGATGTAACCCTTCTCTTTAAATTAACTGCCTTGCCAACATATATTATTTTATCATTTTTATCGTGCATTATATACACGCCCGGTTTATTAGGTAATTTTTTTAATTCTTCTTCTATGTTAAACATTTCTTTTCCTTTTTTACTTTTGGGACGGTCCTTTTCGTAAAATTTTACGTTTTGCTCCGTCCCCAAAGTAAAATCTCTATTAATCATAATTATATTTTATCAAAAAAATGCGATAATTTCAACTGTTTTATTTATTCTATCCAGAACAAAAGCGGGCTTCTTTAACTTTGTTCTACTTTTAAATTTACATCGCCCGCGTCTTTGTTCGTGCGCCAATTTTACAAATGTAAAATTGTGTGCAATGCTTTTATTGTATAGGAAAAACTTGATTTTTCCTATACAATGAAAAAGATGCTATTTTTATAGCACCTTTTTTGCATTATATTAATAATTAATTATTATATATCTCAAACTTTTCTACACTTATTACTTCTATTTGAGCTGGATAAGTATCTCTAATTAATCCTGTAAAAATTACTCTTACAGTATCTCCTACTTCAAAATCGTTTCCTTGGGTATTAATTAATAATTTGTCTCCTAATCCTTCTCCATTTTCTATTGGCTTAATCCACATTACATTGTCAAATACCTCTAAAACCTCTGCTCTAAATTCAGGGGCAACTGGGTATACAGTAGCATTTAATGGATAAGATACAATATTAATATCTTCGTATATTTTTCCTTCTTCTTTTTGGCTTGCTTCTGCTGTAAGTATCAATTCTAATCTAATAGTTTCTCCATCTTGTCTTAAAGCTATTGTATAAAACCTTCCTGGAATATCATCATTAATTACAACTTTTCTATCATCTTCTGCCATATATTTATCTCTTGTATAATCAGATTTTAAAGTATACTTTTCTCCATCAAAAATTAAATCGTATAAAATCAAATCTCCCTCTACTGTTGAAGCAGCTATTCTAATCGAATCAGCCTCCCTATTAGTATTATTTACAGATGTTTTTTCTATAAAATCATCTAAATTTTCTTTATTATACACAGCATAATATGTTACAGTAAAACATCCGTCTTTTATAGCCTGCTCAATTGTATAATTTTGTGGTAATTCTTCTAAGCTTGCATTTTTTGTATCTATTTGATTTCCAGTAACATTATTACCAACTTCGTTATTATTTAAAGTATTATAATTAGTTTCAATTCCGTTATAAATATTATTAGCTTTAGTGTCATCATCTTTAAAAAACCCCAAGCTAAATAGCACCAATCCTATCGTCACAGCTAAAGCAATAAATATAATAATTCCTATTAAAATTTTGTTTTTCATAAGTACCTCCTAAAAATAGATTTTATTAAAACTTTTATTTATCCTTAAATATATTTTGTTTTAATATTCTACTTACTAGACAATTTATTTTTTCGTTTTAGTTGGTATTTTATAAATTTTATCAAAAATATAATAGATAATACTAAAAATAATATTGTTAAAAAATAAAGTGGCAACTTTGTAGTTGTATTAAAAGTAGCATTTTCTATTGTTTGAGTGGTCTCTTCTAAATCATCACTACTTGAACTTTCATTAATATTATTTTCATTAATTGCATTATTATTTTCTGAAATTATTGAATCTGTAATTATTGTATCCAATTCATTTTCAATAAAGCTGTCTGGCCAATCCATTTCATTTTTTTGTGAACTATTTTCTGTGTTTGCATCATTTTCAATTGCACTATCTAATTCTTGGTTCTCTTGTGAACCATTTTTTTCTGCATCTATTGTATTTTCACCATCTTGACCATTTATTTCATCACTATCAGTTATAATTTCATTACCATTTTGACCATTTATTCCATCATCATTACTTTGTTGCTCCTCGTGCATATTTTTATCCATTAATTTTACAATACTTGTACATATCACAAACAAGCACAAGTTTGTTATAAATAGCTTTAGTGTATGAATAGCCGAATAATATTTCCATTTAACAGTATTTTCATTCTTACCTAGTATTTTAGCTATTTCTTTAAAAGTAAAATTCGACTCCGTTTTTAACTTTACTATAAGCTCTTCTTCTGAATTTAACTTTTTCATTAATTCTTTGTAGCTAGCTTCATTAATTAAGTTGGAAATTTCCACATCAGCTTTGTAAATTTGAAGATCATCTATATTTATATCTTTTCTTTTTGATTTTATATAATTTAAAGTTTCATTTTTTGCAACTGTATATAACCAAGAAGCTTCATTTCTGCTTGGTAGCTTATCTTTTGGTAATTTATATATTTTTAAGAATAAATTTTGCACAATGTCTTCACTATCTTCTTTATTTTTTATAATGCCAAAAGCTATTTTGAAAGCATAGTCTTTACACTCTTTGTAAAACATTTCAAAATTCTGCTCTTTATTTTCTATTACCATTTGCATTGCTATATGAAGCTTATTTTTATTCATCAAAAATACATTCCCTTCTACAAAGTTTTTACGCAAACCTTTTTAGTATCAATTTTCTCTAAATTTTTTTGAATAATATCCTATAAATTTTCTCTTTCCAACTCTAATAATTTTTCTTTAACGTCTAACCCACAGGCATATCCAACCAACTTCTTATTGCTTCCAATTACTCTATGACAAGGAACTATAATTATTATTTTATTTTTATTATTTGCCATTCCTACTGCTCTAGATGCTTTCGGATTTCCTATACGTTTTGCAATATCTAAATATGAACAAGTCTCGCCATATGGTATTTTTAAAAGCTCTTTCCATACATTTATTTGAAAATCTGTGCCATCTAGCTTTATTGGAATATCAAATTTCTTTCTATTGCCTGCAAAATATTCATCTAATTGCTTTCTTGTGTTATTTATTAAATCTGTTTCTTTTAGCATATAACTTTTTTTATCAA
>CAMMFK010000002.1 GCA_946496115.1 uncultured Clostridium sp.
TGTTACAAATTAATTAATTAATAATAAATTAATTTTAATTACATAAGAATTAATTAATTTATATAAAATTAATTCGAGAAAGGATAAAAAAATGAAATTTGTACATATAGCTGATATTCATTTAGATACACCATTTAAAACAATAAGTGATAGAGCAGATATAGGAATAGAGAGAAGACTAGAGCAAAGAAATGCTTTAAAAAAAGTTATAGATTATATTAAAGCAAATAATGTAGAATATTTATTTATTAGTGGAGACTTATATGATCAAGAGTATATTAGAGAAAGTAGTATAAGTTTTTTAAACGATTTATTTAAGGAAATACCAAATACAAAAATCTTTATCACTCCAGGAAATCATGATCCTTATATAAAAAATTCGTTTTATGCCACATATTCTTGGAATAATAATGTAAAAATATTCACAAATGCTGTAGAAAAAGTGGAAAACGATAATGTAAATATTTATGGATTTGGATTTAATAATTTTGAAATGAATAATAATCAAATAAAAGATATTATTTTAGATGAGCCAGAAAAAATAAATATATTAATTACACATGGTGACTTAGGAGAATCAAAATATAATCCTATGAACTTAAATGAAATAAAATCTATGGGCTTTGACTATGTAGCACTAGGCCATATTCATAAGAGAGATGATAAAACGAACATTACTTATCCAGGCTCTTTAATTTCTTTAGGGTTTGATGAATTAGGTGAGCACGGAATGATTGTTGGAGAAATTGTTGACAAAAAATTAAATAAAGAATTTATAAAAATAGATGAAAGAGAATTTGTAGAATTTGAATTAGATGTTAGTAATATTATTTCTGAAGAAGAATTGATAGAAAAAATAAATAATATTAATGAAGAAAATAAATTATATAAAATAATATTAATAGGCTATAGAAATTTTCCAATAAATATTGATATTAAATTAATTAATAAAAATATTATCAAAATAAAAGATAATACAAAATTAAAAATTGATTTTAAAGAAAATAATAATACATTAAAAGGACTATTTATTAAAAAATTAAATGAGAGAAAAAATAGTAATTTAATTGATGAGAAAACTTATGAGGATATTTTAGAAATTGCTGAGCAGGCTCTTGGAAAAAATAAATAAATAATTAAACAAAAATATTTTATTTGAAATAAATATTTAATTAAAAAATTAAATAAAAGAATAAATTAATTAAATAAAACAATTAAATAAAATAATAAAAAAATAAATTAATTAAAAAAATAAAAATTAATTAAGTAAAATAAAAATAATTAAAAATTAAAAGGAGAAAATTATTTTGAAAATAGAAAATATAAAAATTAATTCATATGGAAATTTAAAAAATAGAGAAATTAATTTAAAAAAATTGAATATTATTTATGGAAAAAACGAAAGTGGAAAATCTACATTATTAAATTTTATAAAAAATACTTTTTATGGAATTTCGAAAAATAAAAATGGAAAAAATATTTCTGATTATGATAAATATTTGCCATGGGGAGAAAAAGATTTTTCAGGTAAAATACAATATTCACTGGATAATAATTCCAAATATGAAATATACAGAGATTTTAATAAGAAAAATCCAACAGTATATAATGACCAATTTGTGGATATTTCTGATGAGTTTAAAATTGACAAAAAGACAGGAAATCAATTTTTTTTAGAGCAGACAAATGTAGATGAGAACACATTTATGTCAACATCTTTGTCAGCGCAAAAGGAAGTAGTAGTAAATAGCACCGAACAAGGCATTTTACTACAAAAGGTTGCAAACCTTGCGGAAAGCGGTTCGGAAGATGTATCATATAAGAAGGCAATGAACAACATGAACTCTATGTTACTTAATGAGGTGGGAACATCAAATAGTAAGGAAAGGCCTATTAATATAGCAGAGAGTAATATTAAAAAATATAGGCTTGACCTAATGACAATAAGTAATGCTAAAGATATTAGGTATGAGATTGAGAAAAATATTAACGATATTAATGGAGATTTAAAGGAAGAAATTGAAAAAGAAAAATTATTAAATAGTATAAATAATATAATTTATGTAAATAAAAACGAGAATGAAAAGTTAAAATTTAAGAATAATATTTTGGAAGAAAATAATAATAAAATTAAAAAATTGGATAATGAAAAAGATATTTTATTAAATAAAATTAAAAACATTGAAAATAATTTTGATAATAATTTAGAAAATAAAAAAATAAATAATAAAAATAAAACAATTAATTTTATTATTTTATTATTTTTATTAATAATTAATATTTTAAATTTTATTTTTATAAAAAATATTTTCATTAATATTATATTATTTTTATTAATTCCTATTTATATAATTTATTTTTTTAGTAAATTAAATAAAAATAAAAAAATTAAAATTGAAGAAGAAAATAAATTAAATAAAATTAATTTAGAAAAAGAAGAAATAAAAAAACAAATGAATATTTTAGACGGACAAATTGAATTATTAGAAAAAAATACTGAAGAAATAAAAAATGAAATTAAAAAAGTAGAAAATGAAGTAAAGAATAAATTGATTGAAGAAAAAAACAATATTATTGAAAACAATAAAAATTATTTTTCTGAATATTATATTAATGATTTATTTAATTCAAACATTGATTTATTAATTAGTACAAACCAAAGAAAAATAAACGAATTAAATTTACAATTACATAAATTAGAAATAGATAGAGATAATATTGATCCAAAACTTGAAAAATTGATACATACAGAAGAACTACTAGAAATAGAGCAAGAAAATCTAAAAAAATTGCAAAATAGAGCAGAAGAAATTAATTTAGCTAAAGTTATTTTGGATGAAGCTTACACTGAAATGAAAAAAAATATTACTCCTAAATTTAATCAAAGCTTATCTAAAAATATAGAAAAAATATCTGATGGAAAATATAAAAATATTATAATTAATGATCAAATAATAGTAGAATTAGACGATGGTAGATATGTTCCTGCAGAAAGTTTAAGCATAGGTACAATTGAACAAATTTATTTATCTCTTAGACTTGCAATTATGAATGAAATTAGCAAAGAAAAATTACCAGTTATGTTGGATGAAGCTTTTGCATATTATGATGACCAAAGATTGGAGGCTGCTCTAGACTTTTTAAGCAAAATTGATAATCAAGTAATTTTATTTACTTGTACAAATAGAGAAAAAGAAATTCTTAATAAGAATAATATTGATTTTAATTTTATAACTCTGTAATAACTATGTACTTCTAAATCTTAATAAAAAATATACCCTAAATTATTAGAAAAAATAATTAGGGTATTTTTGTGTAATTATTTTATATATTGTCTTTTTCCATTTCCATAGGATTAACATGTATAATTGCCAAATATATAAAAGGCAAATTATTTAATTCTTTTTCTAATTTATCAGCAATGCTATGACTTTCAAATGTTGTTAAAGTTCCATCAACAAAAATTGTTATTGAAACTAAATATCTATATCCCACAGGTGTAGTATTTAAGTGATTATATTTTTTTATTTCTGGATATTTATTAATTACTTCAATTATTTTATTTTTATCTTCATTATTTAAAGATTTATCCATTAAAACATTATAGCTTTCAATAAATATTTGCAAACCTGAATAAAAAATCCAAATAGAAATACCTATACCAACCACACTGTCAAACCAATATATATTAATTAAACTTAATAAAATGGAAATTAGTGTAAAAGTTGTTATTATGCAGTCATTTCTATGATCTTTTTTATTTGCTTCTAATAATAGATTTTCAAAGTTTTTTGACAACTTATTTGTATATAAAAATAAAGCTAATTTTACTATAATTGTTACAATACAAACTATTACTAAAAACCAAGAAAATTCGAAAGTATCTCCATTTATTAATGACATTATAGAATCATACAATAATTTTAGTGATATTGCCATCATTGATATACTTATAAACATAGAAAATATATATTCTGCTTTTCCGTGTCCCATATTATGAGAATCATCTTTAGGTTCACTTGCAATTTTATTTCCTATAAAAGTCATTAGAGATGCAAAAATATCTGCAGCGCTATTTGCGGCGTCTGCTATCATTGCTTGACTATTGGTAATTAGTCCAATTATCCCCTTAATTACTAATAAAAATATATTTCCTACAATTCCTAAAATTCCGGCTATTTTAGTTTGCCTATATCGGTCCATAAATAATCTCCTAATAAATGTTATTATTAAAAATAATAAATTAGAATAATATAAATAAAATTATATAATTTTTTTATAAAAAAGTCCATAAAATATAAAAATTATTATGTAACTATTCATAAAATAATTTAGTCGCCAGAAAAGGCTTGAAAGCAAGCTGGATTTATAGTATAATAATAAAAGTGTAAAAAATTGTAATAATGTATATAAATAGTATTAATTAATTTAATACAAAAAATATTATATATGTAGAGATTTGTTAGAAAGGAAAAATTTTATGTTTGAAAACTTAGACGAAGTTGAAAAAAGATATGAGGAGCTAACAAAAAAGATAAGTGATCCAGAAGAAATTGCAAAACAAAATGAATGGCGTAAAAACATGAAAGAACATTCAGACTTAGAGCCAATTGTTTTAAAATATAGAGAATATAAGCAAACAAAGCAAAGCTTAGAAGAAGCAAAAGAAATGCTTTCAGACCCAGAACTTAAAGATTTGGCAGAAGAGGAAATGCTAAAAAGCAAAGAATTATTACCAAAACTTGAAGAAGAGCTAAAGGTATTATTAATACCAAAAGACCCTGATGATGACAAAAACGTAATTTGCGAAATCAGAGCAGGTGCTGGTGGAGAAGAGGCTGCTTTATTTGCAGGAACTTTATTTAGAATGTATTCAATGTACGCAGATAGAAAACATTGGAAACTAGAAGTGTTAAACGAAAATGAAACTGGACTTGGTGGATACAAAGAAATATCTTTTATGATAAAAGGAACAGGTGCATATAGTAGATTAAAATATGAAAGTGGCGTACACAGAGTACAAAGAGTTCCAGAAACTGAGGCAAGTGGTAGAATTCATACTTCAACAGCTACAGTTGCAGTACTTCCAGAAGTAGAAGATGTGGATATTGAAATAAACCCAGCAGACATTAAGATGGAAGTTTTTAGAGCTTCAGGTGCAGGCGGACAACACGTTAATAAAACATCATCTGCTGTAAGATTAATTCATATTCCAACAGGCATGGTTGCAGAATGTCAAACTGAAAGATCACAAGTTCAAAACAGAGAATATGCAATGAAATTACTTCGCTCTAGACTATATGAAAAAGAAAAAGCTGAAAGAGATAGTGCACTAGAAAATGAAAGAAGAAGTCAAATAGGAAATGCAGAGAGAAGCGAAAAAATTAGAACATATAACTATCCTCAAGGACGTATTACAGACCATAGAATTGGAATGAGTATTTACCAAATGGATAATTTCTTAAATGGTGATTTGGATGAAATGATAGATAATTTGGCGGCGGCAGATACAGCTGAAAAATTAAAAGGAAATGAAGAATAGCAAATTATAAAAAATAAACACTTTAATGTGTTTGTTTTTTTTATAAAATTTATTTGAATATAAAAAAATCTTGTACATATAAATATAATAAAAACAATACATTAAAAAAGAAAGGAAATTTTTTATGGGCATTTCAACGGTTGCAATGTTAGGTTTATTTTTTGGAACAATTGGAACTACAATAGGTGGTTTGATAGGAATTTTCTCTAAAAGAAATTCAAATAAATTTTTAAGTTTTGTGTTAGCTTTTGCATCAGGCCTAATGCTCGCAGTTATTTGTTTTGATTTAATTCCAGAAGCAATTGGAATTTCTTCAATTTACACTACTATTTCAGGTATTATACTTGGAATAATTGTAATGATTCTATGTGATAATTTGGTAAAAAACACTTTTAATAAAAAAGATTATACTAGTAATACAAAAGTAAAAGGAAATAATAAAATTTCTGCTAGAAATAAAGGATTATTAAAAACAGGAATAATTGTAAGTATTGGGCTAGCACTTCATAACATTCCAGAAGGTTTAGCAATTGGTTCAGGCTTTGATTCATCTACTTCTTTAGGCTTATCACTTGCAATTGCAATATGTTTGCACGATGTTCCGGAAGGAATAAGCATGGCTGTTCCTATGAAAAATGGAGGAATGAGTCCATTTAAAGTAATGCTGTATGTGATTCTATCTGGGATAGCAACAGGTTTAGGAGCACTAATTGGAGCATTAATAGGAAACATATCTGAACAAATTATTGCAGTATGTTTAAGTTTTGCTGCTGGTGCAATGCTTTACATTGTAACAGGTGAGCTTATACCAGAAGCAAATGAATTATATAAGGGGAGAATCACATCTTTGGGTAATATGATGGGATTTATAATTGGATTATTTGCGATGCTGATTGAATTCTAAAAATTAACAAAAATAAAACGAAAAAACATTGACAATAATAACGAAATATAGTATATTTTGAAAATAGAGAATGAGAGAAAGCAGTGTGTGTGCTACCACTTTACATACACAGTTTTTACTGTGAGAATGGAGGTGGTGCTATGTACATAATATTAATAAACTTACTTAGTCTATTTTTCTTCGGATTAATAGCTGTATCTATCATAGCAATTGCCTTAATTATAACTTTGGTTATTATTTTGAGCAAATAAAAATGCACCACATTACGCTTCGCCAAGCTATGTGGTGTAACTATATCTTATAGGTAGCACACATTTCTGTGGCATCTCATTTTCTATTCCTATTATATAATAAGTTTTTTAAAATGTCAATTTTTTCGTCAATAAAATTTTTATATTTTATAATTAACGAGACATTTTTATATTGATACAAATTTCAAAATTCCTTGACTATAAAAACAAAATATAGTAAAATCTTTAAGTACGAACAAAAGTTTTACAATAATAAGTTTGCATAAAGCAAAATCAAGAAGGTTTATAGGTTAATCCATAAAAATCTAAATATATACAAGGAATAATATTATCAATGGACGAACTATTAAATGAATTAAATCCAAGACAAAAAGAAGCGGTAGAGTCTACAGAAGGACCATGCTTAGTTATAGCAGGTGCCGGTTCTGGAAAAACAAAAGTGCTTACATATAAAATCAGTTATTTAATGCAAGCAAAGGGTGTAAAACCATGGAATATATTAGCTATTACATTTACCAATAAAGCAGCAAATGAAATGAAAGAAAGAGTAGAGCGATTAGCAAGTGACGCCATAAATGATATATGGCTTGGAACTTTTCACTCTATTTGTGTGCGAATACTTAGAAAATTTATAGATAGAATAGGTTTTGATTCTTCATTTGCAATATTTGACTCAACAGACCAAAGAACATTAGTTAAGAATTGTATGAAAGAGCTTAACATTGACCCCAAATTATTTACGGACAGATCTATTTTATCTGAAATAAGTAATGCAAAAAATGAAATGTTAACTCCTGAAAAATATGAGGAAAGAGCAAACGGAGATTACAGAAAAGAAATAACTTCAAAAGTTTATTACTTATACCAAAAAAAGCTTAGGGAAAATAATGCTATAGACTTTGACGATATTATAAATTACACTATAAATATTTTAACAGATAATCCTGATGTACTAGATTATTATTCTAGTAAATTTAAGTACATATTAGTTGATGAGTATCAAGATACAAATAAATCTCAATTTATGTTAGTATCTCTTTTGGCTTCTAAGTATGGAAATATTACTGTTGTTGGAGATAGTGACCAATCAATTTATCGTTTTAGAGGAGCAGATATAACTAATATACTTAATTTCGAAAAAGATTTTCCGGGTGCAAAAATAGTTAAGCTAGAGCAAAATTATAGATGCACTGGAAATATTTTAAAAGCTGCAAATGCTGTTATTAAGCATAATGAAAACAAATATGAAAAAGTACTTTGGACAGAAAATGATGAAGGCAAGCTTCCTTTTGTATATTGTGGTGAAGATGAATATGACGAAGGTAGTTTTATAGTTCAAGAAATAAATCATTTAAGAAGAGAAGAATATTACAAATATTCAGATTTTGTGGTTTTATATAGAATGAACTCTCAATCAAGAGCAATTGAAGATGTACTTAGAAGAGAAGACATACCATACAAAATTGTTGGAGGTTTAAAATTCTATGAAAGAAAAGAAATTAAAGATATTATTGCATATTTAAGATTAATTGCAAATCCATCAGATAATCTTTCATTAGAAAGAATAATTAATGAACCTAAAAGGGGTGTAGGAAAAACTAGCTTAGAAAACATTGAAAAGATTTCGGCAGAAAATGGAATTTCAATGTATCAGGTTATTAAAGAAGCGGATAAATTTTTGCCTAGAATTTATCAAAATACTAGAGAATTTATAAATGTAATCGAAGAGTTACGTGCAACAGATGTGCCTGTATCAGAACTTATTAAACAAACATTAAATAAAACAGGTTATACTCAAGCTTTAAAAAATGAAAATACAGTTGAAGCAGAAAGTAGAATTGAAAACTTAGAGGAATTTTTAACTGTTGCTATGGAATTTGAAAAAGAGTCAGCAGATAATAATTTAAACGAATTCCTTGAAAGCATTTCGTTATCTAGTGATACAGACAGTTTGGAAGAATCAGATGATATGGTAACATTAATGACTCTTCATAGTGCTAAAGGTTTGGAATATCCAGTAGTATTCTTGGTTGGTATGGAAGATGGAGTATTTCCAGGACACAAATCAATGGACAACCCAGAAGACATAGAAGAAGAAAGAAGGCTATTTTATGTAGGTATAACTAGAGCTCAGCATTATTTATATTTAACATTTGCAAGAAAAAGAACAATATTTGGCTCAACGAGTTATAATCCACCATCAAGATTTTTAAAAGAGATTCCAGCAGATTTACTTGATGGATATGAAGATGCCTTTGCTGAAAAAGAGGAAGAAGACGAATTTGAGGACTCTAAGTATTCATGGAGCTATGGCAATAGAGCAAATGGCTATGCGGATAGGTTCGCTTCAAAAGTAGTTTCATATAAGGTGTCAGCAGATAGTTTGAATAATGGAATAAGTTTTGGAGATAAGTCTCAAACTAATGATGATGCACAGCCAAGCTTCCAATTTAGAACAGCAGAAAGTTTCTTAAATAATTTAAATAAAAAGAAAACATCAAGTCCAGTTGACTTATCTCAATATAAAGTTGGTCAAAAAGTATTTCACAAAAGATTTGGAGAAGGTACTATTACTAACTTAGAAAGAGAAGAAGATGATATTAAAGTAGATATAGAGTTTGATAAATTTGGTCATAAAAGATTAATGGCTAAGTTTGCTGGTCTAGAAATTTTAAATTAAAGATTAAAGATAAAAAATAAAAAATAATAAATAAACAATAAAAATATGAACAAAATATACAAATAAAAAAGGTCACAATATACATTCTCTCCCATTTCACTGCGCGGGTCGCTTCGCTCCAGCTTGCCCGCTACACTCTGCAGTCCTACTTAGTTATAATCGAAAATGCTCGCGCTGCAACCGTTCGCTGAAATGTCGAGAAGTATATTGTGACCTTTTTATATTATTTTATTAATTTTTAAAATTTAATCTATTTAAAATTCTTTTGACTAGTATAAATAGCATTATGCTTAATTACAGAAGTTCCACGCTCTTTTATTAACATAGCAACAGCTTCTTGACTAGTTAAAAAATTACCAAACTCAGTAATACCAGAATAAAGTTTACCAATATATCTGTAATTTTGATTTATATTTAAACAAATTAGAACATATTTACCATTATATTTATAAAGCTCAATTGTTTTGCAAAATTCTCTCAATCTATTAATCTTTTGCTTTTTTAAAAAATTACAAAAATTAAAAAAATGTTCTATGTCTACAAAACTATAAACCAAGGTATTATCTTTTTGAACAGGAACTTTTAAAGGCTTAACTTTTTTAGAATTTTTAGATTTAGGAATTAGTTTTGTTATAGTAAATATAAAATCACCATTATACATACTTTTGGCATCAATTCTTATTCTACTATTATCTATATGAAATCCAACTTCATCCTCAGCTTTATCAAGTATTTCTAAAAAGGATTTACGAGCTTTAGAAGGGTTAGACATAAAATTATCTAAATCGCCGTTACTGCTTTCTAACAATTCATCATTAGATACGGTAACTCTTAATTTATATTCACTTAATTTTTCAAACTTCATAGAATTTCCTTTCTTGTTATAACAATGGTATTTATGAAATGGTTTTTTATGTATCTATTAGTATATCATATGATTCATGCTTTTACAATGTTTTGATAAAAAAATTAAGACAATTTTTCCACAAAATACCTTGAAAATTAATGGAAAAAAATATATAATACAAATGTTAAATTATAAATATCCGTAAGATAAAATGGAGGTAACATATGGCAACAAGAGATAAAAGTACATTTGTACTAATAATATTTATATTATGTGGACTTGTTATAGGAGGACTAATTGGAGAGCTGACACAGGGAGTAAGTTGGCTTAGTTGGCTATCATATGGACAAAGTTTTGGATTAACAGAGCCAATTTCTTTAGACTTAGGAGTTGTAAATTTATCATTTGCAATAATGTTTAATATAAATATTTCTAGTATAATTGGAATAATAATTTCTATATTCATTTATAGAAAATTCTAATAAAAAGGAGTTTTTGGGGGGCAGAAAGGATTTACTTATGCCACTTAAAATGAAACAATTGCCAGAATCTGAAAGACCATATGAAAAATTATTAATGTATGGTGCAAAAAAGTTATCAAATGCAGAACTTTTGGCAATAATAATTAAAACAGGAACAAAAGAAGAGACATCAGTAGATATTGCTAACAGAATTTTATTACTTTCGGAAAATATTAGTGGACTTGCAAGTATTGGAATTGAAACTTTGGAAAAAATTAAAGGTATAGGAAAAGTTAAAGCAATTCAAATTAAGGCAGTATGTGAGTTAGCTACAAGAATAAATAATCCTATAAACAATCTAAAAACAAAAATAATTAGACCAAGTGATGTTGCCGGTATATTTATGCAAGAACTAAAAAATGAAAAACATGAAAAGTTAAAACTAATTTTATTAAATTCAAAAAACGAAGTAGTAAAAAATATTGAACTAAAAACAGGATCAATTAATCAAATATCTGTAGCTCCAGCTGAAATTTTAAAGGAAGTAATTAAAGAGGAATTAGATAAATTTATACTAATACATAATCATCCAAGTGGAGATTCCACACCAAGCAAAGCAGATTTAGATTTTACTAAAAAAGTAGAAGAGTGCTCTAAATTATTCAAGTTAAATTTTTTAGATCATATTGTAATAGGAAAAGACAACTATACAAGTATTAAAACTATAGAAAATAAAAAAACAATAAAGTAATTGAGCATAATCAAAAAGCAAAATTATAAATATCTGCAATTTATTATATAAAACATACAAGAAAGGAATTTTTAGCAATGAATCTTGATTTATTAAACTTTAATTCAAAAGATATAGGTATGGACCTAGGAACTGCAAATATTTTAATTGCCTTAAAAGGGAAGGGTATAGTTTTAAGAGAACCATCAGTGGTTGCTTTAGATAAAGTTACTGGTGAAATTGTTGCAACTGGTAAAGAAGCAAGAGAAATGCTTGGAAGAACACCAGAAAATATTAAAGCAGTAAGACCTATGCAAGATGGGGTTATAGCAGATTTTACAGCAACAGGTTTAATGCTTAAAAATATGCTTAAAAAGGTTTGCCAAAAATATAATGCGGGAAAACCAAGAGTAGTAGTTGGAGTTCCATCAGGTATTACAGAAGTTGAAAGAAGAGCCATAGAAGAAGCTTTTTTACAAGCAAATGCTAAAGAAGTATATTTAATTCAAGAACCTATGGCAGCTGCTATTGGTGCAGGAATAAATGTAAAAGAGCCTATGGGAAATATGATAGTAGACATTGGTGGAGGAACTACTGAAGTTGCAGTTATTTCACTTGGAGGAATAGTTGCAAGTAACTCAATAAGAGTTGCAGGAAATGAAATAGATGAAAGTATAGTAGAATATTTAAAAAGCCATAAAGGCATAGCGATTGGACAAACAGCAGCAGAAAGCTTAAAAATAGAGCTTGGTTGTGCACTTCCTTTAGTGTCTGAAATTACTAAAGAAATTAGAGGAAGAGATTTAGATACAGGACTTCCTAAGAATGTAACAGTATCATCTAAAGATATTGAGCAGGCTATGAGAAAACCAATAAATGAAATATTAGAAGCAATAATAAATACATTATCTGTTACTCCACCAGAACTTTCAGCTGATATTATCGTAAATGGTATTTATTTGGCAGGTGGTGGAGCACAAATAAGAAATTTAGATAATTTAATTGCACAAAGAACAGGTGTACAAACATATGTGGCAGATACACCACTTGAATGTGTTGCAATAGGTGCAGGAAAAGTACTAGAAAACATAGATAATCTAAAAAGCGTATTAATGAATGCAGGAAAGAAAATGTAATTAACTTATAATTCATTACAAGCTCAAATATACATTCTTCCACATTTCTACTCTTCGGGTCGCTTCGCTCCAGCTTGCCCGCTACACTCTGCAGTCCTACTTAGTTAAAATTTAAAATGCTCGCGCTGCAACCGTTCGCTGAAATGTTCCAGAACATATATTTGAGCTTATAAAAAGTTATAGGAACTTTAAAACCTAAATAAACGTAAGGAATGATTATTTAATGAAAAATAAAGCTGGCTTAATCGGAATTATCATAACAGTAGTAGTATTAATAGTTGTTGTAATAGTTTCAAATATTAGTACAGGAAACTTGTCATTTATAGAAGGTGTGGCTGGTACGATATTTGTTCCAATCCAAAACGGAATAGTATTTTTAAAAAATAAAATTACAGGAAATGAACAAGAAAATAGTGATATAGCAAGCTTACAAGAAGAAAACAGAAGCTTAAAAGATGAAAATAGTAAATTACAAGAACAACTAAGAGAACTGGAAATATTAAAATCAGAAAATAATACCTTAAAAGAATATGTTAATTTAAAAGATAAATATTCTGAATTTACAACTGTACCAGCTTATGTAATAGAAAGAAGTATTAGTAATTATGAAAAAATAGTTGTCATAAATGCAGGAACCGATGATGGTGTAAAAGAAAATATGCCAGTCATATCAGAATCAGGATTAGTTGGATATGTAATTTCAGCAACAAATAATACTGCAAAAATTCAAACGATAATAGATACTGCAAGTAGTGTTAGTGCAAATATTTCAAATGTGCAAGATAGTGTAATACTTAGAGGAACTCTTAACAACACAGAAACAGTAAGAGCAACATATATACCAGCAGATAGCACAATTCTTCAAGGAGATCAAGTTGTAACCTCAGGTCTTGGCGGAATTTATCCAAAAGGTATTTTAATAGGTACTGTAAAAAGTGTTGTCAACACCAAAAATGAGGCAGACAGATATGCAGAAATTGAAGTGGCTACAGACTTTTCAAGACTAGAAACAGTATTAGTAATCACTCAAAATTAATAATTTGATATATATTCTGGAGCTTTTAGTGACCCGAGGCAGAGTAAATATCAAAGTTTAAAGGAGATTAAATTGCGAAAATTTAAAGTTATTCTAATTTTATTATTAACATTTTTTATAATATATTTTTTACAATTAAATTTCTTTTCTTGGTTTAATATAGGTGGAATAATGCCAAACCTTATAATTGTTTTAACACTATTTATAGGATTATTTATAGGAAACAAAACAGGAGCTATATTTGGCATAATATTTGGTATAATTATAGACCTAAACCTTGGAAAAACAATAGGTATAACATCAGTTTTATTGGCTATTATAGGCTTACTTGGAGAGTATATGGACAAAAACTTTTCAAAAGATAGCAGAGTAACTATAATAGTAATGTCTGCTGTAAGCACAATTATTTATGAAGTATTTACATATGCTATAAATATTTTTCAATATGGAGGAGTACCAGAAATACTTACATTTACACTTACTCTACTAGTGGAAATATTATTTAACACAATGCTTATAATTATATTTTATCCTTTAATGAAAAAATTAGGATATTATTTAGAAGAACAATATAAAGGTAAAAAGATTTTAACAAGATATTTTTAATTTTATACATAAATTAATATCAAAAAATAAAAAACGAAAATAAAAGGGATTGGAGGAATAGTGGAAAGTAGAAAAGATAACAAATTAAGATACAATATTGCTATAGCAATTGTATATATAATTGGAATAATACTTTTACTTCAACTTTTTAATTTGCAAATTGTAAATCGGACAAGAATATAGAGAAGAGTCAAACACAAGACTTACAAGAGAAACCACAATAAAAGCAGCAAGAGGAAATATTCTAGACAGTAGTGGTGAGAAGCTTGTATCCACAAAATTGGTATATAATGTGGAAATCTATAAGACAAAAGTTGATACACAAACATTAAATAATGCACTTTTATTGTTAGCACAAACGTTAGAGCAAAATGGAGATACATATGTAGATAATTTTCCTATAACAGTTGAACCATATGCTTTTAAAAATGAAGAAACAGCTCAAACTTTTAAGGAGCAAAACAAACTTGACTCAAGTTATGATGCAGAAGCTTGCTTTAATTATTTTAAGCAAGAATATGAAGTAAATACAGACAATGTTCAAGATGCCAGAAAAATAATTACTTTAAGGTATGAAATAGAAAAAGATGGATACAGCAATACTAAATCAGTTGAATTAGCAGAAAACATTAGTAATAGTAGCTTAGCAAAATTAAATGAAATGGGTTCAAGTTTTCCAGGAATAAGTACAACATCAGAACCAACATTATCTTATCCTTATGGACTTTTAGCATCACATATTTTAGGATATGTTGGGCCAATAAGTGAAGATGAATTAAAAGCAAATCCAGATGAATATGACCAAAATGATATAACTGGAAAAACAGGAATAGAACAGGTTTTAGAAAAATATTTAAAAGGAACTGATGGTGTTAAGCAAATAGACATGTCAGTAGATGGTGTTGTAACAGATGAATATGTTGCAGAGGAAGCAGTTGCAGGTGCAGATGTAATGCTTACAATAGATAGTGATTTGCAAAAAATCACAGAAGATGCATTGCAAAAGAATATACAAATGATGCAAAATGGAGAGCTTAAAGATGCAGAAATGGCAAAAGAAGGTGCAGCGGTAGTATTAAATGTTAAAACAGGCGAAATATTAGCAATGGCAAGTTATCCAAACTATGATCCATCACTATTTATAGATGGTATTAGCACAGAAAATTGGAATAACTATTTAAACGCAGAAGATCATCCACTTATGAATAAAGCAATTAGTTCAATATCTCCACCTGGATCAACATTCAAAATGGTTACAGCTATAGCAGGATTGGAGAGTGGAGCAATTGATGTAAATACAAGAATTAATGATACAGGAGTATATAGATATTATAGAGATTATCAACCAAGATGCTGGAAAAGTGGAGGCCATGGGTGGCTTAATGTAACTCGAGCAATTGAGGTATCTTGTAACTATTTCTTCTATGAAACAGGTAGAAGAACAGGCATAGATAGATTAGTTCAAGTTGCTTCAGCATTTGGACTAGGACAAAAAACAGGTATAGAATTGCCAGGAGAAGAAGCAGGAGTTTTAGCTTCTAGAGAAACAATGAGCCCTTGGGTTGATGGATATACTGTTCAAGCAGCTATAGGACAACTTAATAACTCATTCACACCACTTCAAATGGCTAAATATGTTGCAATGGTTGCAAACGGAGGTCATAACCTAAATTTAACAATAATAAAATCTGTAACTAATTCTGATGGAACAGAAGTGCCAAAAGAAGAAATAGAAAGCTATGTAAATGAAAAATTAGGCGTTAGCGGAAATAGTGGATCTGATTTAAGCATTAGTGAAGAAAACTTAAATGCAGTGAAAGAAGGAATGAGAGGAGTTACAAGTGATGGATCTGGTACAGCTTATAGATATTTCTCAGACTTTGATATAGAAGTAGGTGGAAAAACAGGTTCTGCATCAACAAATGAAAGTGGAAATGCCAACGCATGGTTTGTTGGATTTGCACCATTTGATGATCCAGAAATAGCTGTAGCCGTATATATTAAAGACGGTCAGCACGGAGCTTCTACGGCAGTAACTGCTAGAGATATATTTGCACAATACTTTGGTATGAACTCAGAACAAATTACCGAAGACATGACAGCTACATCTGATATGCAAACAGTAAGATAATATATACGTCGTCTGAGATTGCTTAAGATGATCAGAACATATATTCTAATTTTATGGTTGAATAATAAATAAATGAATGTTATAATAATTTCAAATTTACAAAAGATAAAAGGAGGTATGAAAAATCAAAATATAGGAGTAATTAAAAATGACTAGATGCATTAATATTTATTTTAAAAAAGATAGTATTGTACTTAAAATTAAAGAAGATGCAACAACAAATGAGATTTTGAATGAATTACAAGAAAAATTGCCAGATCTTAAAGAATTTTATAAAGATGAAAAAACACCTATTATGGTTACCGGTAAAATTTTAAAAAGATTCGAAATTGATAGTATTCAAAAACTAATTCAAAATGTTATAAAAGTAAAAGTCGATTTCGATAGTCCAAAAACATTAGGACTTCATGGCATAAAAAGAACTTTTAGAAAGGATATACAAATATCAGAAACAAAGTTTTATAAAGGTTCTATTAGATCAGGACAGAAAATGGAATTTGAAGGGAGTATAGTCATAATAGGTGATGTTAATGATGGTGCAGAAGTAATTGCAGAAGACAATATAGCAGTTTTAGGAAACCTTAGGGGAATGGCACATGCAGGAGCAAAAGGCAATGAAAAAGCGATTATAGCTGCCAGTATAATAAATTCACCACAAATAAGAATAGCTAGTAGAATTCTAGAAAGAGATAGAAAAGATATAGAAAGAGAAAGCTATTCATATGCTTATATAAATGACGAAGGGCTAATAGAAATGGAGTAGTCAATTTAGCAATAGCAGTATCAATGCGATGTAAAGGAATTTATCCTTTACATCTTCTTTATATAATATAAATAATATAAGCAGTATTAAAAGGTCATCTGTGTGTAATTTAAATCCGAAAATATCAATTACACCATCACCATCAACTGGGAACAAATTCAATTCTTATCACCACCAAACAAGTCAAAAGCTTGTGTCATTTTTCCCATCTTAATAAGTTTAATATATTCATCTACTTTTTCTTTTTTTTCATTACGCAAATAAGGCTTTAGCGACATTAATAACTTAGACATGTCATCATCGTTATTAAAAGATTTCATCTTAGACATTACTCCTTGAAGTTTCATCATTGTTTCTATGTCTATATTAGGAAAATCGGAATTTATATTGTTATTGTTCTGATTAGAATTATCAGTGTCATAATTATTGCTATTTCTTTGAGAGTAAGTAGAAGAATATTTATTATAATTCTGGCTTTCTTTAGAGTGAGAACTGTTTAATCTCACATTATCTACGAAGTTAGTTTGCCCTTTGGAATTATTGTAATTATTAGAGTTATTGAGATTGCTTTGATTACTGTAACTATTAGAATTATTATGGTTGAAACGATTACTATAGTTATTAGTACCATTGTGGTTGTTTTGATTATTCATACTATTTGTTCCATTACTCTGCATATTTTTTACAAGATTTTTTAGTTCATCAGGAATCTGATTATTGTTAATCATTTCCTGAGCCTTTTTTATCATATTAGCCATATCATTATCATTCATACCTAAGCCTCCATTATACAAATATTACAATCAAAATTACTTACGCATACTTAAATCTAACTATAATATTATATGCGAGATGGTATAAATTGTTACAACTTTGTAAAGAAAATTTAATAAAAAAGCTGAAAAAATATTTTCCGTATGAAAAGATATTAAAAGCTATTTTTAGAATTGAAAATCACTATTGTCAAGAAAAATAATAAAGGTTAATATAAGTTAGAATTATATTCAGCACATATTAAAAATATACTTTTAGAATAAAAGACTTTTAGAAGTATAAAATCAAACAAAAAAATTCAAAAAATGTGCTGAAAATCTTGAAAAATAGCAAAAAAAAAGGTATAATTAAGTTATGTTAATTTTAAAATAGGAGGGTTACTATGCAAAAAACAATAAGCAAAGTAATAGCTACTATGCTAGTTGCAATTTTAGTAGGTTTTAATTGTATTACAACTGGCGTATATGCAGCGAACATTATTGAACAAAATAATGAAACATCAGAAGAAAACATTACTTTTGATGTAAAACTAGGAAATGAAGAAACACACGAAGGATATGAGTACACAGCAGATATAGACTCTACTGACACTAACTTATATCTTAATATTGGTGTGAAAAACACAGGATACTTAAAGAATATATTAATAAACCTAGAAAATAACAACTACAAATTCGACTATGAAAAAGTCAATGATAATAGAATTAAAAACATAACTGAAAATTCTATAGAGCTAAATCAAATAAACACAAGTGAAACAGTTGAATTAGCTATACCAATTATACCAAATAAAGATGATAAAGTTTCGGCAAATGAATTAGGCAAGGATAGCACAGTCAAATTTAAAGCAACATACATAAATGAAGATAACAAAGAACGTGAAATTGAAAAAGATATGACTGTTCATATTAACTGGATGGCATCAGATGAAAATTTAGTTGGGGAACTAAGTCAAGAAGTAATTAGATATTTAAACTATGATGGTAAAACAATGCTTAGCCTATTACTTAGTGATGAATTAAAAGATTCAAAACTACCATTAAGCTCAAAACAAATACAAATTAATGTTCCAACAATAAATGACTTAAAACCTTCAGAAGTTATAGTAACCGCAATAGATACACTAGCTACAAATGGTGAGGCAGACGGAGTAAACTTTACACAAGATAGCTATGCATATGACAGCGAATCAGGAACACTTACAATAAATGTTGAAAATACAGTAGATGAAAATGGAATGGTTTCATGGGTAAAAGGACAAGCAGACAAATTTGTCGTTACATATATATACGAAACAAATACTAATGAAGAAGCAATAACAATACACACAGAAACAACAACAAATACAACATTATTAAATGGAACAACTGTATCTACAAGCATGGAACAAAAAGATTATAATATAGATTCAAAAATAGGAGATATTGCAACAGTAAATGTTCTACCACAAACAGCCACATTAAACAAAGGATACATGTACTCAAATAAAGACAAAAATGAAAACCAAATAGAAACAGAATTTGGAGTACAATACAAATTAAATGTAGGTTTAGCAGATGCATTAAATGAAGTAACTATTAAAGAAAATGGAGACTTTCTAGGAGATATAAATGCAAGTGCCTACATTTACGATAGAAAAGTTACAGTATCATCAGAAGAACTTGTAAAAGTACTTGGAGAAGAAGGAAAAATAGATGTTCTTAAATCTGATGGAACAGTTATAGGAACATTAAATAAAGATACAGTAGAATTAGAAATAAACAATTCAAATATATCTTTTGTTGCAAGTAAACCTCAAACAGAAGGCGAAATAAATTTAAATGTAACAAAAGCTATTAAGGGAAATCTAGACTATAGTAAAGAACAGATTGCAAGCTTTAAAACATTAACTTCAAGAGTTCAAATAAATGCAGAAGCAAAAGGAGAAATAACATTAGATGAACCAACTTCAAAAGTAAATGTGCAATTAAGCAATACAAACTTATCTACAGTAGTAGAAAACGAAAATGTTGTAATGAATATTACATTAGAAAGAGATGATGTTACAGACAACTTATTTGCAAATCCAGAATTAGACATAGTATTTCCTCAAGAGATAACAGGTATTGAAATAAAAGATGCAACACTTTTATATGATGAACAATTAGTAAGTGGAGATTCTGTAATAGATGGAAATACAATAAAATTAAAATTTACAGGAAATCAAACAGAGTATAGTTCACAATCAATGGCAAAAGGAACAGTTATAAGATTAGTATTAGACTTAACATTAAATAACTTGAGCCCAAGCAAGCAAACAAATATAGTTTTATCATATACAAATGATAATGATGAAATAATAGCAAATGCATCAAATAGCGGAGTTTCAACATTATCAGAAAATGAAAATACAAATACAGTAGAAGTACCAGTAAATGTAGTTGCACCAACAGGATTTGTAACAACACAAAGTATAACAGGATATAATGGAGATGAAACTGTTACAGCACAAGAAAGTGAAGCTATAGGCAATTTACCAGTATTAGATAAAGAAAAAACTGCTACAATTTCTGGAGTAGTTGTAAACAATTTAGGCAAAGATGCCGAAGGATTAAAAGTACTTGGCAGAATACCTTTCAAGGGAAATAAAGGAGTAGACGGAAGTATCGACTTAGGAACAACATTTGATACAACTTTAGTAGGTGCTCTTTCAGTAGAAGGAATAGATGCAACAGTTTATTACTCAGCAAATGGAGAAGCTACAGCAAACATAGATGACAGTAATAATGGTTGGCAAACAGAATATACTGCAGACGCAAAATCTTATATGATAGTTGCAAATAGTGCAGTAACAAATGCTACAACATTTAACTTTAATTATAATATAACAATACCTGCAAACGTAGATTATGCAAATACTGCAAAAGCAAGCTATGGAGTATATTACAACAATGATGCTCAAGAAGGAACAAGTCAAAATGTAGTATTGGCTAGCAATGTTGGTGTTAAAACAGATGATGTGCCAGAGATAAATACAATCATACAAGTTACAGAAAGCTATAGCGGAGAAGAAATAACAAATGGTGGAAGTATTAATGCGGGAAAATATCTTAATGCTAAAATTACTGTAAAAAATTCTGGAGATGAAGAGGCAAGAAATGTTAAATTAAAAGTCAATATACCTCTTGCTTACTCAGAAATCAAACAAGAAACTATAGACAATAGTACATATACATATTTTGAAAATGATGGTTCAGAAGAATTTGATTTAGGTAACATTGCAGCAGGAAGCGAAGCTTCAGCAGAAATAAATCTATTCCTAGGAGTAGGCGTTATGCTAAATGAAGATATATCATTAAGAGCAGAAACTACAGCCGACAACCTAGAAGGTACTAGTGTTGGAGTACTTGAACTTAAAGCGACAGATGGAACACTTAGCCTAGAATTAGGTTCAAATGAAGAAAATAGTAAATTAAGTGCAGGTAAGGAATTTAGTAATAGCTTAGCTATAAAAAATTCCTCAGATAATGAGCAAAGAAATGTAAAAATAACCATAAACTTACCTTCTGAACTTGAATATGTATCTGGAAGTGATGGTTTAAACTATAATTCAAGCAATAATACCATTACATATTCGAAAGATTCAATAGAAGATTGGGGAACGCAAAAACTTGAATTTACATTAAAAGCAAAAGAAGTAAACGAATATGAAAAGACAATCAGTATGCAAGCAACTGCCACATTTGATACTGTAACAATATCAGAAGAGTCAGGAGAAAGCGTTCAATCAAATACAGAATTATCAAATACTGTAAACTTCTATGTTGGAAATATTAGAGCAGACGTAAGATTTACAAGTAATATAGAAGGTAGTATGCTTGATACAGATACATTAGAATACTACATAGAAACAACAAATAATTCGTCAAATAGTGTTTTAGTAAACATATCAGATATATTACCAAATGCTCTATATTGTAGAGAGTACACAGTACAAAATGGTCAAAATACTAATACAGTAGAGAAAAATACAAATTCAGTTGGTATAGAGGAAACAGTTAATCCAGGAGATACATTAAGGTTAACAATAGTGGCTAGAGCATATACTCTAACTACAGGATCATCTGTAGAAATAGAAAACTTACCAGCAATTACAGTAGATGGTCAAAATATACAAGTCTCATCAATAAAACATACTATAAATGGTACAGGAATTTATAATCCAGATGACGAAGATGATGGTCACAATACAGTAGATGGAACATATAGAATAAGTGGTGTGGCTTGGATTGATAGCAACAAAAATGGACGTAAAGAAAGTACAGAGCAAAGACTATCAGGAATATCAGTTACACTTTATGATCAAAATGGATATATAGTAAAAGATGCTAATGGTACAGAAATAAAAGCCACAACAGATAATGAAGGAAAATATGCATTAGCTAATGTACCTGTAGGAGAATACACAGCAGTTGCAGAATACAATACAGCGGATTATATATTAACAACATATCAATTAGAGGGTATTCCAAGTAGCGAAAATTCTGATTTCGTAGAGGCAACACTAGATGGTAAACCAGTAGCTGCAACAAATATAATAAGAATTACAAATGCTAATATGTATAATACAGATATAGGTTTGCAAGAAAGAGAACAATTTGACTTAAAACTTGACAAAATAGTATCAAGAGTAACAGTTACAAATACAAGATTAGACCCAAGAACATATGAATATAAATCAAACTTTGCAATGGTAAGCTTATTAAATACATATGTTGAATACTCAACAGTATTAATAGAATACAACTTAACTATTACAAATGAAGGTAAAGTAGCTGGATATGCAGAAGAAATAATAGATTATATGCCAGAAGGAATGGCATTTAGCTCAGACCTAAATCCAAACTGGTATGTAGGATCTGATGGAAATCTATATACAGCATCTTTAGCAAATACACTAATTCAACCAGGTGAAAGCAGAACAATAACTTTAGTATTGTTAAGAAGAATGACAGGTGAAAACACAGGAACAATAGTAAATACAGCAGAAATATCTCAAACATATAATGATTATGGATTACAAGATGGAGACTCTACACCAGGAAATAGACAAGATGGAGAAGATGATATATCAAGTGCTACAACATTGTTAGCAATGAATACTGGTAGAGAAGTAGCTTCATTTATGGGAATTACACTAGGAGTAATAGCAATGATTGGCTTAGCAGTGTTCTTAATTAAAAAATACGTTATAAAAAGAATATAAGAAAGGAGGAAAACATGAGACATAAAACTAAACATTTTACACTAAAGAAAATAATTGCTATTATTATAATAATAGCAACCTTAATTTCAGCAGGTATATCTACATTTTACTTGTTATTTAGTGGAGAAGATGTACAATCTGTAGAAGGAACATTTGCTACAGCTGGTGGATCAGTTACATTAGGAAGTTTGGGTGGTTGTAATACAACAGAAATGTATACATTAAATGCAAATTACTTTTGTGCAAATCCAAATTATGCTTCAAGTAGAAGACTAAGAAACTCAAAACAAGTAGATAAGTCCCCAGTTGCTCCTGATGGAGGATATAGTGCAACAGAGCAGGAAACTACATATACTCAACTAAGAAGTGGACAGCTTCCTCAAACTGTTGCCTATGCTAAATGGCAGGGAGCAAGAGGAGCAACTATGCAAAATATTGTATGGGCGTCTTGGAATTGGGATGATGGCTATGAATTGCTAACAGGACATGATACAACAAGTAATAATGTAAATTCAGGAGGAATTGCTGGTAGATCTGAAAGATTTGCAAACTTTGTAAATTATGTTTTAACAGATGGAACTACATTTACTTTATCTGCAACTCCTACTACAGATGAGTCAGACGATTTAAAAGTAATGATTGATCAAGCCAATACAACATATACTGTTGGACCTTATGTTATAGACTTTGCTAATAGTTCAAGTACTACTCGTGATGGGCTTATGACTTTAGGCGATTTAGTATATGATGAGATAGTGAATGATTATGATGGAAAGTTTATTTGGGGAGACATAGGAGCCAATATAGTAACTCCTGATGGAAACATTAGTACTCCATCAAATATAAAGGTATTAGATTCGTCTGGAAGTGAAATAAGCAGTAAGTTTCCTAAATTTGGACAAGAATTTTATATACAATATACTTCATCGGATAAAATAACAAAAATAGTTCCAAGTTTAGCAATAAATTTTGTTACAAAAATAACAGGTACAGGAACTACTTACCAATCATCACAATGTGAGTTTAGAATACATGATGATGCAACTATGCAATACTTAACAGCGGCTATGCGCGAATATAAATATGCAAAAAAATATAATATAGAAGATGGTTTGTTTACAAATGTAAATTCTTTAAATATTACAGGAGAAACTACAGATGTCGCTTCAATTTTTTCAGATATTAAGACAAGCATAGCAACAAATATAAAAAAATATGCAGAAGAAGGTGATTATCCTGTAGGCTCGGTAGAAGTAGATATCGGAGAAGAAGGCTCTGGACATATACTTGGTATTTTCAGTGATGAAGACAATACATTTCATAAAGGTAATATTTCTATAGGAACACAATTGGTAAAAGTAGATGAGAAAAAGGCTTATTTATTAAATAATAATGATGGAACTCCTACTTGGTGGGATGATAATATACCATCTGGATTTCTTGATAATCCTCAGAATTCAATAGACGATGAGAGAGCATATACAATTTATAAAGCTTATGGGCAAGTTAGATCAGATGATGGAACAATACTAAACGATTTGGATTCAGAAGATGATGGCGAAGGACAGCCTACAGAAGAATATTGCCCTAATGCTGATGCAGTTTTTAACCAATTATATCCTGGTATACCTTCTGAACCATCAACTTCAGCATCCGATTTAGCAAAAAACTGGGCTAAATATAATTTAAGATATGCTATAAAATTTGCTGCGGAATATCCAGTAGTTAAAGAAGAGAACGAATACTTACAACCTGCTGTAACTGTATCTGTATCAAAACCATCTGAACCTGGAATGCCACCAATTCCAACAATACCATCAACTCCTGGAACTCCTTATCCACCAGTAACACCTGGAATAACTACATCAACTGGATCTACAAAAGTAATTTTACCAGGCAAATCAATTAATATGTATATAGGTGGATATGTATGGGAAGACCTAGGTTTCACAAAAGAGAGTGTTGAAAACGGTAGGTATGACAGTGGAAATGAAAGTAGATTTGGAGGTATACAAGTCACTCTGCATGATGCAAATACTGACCAGGTGGTTGCTTCGACGACAACTGACTCGAATGGACAGTATGGATTCAAAGATTTACATCCAATGCATAAATACTGTGTAGAATTTACTTATAATGGACAAGTATATCAGCATACATACTATAATAACAATTTATCGGGAGGTTATTCGACTGCGACAGAGAAATCAAATGACAGGACAGATTTAAATACTAGATTTGAAACTATAGATTCAACACCAAATAATTATTTAGCTGATGATAGACAAAATAAATCATATGGTATGTATGTACGAATTCCAGCAAGCGATGGAACATATTTGTCATATACTCCAACAGTATATACAGACGGACAAAATACAGGTGCATTAAGATTCTGTGATGTATTAGAAATATTTAGAAAAGCGAATGTAAATGGAAAAAATATTGATTCTTCAAGTCAAGATACTATGGAAAGTACATATAATACATTATCGACAGACAGAACATATGCAAGTTCAGAAGGTAGTTTCAAAGAGGAATTAAGAAATATTGCAAGTAGTCAAGGAAAAACTATATCAGAACCTGAATTAAATAGTTTATGGAACTATATAAATCATTGTATGATAAGTTCATATACAATAAGATATCCAGAGGAAGATAGATTTGTATTAGAAGATGTAGATAATCCTCAAGAAGGAAATGTTATAGGATATGAATACTTATATACACCTTCAAGAGATCAAAGTAGAAATGTAGACTTTGGTTTAAATGCAAGAGATACTGCAGATTTAGCAATACAAAAAGACGTATATAAAGCAACTGTAAGAGTAAATGGTAAAACTCAAACATATATGTATAACAACAAAGACGCAGATATTGATGATGATGGAAACTGGAATATAACAGTAAGGCAAGCAGATTACTTATACAATGGTGGAACAAGATACACTAGAGAGATACGTAAATCTGAATACTTATATGATGGAACTATCTATAGTACAGGATCATCAAGTGCAAGAGACTTAAAAGTATATATAACATATAGAATAGTTGTTAGAAACCAATCACAATCTTATGATACTGCTGTAAATGAAATAGTGGATTACTTTGATGCATCAGAATATACATTTGATGGTACATTAAGTGGAAACACATATACACCAAATTCATACTCAGACTTCCAACACTCACAAGTAACATCATATGTGGGAGATAGAAATGGCAACTATATAGCTCCTCTAACAGTAAGAACTGAATCAAGCTTAGGCAATGGTAGAGGAAATACAGATATAGGTCATGGATATAGCAGTACACCATTATACTTATCAGGAATAGTCGGAACTGATGGAAATAGCAGGCTTGCAGCCGGTGGAGGTATGACATTCATTTATTTAACATTTGAAGTTAGAAAAGATCATCCAGACAGTCAAAACGGATTAGATGAAAATGGTATGGATAATAGAATTCAAATGGATGTTAATGTAAACACAGGAGAGGCAAAAGGTGTAGGCAAACAAAACATAGCAGAAATAAACAGCTACTCAACATATTATAAAACAGGTGCAAAAGTACCAGATCATTTAGATGGAAATACTCCAGTTGATAGAAATGTTAATGGTGCAGTAGCAGGATCAATAGATAGAGATTCAAGTGTTGGTAACTTAACAAGTTCAGACTTAAATAATGAAGGAGACTTAATTATAACTAATGATGTGTTAACAAACAGAACAGAAGACGATACAGATAAAGCTCCAAACATTAGATTGATATTCCCAGCAAGCGATGATTATGAAAGAATAGCAAGAGGATATGTATACGAAGACGAAAGAAATCAAGCTTCAAACCGTGCAATGGTTGGAAATGGTAGATATGATAATAACGAAACTCTAATAAATGGCGTAACAGTTCAATTAGTTGAGCTAGTACAAGAAGTTGACGGCAATGGAATTCCAACAGGTAATTACTTGGGTGAATATATCTGGAATGCTAGAACTTGGGATCAAGCAGATAGAAGATGGGAAAACGTAAATAGTAGTAGCAACTCTGGAAGCTTAAGATATTATAGTGGTCAAGGAAATTATTCAGATAATCACACAGTATCACCAATAATGTCGGGTGCAGGAGTAACAGCTATTGAAGGATACACATTTGGAGAAGACTCAACAGGCCAGTATGCATTCAAAGCTATGCCAGCAGGTGACTTTATAGTAAGGTTTATTTATGGCGATACAACACAAACGGTACTTACGGTAGAAGGCGGAGAAGGCGATGAAGTAGTACAATTCTTAAAAGGAGATACTTCAGAAGTAAATGTTAATGCAACAGATGGATATATATCTAAATCAGGATTAAATGCTAAATCTTACAATGGCCAAGATTACAAGAGTACAACATATCAAACTAATGTATCTCAAGCAGGCTCATATAATGGAATAAATGGTTTTGTAAATTATGATACACAAAATTATAATTACACAGAATCAGCACAACCTACTATGGGAGTTGCAGGAGAGCAAATAAGCAATTATGTAAATACAGAAGATGGTAGAGACAAATTTATAAACTACTATTACAATACAGGAGAAAGCCAAGCACAAAGTGGTGTATCAGATGCAAAAGATGTTGGAAACGTAAGAGATAATACTGATGCTTATGGTAGAGGTATAACCGGCATAGATGGAGAAAGTGACCAAACCATAGTAAATGGTAGATCAGAAGTATTAACATCTGGACTAAAAGTAGCAAGTACCGAAGAATTGGCACAAGGTGCTACAACATCTGTAGCTAAGCAAATAGCAATGATAAAAGAGCTTATGGAAAATACAGAAATGGTAGCTCAAACCGGTGTAATAAATGCTGAAGTTGAATGGAACACAAACATTACAAATGGACAATCTACAAATAACAATCAAGATGGAAGATTAAGTTATATATTTGAAGATATAGATTTAGGACTAGAAGAAAGACCAGTAGCACAATTAAAAATGAATAAAGAAGTATCAAATGTAAGAATAACATTACAAAATGGTACAATACTATTTGATACAAACAGACCAGTAACAAACATGTCATATGCAGACCATGAAGGACATCATATAACATATAGTCCGGAAAATCCAAACGGAAGTGCATATAGATTAATCTCAGTAGCAATAGCCAACAACAGTACAAATACTCCAGAATTAATCACAACCTACATGGACGAAGAGCTAATGTATGGTGCGAGAATAGAAGTAGATTATACATTTACAGTAACAAATGTTGGTGAGGTAGATTACTTAGATAATCAATTCTATTATACAGGTGTAACAAATAATGATAGTGCAAATAACGTATCAAAAACATCTGCAAAAACAGTAGTAGACTATATCACAAACAATATACAATTCCTACCAACAAATTCAAGTAACTCGGGTTGGTCAATAAGAACTGTAGATGACTTAACTTCAAATCCAGCAACTGAAAATACAGACTATACAACAAATCCAGTAGGTAATAATGATGATTTAATAAATAACAAGTACTATAATACATTAAACACATACAATACAATAGTAACAAGCAAAGCTTTAAATACAGACTTGGTACCAGAAGCAGCAAACTTAGATGCAGCAAGTTCTGTACAAACAACAATGATGTTATCTACAACATTAACACCTGATACAGGAGAAGACACAATGGTGTACAATAATTTAAGTGAAATTGTACAAGTATCAAATACTCAGGGTAGAAGATTAAAATGGTCAGTAACCGGTAACCAACCAATGGCAGATCAAGACAGAGGATCTGATGAACCAGCAAGACCAGAAGATGAAATATACACAAATGCAGATTTAGTAACGCCAAAAGAAATAGATGCTGATAGTTCACAAGAAATATTAATTCTTCCACCAACTGGTAGCAACAGAAACTACACATTGTGGATTATAGTTGGAATTGTAGCTTTAGCAATCATTGCTGGAGGTATAGTACTAATAAGAAGATATTTTAAGAAGAAATAATAATATATCTTAAAATGCAAAACTAGGACACTATATGGTGTCCTAGTTTTTGGCATAGTTACAGTTCATTAATTTTTGTAAAAGTTGCAATATATGTTTTGTAGCTTTTAGCGACCTGAGGTAGCGCTAGCATTTTTGTCTTTAACTAAATAGGACTACCGAAGTGAGCGTGCGAGCGCTTTCGCGAAAGCGAAACCGCGAGGCAAATGCGGAAAAATGTATATTGCAACTTGATATACTTTTAAATTAGTTGTAAACTGTAAATTTGACAAAAAATTCACACATCTATTGTAATTTTAAGCATTTTAAGATAAAATAAGTACAAAATATATCACAATTTGTAAAATACTTTTTTAATTTTCATACCCTAATTTGACAAAAAAAATCATGGACAAGTATTAAAATATGCTTAATAAAAATTACACAAGATTGAAGTTTGGCTTTAAATTAGCAATTTAAGTGTAAATTAAAAAAGTAAGAGGTGTGAAGGATGTTACAAAATATTTCAAAAGAATTAGACTATAATAATGCTGAAGAAGTAAAAAACAAAAACGATTTTGCTGAAATCGCAAAAAAAATATTCACTAAGCAAAACATAGCTATATATTTAATAACTTTTTTAATATCCATGGTAGGACTTGGTGAAGATAATTTAATTGCACCATTTGGTATAGCTTTTACTGCTGCATGTATTAGTAATGGTATGCCACTTGCTATAGTGTTTATATCAAGCATTATAGGTACAACGATGAAGTTTGGATTTAATGGATTACTAATGTATGTAGTTGCCGCGTTAATAGTTTTGTTATTTTCGGTAATTGCTAAGCCTAAAAGAATTTATGATGATGCAAATGAAAAAATTAGATTGGGTGCAAGACTTACTATTTCAGTTTTTTTAGTGCAATTTATATACATATTATTTACAGGGTTTTATATGTATGACTTTTTAACAGCAATAATGATTGCTATTACAAGTTATATATTTTATAAAATATTTGTTAATTCTATTTCAGTTGTTAAGGAATATGGAATTAAAAAGGCTTTTACTGTAGAAGAAGTTATAGGAGCTAGCTTATTATTATCCATAGCACTATCAGCAGTAGGCAATTACAATATATGGGGATTTGGCATTAGAAATATATTTTGCATTTTTATGGTTCTATATTTAGGATATAGAAATGGAATGTTAGTAGGTGCTACTGCAGGTATAACAATAGGAGTAGTTATTAGTATTTTAGGAGGGGAAGAACAAATACTTATTGCAGCTTATGCAATATCAGGACTAATAGCAGGACTTCTAAATAAATTTGGGAAAATAGGTGTAATAATTGGATTTATTATAGGAAATATTGCTGTGGCTTATGCTGCAAATGGTGGAGTGCACAATATAATAATGTTCCAAGAAATTTTAATTGCAGCAGTAGGTTTACTCTTTGTGCCTAAGGCTACAAAAATAAATATAGAAGATGTTATACCAAATACAAAACTTTTGCCAGAAGCAGGTGGAAGTTTAGAAGAAAGCAGTGTAACTTTAGATAAATTAAATAGCATATCTAAAACAATTTCAGATATGGCAAGTAATTACGAAGATAGTGATATTTATGACAGAAACCTAGAAATGTTTGAAGATGAACTTCTAAACAATTTAGACGGCTTAGAGGGAAATAACTTATATGATGATATATATAATAACGAAGATAATATTATAGAAGATATTTTTGAGTTTTTGCAAGAAAATGGCGTAATGACCGATAATGGATTTATAAGCATATTTGCTAAGCATAATATATATCTAGTGAATTCTGAAAACGATTATATAAAAGCAGAAGAACTAGACGAAATGCGTGAAATAATAAAAGCTATAAACACAGCATACAGAATTAGTAAAAACAATTTTATATGGCAGAAAAAACTTGATGATAATAACAAAAATTTATCAAACCAATTAAAAAATGTTTCAAGGGCAATAAATAATATTGCAACAGGAATAAAAGAAAACTCTGATGAATATGAAAGTGAAAAAAAAGAGGTAGAAGATTTACTTAAAGAAAAAAGTATTAATGTAAAAGAAATATCTATAAAAAAAGAAAATACAGGCAAAACAATAATAAACGCATATACAAATATATGTGATGATGCAGAAGGTAAAAATTGCCCAATAAAACCTATAGAAAAGGTGCTAAACAAAGTATTTGATGAAAAATTTGTTTTGCAAGAACAAAAATGTGGTATAAGATTAAACAAAAATATTTGCTCTTACACATTTACATCAGAAGATAAATTTATTATTCAAACAGGCATAGCTAAGTCAAAGAAGCATGACTCAATTGTCTCTGGAGATAACATATCTCAAATAAGACTTGGAGATGGCAAATACATGCTTGCAATAAGCGATGGAATGGGCTCTGGTGCAGAAGCAAGAAGAAACAGTAAAATTGCAATAAGCATGCTAGAAAGATTGTTCAGCACAGGTTTTGACAAAGAAACCTCAATAAATTTAATAAATTCTGCAATTATGAATGCAAATAAAGAGGATATGTATGCAACATTAGATATAGAAATCTTAGACCTTTATGCAGGAAAACTGGAAATTCTTAAAAACGGTGCATGTCCTACATATATTAAGAAAAATAGAAGTGTAAATATTATAAAATCTACATCATTGCCAGCAGGAATTGTAAATGATATTAGTGTAGATACATATGATACAGATTTAAATGATGGAGATATAGTGGTTATATGTAGTGATGGAATTATAGAATCAAACAATGAATATGCCAACAAAGAACTATGGATAAAGTACTTGTTAGAAGAAATTCAAACAGACTCTCCAGAAAGAATAGCAGATATTATTTTGCATGAAGCTATAGATAATAATTTTGGCAAAGCTAAAGATGATATGACTGTAATTGCATTTAGAGTAAATAAAAAATAGGTGCGGTATGCATCTATTTTTCATTTAACATATTGAAAAATTACGTAAAAACTGATATATTATATATGAATAATAAAATCGGAGGTAAATATGTCTAATAGAGGTAGAAGGTATGATGGTGAACCCAAGCTAAATATTAAAAAAGTAATAGCAGTATTAATCATACTAGCAGTTATAATAATGTGTGTAATCTTAATTTATAAATTTGCCACAGATGAAAGCAGTAGTGAGACAAAAACAGTAACTAATTCATACATCACAGTATTTTCAGAAGGAAAATGGGGTGTAATTAATTCAAAAGGAGAAACAATAATTCAGCCGACCTATGATGATATGATTATTATTCCGGATCCTACGAGGGCAATATTTATAGTCCAGTCAAATGTTGATTTAGATGCAGGTACATATAATTCTAAGGCAATAAATGACAAAGGAGAAGAATTATTTACTTCTTATCAAAGTGTAGAGGCTTTGCAAAATGTAGACTCAGTCAATGCAATTACATATGATACTACAGCCTTAAAAGTTTATAATGGAGAAAAATATGGCCTAATAAATTTTAATGGAACAGAAATACTTAGTCCTACATACGACTCAATAACTCCACTTTCTGGTGTTAGAAATAGCTTTGTTACTGTTAAAGATAAGTTATATGGACTAGTAGATAATAGTGGAAATGTCATAATAGATAACTTATATACAGAAATAACTAGCTTAACAGATAGATATGAAGATGGGTATGTTGTAAGAGACCAAAATGAAAATTATGGATTAATTAATTATAATAAGCAACAAGTTCTTGAATGTAAATATTCTGAAATTAAACATGTAACAGGAAATAATTTATATGCAGTTAGAGAAAATGGAAACTTAGAGTTAATAAATGCAAGTGGTGATGTGCTTATAGGAAGCGGATTTGATGATATAAAAAGTATAGATAGCAATAATGTAATATTTACAAGAGAAAACAAATATGGAATAATGGCATCAGACGGAACAGTTTTAGTTGAGCCAACTTATGATGAACTAACATATACATTTGATGGAAATTATATAGCAAAAAATGGAGATAATTATGGAATAATTGATACATCAAACCAAACAAAAGTTGATTTTACATATAGTTATATAACTTATATGTCAGATGAAAATTTTATAGAAGCTGACAAAGAAGACAGCAATACAGACCTTTTAGATACTTCTTTTAATGTAAAGGTTACAGGAATAGTTTCTGAAATAAATACAAGTAAAGGATATGTAAAAGTAAGAGCTGATGGAGAATATAAGTATTATAATTTTAGGCTAGAAGAAAGAACAGCACAAGACATATTTACAACAAATACATTATTCTTATCTAGACAAAATGGTAAATATGGATATGTCAATAAAGAAGGAATAGTTGTAGTAGACTACATTTATGATGATGCGACAGAGCAAAATGATTATGGATATGTGGCAGTTAAGCAAAATGGAGTATGGGGAGCTTTAGACCAGAATGGAAATGTAATAGTTACACCTTCATACGAATTAACACAAAACACAGTTATTAGTTTTATAGGTAAGTGGCACTTAGCACCAGATTTGAATGCAAATTATTATACTGATGTTAATGAGTAGGAGGTGTATTGCCTCAGGTCACTAAATGTTTCAAAATATATACTGCCACTTTTATAAAAATATAGATAAGGAGAACAAAAGATGGAAGAAAAACAAAGTTGTAAAATAGTACCGATGATAACTAAAAAGAAAGAAATGTACAAATTTTATGAATTTGTATTAAAAAATGGGTATGAAATAAAAATATTTAATAAAAAGCAAGATTCACATTTGTATAAGTATTTTCTTCCTGCAATTAGAGATTACATGTTTTGGACATTTAACTTAAATAACGACAAAAAGTTTAAATCAATGGATAGAGAAATGCAATCTGCTGTATGTAATAATTATTCTTGCACAATATTTGAAAAGGAAGATACACTTGTTGTAGCTTTTCATACTGGAGTAATATTTGCTGTTGGTAATGATAATAAAGAAACTGAAAAAATAAAAGAGTATGACGGGCTTTTAGATATTTCAAAAATAAATATTGATAGTGAAAAAGTTTACAAAATAGATGCTGAAAATATGGAAAACTTGTATATTTATATAATCACTTTATATAAATATGTGATGTTAAATATGCTAGATAAAGCTATGGAAGATAAAGATTCTTTTGAAAAAAATAGAAATGAGTTTGTAAACTTTGTTCAAGAAATATATTCGAAAAAGATAACAGAAAATTTGTCAGGCAATAAAATTGCAAATGACTGGGAGCAAAAACTAGGCTTAGATAAACTTTATATTTCTGTAGAAAATAAATTTGATTTACTTTATAGAAATATTAAATTAGATAGTCATAATACAATGTTTAGAATTATAATTATTTTGCTTGTTGTACTTATTATAATTGCTACAATAAATTTGGGTAATTTTTTGGCGTACTAATAGTTTGGGTGATTGTGAATCTCTTTTGGTGTTTTAATTATACCTACCCAAATATTAAATTTGATGAAAGTAAGGAAATTTTATGAATATTAAAGTTGGCACTGATATAATTGAAGTTACTAGAATACAAGAAAGCATTGAAAAACTAGGAGAAAAATTTTTAAACCGTGTTTTTACTGCTAATGAAATAACTTATTGTGAAAGCAAAAAAGCTACTAAATATGAACACTATGCGGCAAGATTTGCGGGAAAAGAAGCGGTATTTAAAGCAATATCGCCAATGCTAAAAAACAAATTTAGTATAGATTGGACAGATGTAGAAATACTTAATGACGAGCAGAGTAGACCATATGTTACATTTTATAAAGAAGAGCTTAAAAACGTAAATATTGACTTAAGCTTATCTCATATAAAGGCTTATGCTGTCGCAACTGCTATATTAATATTATAAGAGAGGTTTTAATGGAATTTTTTGATTCACATGCACACTATGATGATGCTAGATTTGATGATGAAAGAGATAAATTAATTGAAGATGTTTATAAATCAGGTGTAACTAGAATAATTAGTGCAGGTTATAGCCTAGAAGGAAGTATAAGAAGTTTAGAACTTTCAAATAAATATGATTTTATATATTCAACTGTGGGCATATCTCCAAATGACTTGGTTAGTTATCCACAAATTGATGATGAAAAGTGGAAACAAAATATAGAAGAAATAGATAAATTAATTACTACTAATTTGAGCTCAAAACGAATTGTGGCGGTCGGAGAAATTGGATTTGATTATCATTATGATACAGACAAAAAAACTCAATATGAGGCATTCTCGAAGCAAATAGACATAGCTAACAAATATGACTTACCTATAGTAATTCACACAAGAGATGCAGTAATGGATACTTTAACAATGTTAAAAGAAAATCCAGTAAATAAAAAAGGAGTATTCCATTGTTGTCCATTAAATAGAGAATTGGTAAAAGAAGCATTAAAGCTAGGTTTTTACATATCTATGGCAGGACCAGTAACTTTTAAAAATTCAAAAAATGCGAATGAAATAATAGAAATGTGTCCAATGAATAAAATTTTAATAGAAACAGATAGTCCGTATTTAGCACCAGAGCCAGTTAGAGGTACTAGAAATGACTCAAGAAATTTAAAATATATTGCACAAAAAATAGCCAGTGTAAAAGGTATGGCTGTTGAAGAAGTAGCAAAAGCTACATATGAAAATACAATGAAGTGCTTTAATATAGATAATTAAAAGAGCTTGACTTTGCAAGCTCTTTATTAAAATTCAACTTTTACAGCTTTTTTAGCCTCGTCATTATCTACATTAAATAATGTAGAAGCTTTGAAACCAAACATGCTAGCTACTAAGTTAGATGGAAATGTTTCTAATTTAGTGTTATACATTGTAACTGTATCATTGTAAAATTGGCGAGAATAAGAAATTTTGTTTTCTGTATCTGATAGTTCTGCTTGTAAATTATTAAAAGATTGATCTGCTTTTAAGTTAGGGTAATTTTCAGCTACAGCCATAATAGTTTTTAAAGTATCTGTAAGTTGACCTTCTAACTCAGCTTTTTGCTCAACTGTTTTAGCATCTGCCCATGCAGAACGTAAGTCTGTTACTTTTGTAAGAGTTTCTTGTTCATGAGTCATATATCCTTTTACAGTTTCTACTAAGTTAGGTATTAAATCAAACCTTCTTTGTAATTGAACATCAATTTGACTCCAAGCATTTTGAACTCGTTGCCTTAATGTTACTAATTGGTTGTATATAACAACTAATACAATTGCAATAACGACAACGATGGCTAATATTATCCAACCCATAATATCCTCCTTTAAAATAAATTAATATTGTACATAAACTGTATTTTATGCACTATATTCAATAATATAATAATAATATACCACAGTATGCAAGATTTTACAATGGAAACGTTCATTTTTGTGAAAAAATTTTAATTTAATTTAGTGTCAAAAGGGACACTCCTGCTTGACACAACCACAAATCAAAAACATAGTTATTTAATTTGATTTGACATATTTTGTAGAAAAATGTCTAACGATTTATGTGCTAAAATATTAAAATCATATTGACGCAAAATGGCAAATATTGTAAAATACAAAAAGATTAGACTTTAGTCAAATTTCTAAAAATGGGGGCAACTAAAGAAGGGAGGTAAATTAATCACTAAAGACAAATGATTAATTTACTAATCTAATTTTTAAAAAATTGTGCCAATGTAGGGTTTGAAATAAAAAAGTATTGAAAAAACATCAACAATTTGGTACAATGGAAAGGAAGAACAAATGCTAGATAAAAAAGATGCCCCGTTATTAGATGACTACGTGTTTAAACGTACATTTACAAGAGATGATCCAAATGGAATATTAAGAGACTTTTTAGAGTCAGTATTAAAAATCAAATTAAGGAATGTACAAGTATTAAATGCAGAAATACCAAAAGACATATTAGATGAAAGAGGTAGTGTCTTAGACATTAGAGCGGAGCTAGACAATACAAAAATAGTGGACATAGAAATGCATTTTATAGAATTGCCAAAGTTTATAAAAAAGAATCCTGAAATAAAGACAAAGCTAGATGAATGGCTGTGGCTTATAGCAGGAAGGGAGGATAAGATAGAGATGTCAAAGTTAGATAATCCAGAAGTAAAGAAAGCGATGAAGTTGGTAGATGAAATAATGGCAGATCCAAAAGAAAGAGAAATAATTGAAGCAAGAGCAATGGCAAAATTTAACTATGACACAGGAGTAGCGTATGCAAAAGAACAGGGAAAGAAAGAAAGTAAAAAAGAAGTAGCAAAAAGAATGAAAGAACTAAAAATGGCCGATGAACAAATTTGTCAAATATTGAATATAACAACAGATGAACTAAAGGAATTAATAGAAAAATAGATAAGATGGGGGAAATGTAGAGAAATAATTCTCTGCATTTTTATGTCAAAAGGGATGCCCACTATCTAAAAAGTTACTCTCCTGTTTGACGCAAACTTCACATCATCTCAAAAGACACCTTTGTTTTTTTAGATCAAATAATATTGGACGAAACACTGTAAATAGCATAAATTATAATATAAGTAAACATTACTTTATGTAACCAATTAGCAAAACCTTACAACCAAGCAAAGTTTACGGAAGCACGTTAAATTTGACATTTTAGATAAAAAATGTTATAATTATAACTGTGTTACTTAAAGGAGGTTTTATGAGGAAACGAATAAGTAAACAAAACAAGCAGGAGAGAGCAACTATATCACTCAAAAAAATATTTGTAATGGCTTTAATATTTTTAATATTAGCTGGCACAATGAGTGTTATGGCTACAAATCAAAAGCTTACATCTGTTAAAATATTACTTTCAAGTGGATATGAAATGGATGTTATGACAACATCTACTAAAGTATCAGATATTTTAGCAGAAAATCATATTGTTGTTTTAGATGGCGAAAGTGTTACACCAGACATTGATGAAGAACTTTCTGACAATAAAACAATTACAATAACAAAAGGCGCTACAGAAGCTGATACTGATGACAACTACATGTCAGCAGAAGAAATATTAGCTAGTTATACACAAATTGTTGAAAAGGTAGTTACTGAAGAAGTAGAAATACCTTTTGAAACAGTTACTAAAGACGTATCAAATGGAAGCTCAACTACACAAAATAGAGTAGTACAAAAGGGTGAAAATGGTTTAAAGAGAGTAACATATAGAATAAGATACCAAAATGGTGCCGAAATTGAAAAAACAGAAATATCATCAGAAATTGTTAAAGAACCGGTAGATAAAATAGTAGAAGTTAGAACAAAACAAGTTACATCAAGAGGTGGAGTTGTTTCTGGTTCTGTTGCAGAATATCAAGCATATGCAGAAAAAAGATGTTTCGATTATGGTTGGAGTGATGCAGACTTCCAAGCTTTAGTTAAATTATGGAATAAAGAAAGTAGATGGAATCCATATGCATGCAACTCAAGTTCAGGAGCTTATGGTATACCACAAGCATTACCTGCATCAAAAATGGCTACTTATGGAACAGACTACCGTACAAACTATAAAACACAGATTGAATGGGGACTAAGCTATATTAAATCAAGATATGGTACTCCATCATCTGCTTGGAATCATTCATGTAGAAAAGGATGGTATTAAAATGAACTTAAAAATCCAATAGTATAAGCAATAGCTTTGCTATTGGATTTTTTCATTATAAGTTCTACTTAACAGAAAATAACATGAATCTTTTTTTATTAAGATTATTATAGGAAAATTCAATATTATGTAGAATAATATATATGGAAACAATTAAATAGGTTTATGGGTAGCCTTTTAAAAACCTAAATACATTATTCAAGGAAAAATAAAAATGAAGCTAATTTCATGGAATGTAAATGGACTAAGAGCAGTAATAAATAAAGGATTTAAAAATTTTTATAATGATATAAATCCAGATATTATGTGTTTGCAAGAAACAAAAATGCAACAAGACCAAATAAGTATGGATATAAACGAGATGTTTAAGGATAGATATGTTTATTGGAATAGTGCAGAAAAGAAAGGATATTCAGGGACTGTCGTAGTTTCAAAAATTAAACCTATAAATGTTACATATGGTTTAGGTAAAGAAGAACACGACAAAGAAGGTAGAATTATTACTTTAGAATTTGAAAAGTTTTATTTAGTAAATTGTTATACTCCAAATTCGAAAAGAGAGCTAGAAAGATTAGATTACAGAATGATTTGGGAGGATGAAGTACGTAGTTATTTAAAAGAATTAGACAAAATGAAGCCGGTTGTATATTGTGGAGATTTAAATGTAGCTCACAATGAAATAGATTTAAAAAATCCATCATCAAATCATCATAATGCAGGATTTACAAATGAAGAACGTGCAAAAATGACAGAGCTATTGAATGCAGGATTTATTGACACATTTAGATACAAATATCCAGAAAAAACTGGTGCATATTCTTGGTGGTCATATATGTTTCACGCTAGAGAAAATAATGCAGGGTGGCGTATAGACTATTTTATAGTTTCTGATTCAATAAAAGATAAAATAGAAGATGCAAAGATTTTATCAGAGGTAATGGGAAGCGATCATTGTCCGGTCGAACTAGATTTGAAAGTGTAATATAAATAAAAAAGCTATAGATAAAATCGCTTAAAAATGAACTTAATGTTAAAAAGAATAAAGAGGTCGTTAGCGAATTGCGTTAATAAATTTATAAAGAGGAAAGGGTCTTACTATGAAAAAAGAAAAAGTAATGGGAACGAAAAGATGGTTTTACTGGGTTTCAATAGGAGTAGTTTTAATAATAATTTATAAATTATTAGACAATTTTACAGGTATAGGCGAATGGATAGGCAATTTCTTTAGTGTACTTGCACCATTTATAGAAGGTATACTTATTGCATATATTTTATATACACCTTGTAAAAAAGTAGAAAAAATTTTAGAAAAAAGAAAAAATAAATTTATAAGAAAGCATGCTAGGGGAACAAGTATTACTATAGTATATATTTTAGTATTTGCTTTAATTGTATGGTTCATGACAGCAATTATACCAACAATTGCAAGTAGTGTATCAGATTTAATTAGCAATGTGCAAAGCTACTATAATGCAGTAGTTTCAGATAGCCCGGACTTAAGTATAACACCATTTATACAAAATAATATTTTAAAACCGGTTGTAGATTGGATACAAAATATAGACTTTGAATCATTGTTTACAATGGATAAAATTAGAGAATATTTATCATCAGCTATGGGCTTAATCAGAGGAGTTGTTAATATATTTATAGCTATAATCTGCTCAGTATATATTTTAGCACAAAGAACTAGAATTGTTAGATTTTTAAATAAATTTGCAAGAGCTGTGCTTACTGAAAAAGGATATAGAAGATTTGAAAAATACTTTGATCAAGGAAACAATATTTTCTTTAGATATTTATCAAGCCAAATGTTAGATGGAATAGTTGTGGCACTTATTACTAGCATAGCAATGAGTTTAATGGGAGTAAAATATTCAATTTTACTTGGAACATTAATAGGATTCTCAAACCTAATACCATACTTTGGAGCAATATTTGGTGTAGCAATTGCAATTATTATAACAATACTTACTGGTGGATGGCAACAAGCGTTAATTATGGGTATTGTTGTAATTGTGCTACAACAATTAGATGCAAACTTAATAAATCCAAGAATAACAAGCTCATCATTAAAGGTAAGTCCATTACTTATAATGTTTGCTGTAACAGTTGGTGGAGCATATTTTGGAGTTTTAGGTATGTTTTTGGCAGCTCCAGTGTTTACTTTAATTAAAGTAATAGTAGACGATTTTGTAAATGAAAGAAATAGGGAAAAGGATAGGAAAAATAACGTGGATGTAATTGAATAAAAGTTAAAAGAACTTTAAGAAGTATTTCCATTTTCTAAGAGGTGCTTTCTTAAAGTTCGTCTTTTTTTTAATTATTTATTTTTCTAGGATATGGCTTGATTTCATCAGTTAAACCAAGAAGATAATCAGCTGATGTATTATAAAACTTAGCTAATAAACATAGCTTATCAATTGGAATTTGTCTTTCGCCTTTTTCATATAATCCATATTGCTGTCTAGTAATACCTAAAGCTACAGCAACTTGCTTTTGCAATAAATCGTTATCTTCTCTAAGATCTTTTAATCTTTTTAAATACATTATAAATTTAATTCCTTTCCAAATTTAAACTTAAAATAAAATTTTTAATTAAATAGAAGAAATAAATTTTTTCTATTCAATAAAAGTGCAAAATTTATGTTTAAAATAACCTTTATAAAAATTTATCAGTTAGTGTAAAATTTATGTAGGCAAAATATAAAAAATTGCCTACATAATTTTTA
>CAMMFK010000003.1 GCA_946496115.1 uncultured Clostridium sp.
AATCATTTCTAGTAACTGTTTGGCTTGCTAGTTTTGTTTCTCTTTGTGTTTTTGATCTATTTATTTGTGCAAAATCTTCATCTGCTTCACTATTTTGCGAATCTTTTAAAAAGTTTATTCCTTCATTAACTTTGTGAGAATTAACAATAATTTCACTTTGAAGAGCTTGTCTAAAAATTTTGTTAAGTCTTATATATGGAATTCTTTTTGAATCTATTAAATCTTTTAAAACAACTCCTGGTCCAACTGATGGAAGTTGGTCTGTGTCTCCTACTAGTACAAGCTTTGTTCCTTTAAATAATGCTTTTACAACATAATTCATCAAGAATATGTCTACCATTGACATTTCATCTATTATAACTACATCTGCGTCAATTGGTGTTACATCTAAATCTGGGTCAGGCTTTTCGTCTGAAACTTTTCCTATTTCCAATAGTCTATGTAATGTACTTGCCTCTTCTCCAGTTGCCTCTGTCATTCTTTTAGCGGCTCTACCGGTTGGAGCACAAAGTACAACCTTCTTTACTCTTGATTTATATATATCTATAATTGTTTTTATTATAGTCGTTTTACCTGTACCAGGTCCACCGGTTATAATACACACATTATTGTCATTAACCATTTTTACTGCTTCTACTTGTTTTTCAGATAATTCTAATGAAGTAGCTTTTTCAGTTTTTTCCAATTCCTTATTAAAGTTTGATATTCTTTTTATATTATCTGCCTGCTCTAATCCTAGAATTCTTTGTGCAATATTTAACTCGGTTTTGTAATAATCAATTAAATAAATCCAAGTTTGTATGCACAATTCTGTTTTGCCATTTGTGGTAGCTATTTCTTCTCTTTCCTCTATTTTTATTTGTTCTTTTACTCTTAAATCTTTTATTCCATAAATAACATCATCTTCTGAAACTCGTAAAAGATTGGTTACAAATGTTATTAAATTTGCTTCTAATACACAACTATGTCCATTATATGTAGCTAAGTTAAGTCCATGCCTGATACCAGCGTCCACTCTCTTTAGGTTGTTTCTTTCCACACCTAAATCTAAAGCCATTTTATCTATTTGTGAAAAATCAACTTTTACGCCAAGTTCGCTTAAAACATATGGGTCATTTTCAACTGTTGATATTGTATTAGCCCCCAACTTTTTGTAAATTGTATTAGCACTTTGAGGACCTATACCAAACTTTTCTAAAAATCCTACTATTTGCCACAACTCCCAATTAGCAACAAAACTTTCATTAATTTCTTCTGCTTTTTTCTTTGTAATACCTTTAATTTCTGTAAGTCTATTTGGATCAGCTTTTAATACTTCAACTGTTTCTTCTCCAAACTTTTTTATTATTTTTTTTGCAGTTGCAGGACCAACTCCTTTTACAATACCATTTGACAAATATTTTTCTAGAGCATCTAAGGTTTCGGGCATTATTTTTTCAAAAGTTTCAACTTTAAATTGGTCCCCATAATCTGGATGAGTAACAAATTTTCCAATGATTTTAAGGCTATCACCTTTTTGTACAAAAGGTAAATAGCCTACTATAGTTGTATCAGCTGACTCCATATCAAATGTAGCAATTGTATATCCGTTTGTTTCGTTTTTATATATTATATCTTGTACAGTTCCTTTAAGCTCCATTTTTTCCTTTCTTTTCTTTAGGAATTTTACGTTTTGGACGGACCAAAACGTAAAATATTTTAATATCCGTACATTTGAGACATATACCATGAATTTATATCAAATGGTTCTCTTGTTTCTGGCATACCATAATTAATACCATAAGTTTCAACTCTAATACTTGTTATTACTGGTGGGTTTACTGGTCTATCTTGAGTAAGTTCACTGTTTGAATCTGTTTGTGTTTCTCTTGTTTCTACTTCTACATTAGCAATTTTATCTACTACATCCATGCCTTCTGTAACCTTACCAAATGCTGCATATAATCCATCTAGACTATCTGTCGAATCTTCGGTTGTTATGAAGAATTGGCATGATGCTGAATTATATCCTTCTGTTGCTAAACTAGCACTATAACTACTATAGTCACTTCTTGCCATTGAAATAACTCCTCTTTCATGTTTTAGAGTATTATCATTATTTCCATTAGCAATGAATTCACCTGTTATTGTGTATTCTTCATCAGAGTCCTGTCCTAAATCTTTTAGAGTAGCATTTCCTGTTCCATCTCCATTAGGATCTCCACCTTGTATCATGAAATCTGGTATAGTTCTATGAAATGTAAGTCCATCATAAAATCCATTATTAGCTAAAGCTATAAAATTTGCTACTGTTTCTGGTGCATAATTTGGATAAAGTTCTACTTTTATTGTTCCAAAGTTTTCTACTTCTATTGTAGCAAGCGGATTTTGTACATAAAAGTTTTGCTTTTTTATTATTGTATTAGTAACATATGCTATTAATCCTAAAACTAGTATTATTGCTATAATGGTTGCTACAAATTTGATTTTTGTATATTCTCTATTATTTTCAGAAGTTTTAGCTTTTTCTGACTTTTTATTTGCTTTTTCTAGTTTAGCTTTTGCCTTTGCTTCTTTTTTCTCTGCTTTTGAAATTTTAGTTTTTGCGTTTACTTTCTCTTCATTTTTTGTTTCATTCTTTTTTGTATCTTTACTCATAATATGTATCCTTCCTTGTCTTTTACATCCTCTTTTAACAAAAGTATTCTATCACAAGAATTTAGTTTTATCAACTCTTTAAAGTTGAAAAAGAATTAAATTCTTTTTACCCAATCAAATTATCAAACAGGAACTGTTCCTGCATTCTTTTTAATGACCTTTTTATAGTTCTAGCTCTTATTTCTCCAATACCATCAACAGCATCTAATTCTTCAATATTTGCTTGTAATAAATTTTGAAAAGATTTAAACTTTTTAACTAAATTATCCACTATATTACTTGGCATTCTTGGAATTTTACTAAGTATTCTATATCCTCTTGTATATACACTAACTTCATCATAACTGTCTTGAGCTGTAAATCCAAGTGCTTTAGCAATATTTGTTGAAATCATAAGTTCTTCATGTGTCATATTTTGTATTTTTTCTAATGCTTTATCTGCATTTTTGCCTTTAACATAGTCTTTTATAATTAGCCCAACTTCTTCATTTATGCCGTCTGTTAATTCTTCTAATTGCATTTCTATTAGTCTTCCATCAGTACCAAGCTCATAGATTGCTCTTTCAACTTCATCAACCACTTGCATAAGCATTCCTGCTCTTTGCAATGTTTCTATAACAATTTGAAGTGTAACAATATCATTAAATTCATATTCATTAAGTAAGTTAAGCCTATTGTCCAATACTTTTTTATATTTTTCAACTGTTTGAAGAGCTTGATTTGCTTCTGATGCTACTCTTGATGTGTCTTCTAATACATAACGATTGTTTCCTTGATAAATTGTTATTATTCCTCTTCTTTGAGAAATACTAATTACAATATTTCCTGTTTGTTTTGCAACACGTTCAGCTGTTCTATGCCTTGTACCTGTTTCTTGAGTAGGAATTGATTGTGGAGGAACTAATTGAGTATTGGCAAATAATATTTTTTTCAAATCTGAACTTAGTATAATTGCTCCATCCATTTTGGCTAATTCGTAAAGTCTTGCAGATGTGTAATCAACATCAATATTGAATCCACCATCAACTAAATCCATTACTTCTTTGTTTTCGCCAATTACTATTAATGCACCAGTTTTGGCTTTTAATATATTTTCTAGACCTTCTCTAATAGGTGTACCCGGTGCTATAAGTTTTAAAATGTTAATAAAATCATTTTCTTTAATTGCCATTTTGCAAGCCTTCCTTATTTTATCTCAACTGCTCTTAAAGCATCATTAATATTTCTAACACCTATTATATCTAAATTATACTTATTTTTCAATAGTTTTTTGTTATTTTCTGGTATTATGCACCTTTTAAATCCTAGTCTTTCTATTTCTTTTAATCTTTTATCTATTAAATTTACACTCCTTATTTCTCCAGTAAGTCCAACTTCTCCAATAACAGCTATATCTTTAGGTATACTAATGTTCTTAAAGCTTGATGCTACAACTAATGCAATGCCTAAATCTGCCGCCGGTTCATTTATTCTCATTCCACTCACAACATTTAAGTAAACATCTTGGTTACCGAGCGCTAGGTTTGCCCTTTTTTCTAACACTGCTATTAATAATGCCAGTTTATTAAAATCCACGCCATTTGCAGTCCTTTTAGGTATACCATAAACACTCATTGTAGTTAGTGCTTGTACTTCTACTAAAAGTGGTCTTGTACCTTCTATTGTACATATTATAACTGAACCAGAATATTTGTCTTCTCCCTCTGAAATAAGTATTGATGAAGGATTTGTTACTTCTATCATTCCTTCGTTTTGCATTTCAAACATGCCTACTTCATTAGTAGAACCAAATCTATTTTTTACGCTTCTAACAATTCTGTATGAAAAATATCTTTCACCTTCTATGTATAAAACCGTATCAACCATATGTTCCAAAACTCTTGGTCCTGCTATATTTCCATCTTTAGTTACGTGTCCAATTATAATTGTAGTTATTTGATTTTGTTTACAAACTCTCATTATTCTTGAAGTTATTTCTCTTACTTGGCTTACAGTTCCCGGAGCTGAGGTTATTTCTGAAGAATACATTGTTTGAATAGAGTCTATTACTACAAGTTTTGGATCCATAGATGTAATTTCTGTATCTATTGCATCAATATCAGTTTCACCCAAAAACATAATATTATCACTATTTATGCCCAATCTATCTGCTCTTAGTTTAACCTGTTCTGCTGACTCTTCTCCTGAAACGTATAAAACTTTTGAATCTTCACCTAAGCAAGCTATTTTATTACATAATTGTAAAATTAGTGTAGATTTACCAATACCAGGTTCGCCACCAACCAAGACTAAAGAGCCTTTGACTAAACCTCCTCCTAAAACTCTGTCTAGTTCTTGGTACCCAGTTTGAACTCTTATAGCTTCTTTGCCTTCTACATTTTTAAGCAAAGTTGGTTTTGCTGCTGTTTTTTGCTTTCCATCTGTTCCTACTACTTTTTGCTCTTTTTCTTCATAAAATGTATTCCACTCATTACAGGCTGGACATTTGCCCAGCCATTTTGGTGATTCATATCCACATGAGCTACAAACAAAAATTGTCTTTGCTTTCGCCATTTTCAACATCCTTTCTTTTTACGATGGGGACGGTCCTTTTTGTAAAATATTTTCTAACAAAGCCACAATATACATTCTTTCCTATTTTACTTCGCGGTTCGTTCGCAAAATGCTCACTCAGCGCTCGCACGTTCTCACTTCGCTACAGAGAACAAGACACAATTGAGTATTTTGCTGTCCGCTCCATTTCACTAAAATGGAAAGAAGTATATTGTGTGCTTTAAATATATATTATTTTATAAAAAGGACCGTCCCCATCGTAAAATTAGTATTCCTTATTTCCATTTTTCAAAAATACAAGCAATTCTATAAATACTGCATGTGACCAAGCAAGACCAATAACCCATTTTTCATTCAAATCACTATTTGATTGTTCTGCTAAGAATCCTTGTGGGGTAGCGCTTTGTACTATAAAGTTCAAGCATTCATTTGCTTTTTTATCATCACCAGCAGCATGGAAATATAGTCCCATCCAGCCTGTTGCAATTATCCAAGGATTATTACCGCCAAGATATCCATCTCCTTGGTATCTTAAATAACCACCTGAATATGTTCTTAATGTCATATTTATTTGGTCTACTGTGTTTTGTACAAATTTATCCTTTAAATCAAAAACTCTATATGGAAAGATAGATGCTATAACACTTATATCTACGAGTCTATCTATTGTATTTCTTAGCAATACATTCATTTTTTTATCTACTAAATTATCTAAAATGTACTTTTTTGTATCTCTTTTATATTCTTCTAATTTCTTTTTGCATTTTAAGATGTCGTCTTGTTTTAATCTGTTCTTGTCAAACAAATCATATACTTCATCATAAGTTTTTATCATTGAGTCAAATGCTGAATATATTGCAGATAATGAATATAAATGTATTCCTTCTGTATTTTCCCATAAGTCATAGCTTGGATGTTTGTATATTTCGTCTCTTTCTTTATAGTTGTAATCTTTTTCTAGTTCCATTCTAACTTTATCTTCTGTTTCTTCTTTACCTAAAATATAGTCCATATATTTTTCAAGGAATTTTGCCCCCTTTTCTAGCATTTTTAAATTATCTTTTAAAAATTTAGTATCTTTCTTTCCCGTCTTTCTTGCCATAACTAGAAAATGTCTATATGCACCATAAACTACTGTTGCTGTTTCATCTATTTGGTATCCCCAGCAAGGCGCTAGTCTTCCATCTGTATAAAATCTTTGCTCCCACATTCCATTTTTTTCTTGTGTTTTTCTTAAAAAGTTTTCATACAACTTTTTGGACATGTTTTCAAATCCTATAAAATCTAAAGCTTTATATACTAATACAGAATCTCTAGGCCAGCAATATGCATATCTTCCTGATTTATCTCTTTCTTCATCAACTTCAACAGAAGCAGAAATTCCACCAGTTCTTTCATTTATTAATAATGCCATAAGTAAAATAGTTCTTTTATATATTTGAATTATTTTATTCATATAATCAGATCCATCTGGCTTTAGATTTAATGTATCATGTTCTTCAACATATTTTTTCCAATGTTTTATTACCTTGTTTATTTCTTTATTTACATCTATTCTTCTAACTTTTTCTATTTGTTCTTGTATTTCAGTTAGGCTATCATCCCCTGATGAAATATATATGTACATGTAAAACTCTCTTGTTTCGCCTGGTTTAATTACACCTAAATCATAACTTATTGCACTGTCAGCACTCATACCAATGTAATCTTTATCATAAATATTTCCTGATTTGATATTACTATCTACATTATTTAACTGATGACTATATAATTTCTCTTTAGAAAAAGTTGCACAAGTATAATTGTGGCTGTATTGTATTAAGGCATTATCTGAAATCATACCACCAGCAGTATTGTTATATGATGAAAATACTTTCGAATGTACTAGAAATTTTAAGTCTAAATCTATGGTATTGTCATTTTTAAAAACATATTTTTTTAGTAAAATATCTTGGCTTATCATTGCACAATCTATTTGCTTTACTTTTAGGTTAAAGTAAGTATTTTCAATATCAGTAACTAATACATTTGTATTATCTTCATAGTGTTGATCATATCTGTTATTTACGTCATTATGTAAATATATGATATTAGAATCATTTATTTTTACTCCAATATGATAAAAATCTGAATATTGCATATAGTCTGGAGAAGGATAATATAATCTTAGTAATTCTCCATATTTGCTAAATGTAGCAATTAAATCTTTGTTACCTATAAATGCATCATTGTAATACTTTTTCTTCATTTGAATTTACTCCTTTTTTATTTATTTTGCATAATCTCAATAATTTGTTTTCTTAAATCGTTTACTCTGTTATTCAATTTTACCATATCGTCATCATAATTAGAAGATAATCTAATATTTTCTTTTAAATTATGCTTCATTTCTTCTATTTCGCTTTCCAAAGCATCCATTTTATCTAATATATCAATTCTTTGTTTTTGTTTATTAGCAGGATTTACACAATGTTGACATTTTTCTAATGTGCTGTCTAAACTATATGTTTCTCCGTATTTAGGTATTGTTACTCCTATATTTGTTGTTTCTTCTATTTTTTGCTTTAATACATCTTGTGAATGTGGCTCACCATGTACTAAAAATATGTGTTCTGGCATTTTACTTGTAAATGAATATACAAAGTTTAGTAGCCATTCTTGGTCTGCATGTCCAGAATATCCTTCTATATATTCAATTCTGGCCTTTACAGCAAATTCCTCACCAAGTATTTTTACCTTTTTTTCACCATCAACTATTCTTCTTCCTAGTGTTCCGGGAGCTTGATATCCAACAAAAAGTATAGTACTTTTTGGGTTCCATATATTGTGTTTTAAATGATGTTTTATTCTGCCTACATCACACATACCACTTGCAGAAATAATTATACATGGCTCGTCTGATTCATTTAAAGCTTTTGATTCTTCTACAGTTTGTGTAAATGTTAGTCCAGGAAAATCTAGTGGATTATCTCCTCTTTTAATAAATTCCTGTATTTCAGGTTTGAACAAATCCATATTTGCTCTAAATACTTCTGTTGCAGATGTAGCAAGTGGGCTATCTACATAAACTTTTGCTTTCATAAGTGTATCATACTCTTTTGCAAAAGCCTCATCATTTTTTCTTAAGTCCTTTATTTTATCTAGTTCAAACAATATTTCTTGAGTTCTACCTACTGCAAATGATGGAATTACAACTGTTCCGCCATTTTCTAAAGTTTCTGAAACTATATCCAAAAACATAGAAGCTTTTTGATCATTTTTTAGATGTAATCTATCTCCATAAGTTGATTCCATTATTAAATAATCTGCATTTTCAATCATTGTTGGGCTTGAAAGTAAAGGTATATCATTATTCCCTATATCTCCACTAAACACAAGCTTTTTAGTTTCTCCATTTTCTGTAATCCATATTTCAATTATGCTTGAGCCAAGCATATGACCAGCATCATTAAATCTTACTGAAATATTATCATCTATTTTAATAATCTCATCATATTTTACAGGTATAAATAGCTCCATTGAACTTTCTGCATCTTCTACTGTGTAAAGTGGTTCTATTGGCTTTTGACCATTTCTTTTCCTCTTTTTATTTTTTATTTCATTTTCTGATTCTTGTATATGACCACTATCTGGAAGCATTATAGAGCATAAATCTCTACTTGCTTTTGTTGCATATATTGGCTTTCTATATCCTTCTTTATAAAGTTTTGGTATTCTTCCTGAATGGTCTATGTGTGCATGAGTTAAAAGCATAAAATCTATTGTATTTATATCATAATCAAAAGGTTCATCATTTAAAATTTCCTCTTCATATTTACCTTGATGTAACCCACAATCTACTAAAAATCTTTTTCCTGCACCTTCTACTAAAAAGTTTGATCCAGTAACAGTTTCTGTTGCTCCTAAAAAAGTAACTTTCATAACTTCCTCCTAGTCAAAAATCTTGACTTTTTTTGTTTTTCTCAAATGTATGTTGCTTCCTTGTGGAAGTTTCACTTCATTTGTACTATCTAAAATATCTCCATCATATATTTCAGAAATTAGCTTGCCATCTTGTACATTTAGTTTAACTTGCAATACTTCTATTGCAATATTTCTTGTTTCAAATAAACTTTTTAGCAATAGGTAATCTGTTTTTGCATTATTTGAAATTGGTGTTATTATATTTTTCTCAATGCATTTTTTTATTGTATTTTGTTCTAAGTCAGAAAAGTCTATTATATTTTTCATGAATTTATTTTTGCTTACTGGTAAATATTTTAAATATCTAATTTTGTAAATATAGTCTATTAATCTATCTTTTTCGTTCAAATCATCTAAAAGTTTACTAAACTCTTTAAAAAATACCTTCTGCAAATCTTCAATTTTTAAAGTATTTACTTCTTCTGCAAATTTTATCCTATTTTCTATTTCTTGTTTAATTTTGACAAATTCTATAGGATTTTGAAGTTTGTTATATTCTTCTATTTCATTTAAAATCCTCTGTCTTTTATTTTGTATCATTTCTTCATAATGACTAACACTAAATATTTTTTGCTCATTTGGCAGATCTTTATTATGATTAATGTATGCATCTCTTAATTCTTTAGGATTGTTAAGCTCTTCATCTATTTCTTTTATTTTACCAAGTAAATCTTTCTTTATTTTAGTTATGTTTTCAACATACTCTGTTCCAGCTTCCATTTCTTTAAGTTTTGCTTTGTCATTTTTCAAATTATTTGATGCAATCTCAGCTTGTTTTTCATCATATTCTAAATAAAACTTTGTTGCTATTTTTTGCATTTCTTCTAACAATTCACTTGGAACAACATTATTTATTTTTTCTATATTACTTGATTTCAAGTTATTTACGTATTTTTCACCTAATAAAAATATTAAATCTGTATATAAAGCATTACATTCTAAACTTTCTATTTCGTTTACTATTTGTGACCAAGAAAATCCATTAAAATCTCGTATTACTTCTGAACTTGATATGCATTTTCCTATTTGCACCGCTCCTAGCATAGACTTATCTTTTAAGCTCAAATTAGAATTGATTTTGTCTAAACCAGCTTTTATTATGCTATATAATACTACTTTTTCATTTGGGAAAAATATGACTTTTTGTTCATTATTATATTTATTATTTGGCTCTTCTTCTACTATTTTGCATCTTGACTTAGTTAATTCTTTTTCTAATTCTGAATTTGGTTTTGCTATTTCTATTTCCTTGCAATATTTTTCTACTATTTCTATTATGTTTTCTAAAAAATCTTCTTTTAAAGGTACTTCTCTTTTTACAGTTTTATAGTCATTATATGCTCCATCTATTTTATAAAACATACTAAGCAAAAGGTTTTGAGCTTCTTTATCAAACCTTTTGCTTTCACATATTTCTTCTAATTCTTCACTATAATCTTTTTGTAAAAGTTTAGACTTCACTTGGGTTCTCCTTTGTAGTTTTTTATTATATCAAAAGTATTCGATGTTACAATTCACAGTTTCTTTTTTAGATAAGCTTCAATATATGTTCTAGAGCATTTCAGCAAACGAGAGCAGTCACAGCAATTATGACCTGTAATACGGGTTATCTGCGAAGTGGAGCGGGCAAGCTGGAGCGAAGCGACCCGCGCAGTGAAATGCGGAAGAATGTATATTGAAGCTTAAGAAAAAAATGATTTAACAGTGAATTGTAACTCTCAATTATACAATCATAATGTACTAAAAATTTTATTCTTCTGTAGTAGCACTTTCAACTTCAATCGTGTTGTTATCATTCGAAGTTTGAGAATCTGTAGGTGCCATTTTTAGTTCTTGCCATCTTTCTTTTGACATCAATACTTCTCTTGGTTTGCTTCCTTGGTAGCCTGAAATAATACCTCTTTGTTCCATTTGGTCTATTATTCTACCAGCTCTAGCATATCCAACCTTAAATCTTCTTTGTATAAATGATGTTGAAGCTTGTCCAGTTTCTACAACTAAATCTATTGCCTCATCTAATAATGGATCTGTGTCATCTTCTTCATCATCTTCTGATACTGCCTTTTCAGGTTCTCCACTCTTTTCAATTGACTCAATTATATCTTCATCATATTGAGTTTCGCCGTCTTTTTTCAAGAATTTCACTATATTTTCAACTTCTTTGTCTGAGATGAAAGCTCCTTGAATTCTTACAGGTTTTGGTGCTCCTGATGGATAGAAAAGCATATCTCCTTTTCCTAAAAGTTTTTCAGCTCCTGCACTATCTAGTATAGTTCTTGAATCTACTTGTGATGATACTGAAAACGCAATTCTTGATGGTATATTTGCTTTTATTATACCAGTGATTACATCAACTGATGGCCTTTGTGTTGCAATTACTAAGTGCATACCTGCAGCTCTTGCCATTTGGGCTAATCTACAAATGGCATCTTCAACGTCTTTTTGAGCAACCATCATTAAATCTGCAAGCTCATCTATAATTATAACTATTTGAGGTAATTTTGGATTTCCTTCTTTTTCTGCTAAAGAATTATATCCCTTCATATCTCTAACTTTTTTCTCTGCAAATAAGCTATACCTTTTAACCATTTCTTGAACAGCCCAAGCTAGTGCACCTGCCGCTTTTTTAGGGTCTGTTACAACTGGAATTAATAAATGTGGAATTCCATTATATACTGAAAGTTCAACAACTTTTGGGTCAATCATAAGAAGTTTTACTTCACTAGGTTTAGCTTTATATATTATGCTTGTAATTAAAGTATTTATACATACTGATTTACCAGATCCTGTTTGACCTGCTATAAGAGTATGAGGCATTTTTGCTATATCTGTTACAACAATGCTACCAGCAACATCTTTGCCAAGTGCAAATGCAAGTTTTGACTTACTATTTATAAACTCATCAGATTCAATAATGTCTCTTAAAGGTACCATATTTTTTTCTTTATTTGGTACTTCTATACCAACAGTATGTTTACCAGGAATAGGCGCTTCAATTCTTATAGTTTCAGCCTCTAAGGCTAGAGCAATATCATCTGAAAGGTTAGCTATTTTACTAACTCTTACACCTTCTGCTGGAGCTAATTCATATCTAGTAATGGCTGGACCTACTGATACATTTTCTACTTTTGCTGATACACCAAAGCTATACAAAGTTCTTCTTAGCTTTTCAGCAGTAGCCAAAAGTCTCTTTTCACTGTTTTGATCAGTTCTATTTTTCCCTTCTTCTAATAATGTAATAGGTGGAAATTCATAATGTTCATCATGTACTGTTATTCCATGGTCAAGCTGTAAAACTTCTTTAGTTTTAGCTTCTTTTTCTTCCTCTTGACTAGTGAATAAATCATCTCCAGATGTAGGCACAACTGCCTTTTTTGGACTAGTAGCGTTTTTCTTAGAAAAGATTGACGCATCTAAATTATCTTTTGAATGGTCATACTTTTTAGGTTCATTTAAATTTATAGTAATTTGTTCTTCTAAATTTTCTTTATTTCTAGCTTCTCTTTCTTGTTTTTCTCTTAGTCTTCTCTCTCTTCTAGTTTCATGTCTTTCAGGCTCTACATTAGCAATATTTTGTTTTTGCTGTTCTCTTACTTGTTCTCTTTCTTTACTCTTTTTAGCTTGTTTTTCTGCAAATTTATCAATCGAATTAGAAATTGCCTCTGCTGGATGAAGTCCAAATATAAATACTAATGCAATCAAAGAAACACCAATTGAAGCAATAACTGTTCCCAATATTCCTATTAAATTTATTAGTGGTGCTGCTATTGCAGTTCCAAGCACACCTCCACCAATATCTTCTGAACCTTTTTGATATCCTTGAAAAAGTATAGAGTTCATAGATTGAGAAATGTCTATAGCTCCACTAGCTATTTGATAACAACTTAATATAACATCTATGAAAACGAAAATACAAATGAGCATAAATATTTTTGGTAAATAGTATTTTGTATCTTTATCGTATGCAATATATAAAGAAAGTGCAAAAATAGCAATAGGAACTAGATATTTAATATATCCTAGGACTCCTCCTAGAACATTACTTAACCTTAATCCTAATTCTCCTGATTTTCCATAAATAAGCACAGCAAGTAAAATGCTAAGCACTATAAGTATCGCAACAGTTATATTTAGTTTTTTTTGTTCTTGCTTTTTCTTGCTTTTTCTTCCTCTTGGCATTAACTTCTCCTCCGTTTATTTCAATTATTCTATTTTATTGTATCATTATTGTTTTTAAATTTCTACTATTTTTAAGAAATTTTTTTACTTTTGAGACGGTCCTTTTCGTAAAATGAATAGCAAAACAAAATTTTTGGAATAATATATGTTATATGGTAGATAATAATTCGGGGAGGATTACATGGTTTCATTATGTATTAAGGATAATAACGACAAAGTTCAAAATTTCTTAATGAAAAAAATTGGTGAATCGACCATTCCCGATATATATTATTCTAAACATATTTTCAAAATTTATGAAAATGTTATTATTCACTACAAAGGTAAAGACTTGGATAAGTTTTACAATTTCTTATCTAGCCTTATTTCTGATGCTATTATAAATTATTATGAACCAACAATTGTAAAACGTTTAATTTTAAAAGATTATTTTTATTTTGATGCATTAGATAGGAATTCTATTTACAATGAGTTTAGTATTCTTAATCATAATAGCAAAAAATATTTGAATAATGATATTTTAGAATATATAGAAAATCATAAAAGTATTATTTTAGATGGTTTTATTAATTTTAGATTAAATAATTATAAAAGTGCTCTTGAGCCTCTAGTTGAAAGTGCAGTTAGTAAATTTGTATTAGATAAAGAATATTTGGAATTTGTAAGTCTTCTTAAAGGTTATGTAGATTCTAAAATTCCTGAACCAATTAAAATTCATTTAATTTATGCTAATAAGGAATCAATTTTATTAGATGAAAATTACAATATGCTTGAACTTGAAGACTTTGATTCTGAGTATTTATCTGATATATCTTTTTCTCAAAATGATTACGCTTTAAATACTTTGATTGGAAAATTACCAGAAAACATATATATTCATCTTATTTCTCCTAAGGATGAATATATAGAAACATTAGAACTTATCTTTGGAAAAAGAATTCATATATGCACTGGGTGTGCTATTTGCAGTGCGTATAAGCTTTTAAATTTAAAATAAGTATCATTATAGTTAAGTATTAAAATTTTTAACAATACCAATATAGCTATAGAACATATATTGGTATTGTTCTAATATTCACTTTTTTATATCTAAGGATAATTTTTACAGTTTACTCCACACTCTTAAGTGACTCTATCATATCAATTTTCTTTAATGAGAAATACGTAATAATATTTACAATAATAGCAAATACAGTAGTTATAATGACTCCAAACAAGTAGCTCCAAACTGTTATTTGAGGATTAAACATAAGCATATCTATCTCACAAGTTTTTATAATATACAATGTTAAGAAATATCCTCCGCCTATGCCAAATAACATGCCAATTGCTGTAAGTATTAATGTTTCCCTTGAAATATAATCATATACTTCTTTATCATAAAAGCCTAATACTTTTATTGTTGCAAGTTCTCTTATCCTTTCTGTAATATTAGCATTTAATAAATTATACAATACTACAAATGCCAGTAACCCCGCAGATATTATTAGAATCCATACTACCAAATCCATATTGTTCATAACTTCTGCAAATATGTTTTCAGTATTTGACATAAATGTTACACCTGAAATGTAGTCACCATTAGACAATATTTGTTCTCCAAATCCATCTTCTTCTGACTCTTCCATGTCAGTTGTATTTACATATACTACATTATAGCCAATTCTCGTATCATATAATTGATTATATAAGTTTGGCGTCATATAAATGTAATGATAAATATAATTTTCAGTAATTGCATTTACTTTTACATTACATTCTTTATCATCGCTATTTAAGATTTTTATTTCATCCCCAACTTTTATATCCAATAATTTTGATAGTTTTTCTGTTATAATTACTCCAGTATCATCTAAAACATATTTTTCATCATTATCGGTTCTTGATTCTAACACAATAAAATTGCTTAAATTTTCAGGAGTTTGTGGTATTATTAACTGTATTGATTGAGTATTGTCATTTTTTTCTATTGTAACAGATTGAACATTTGCATTTAACACATCTTCTGTATATTCATAATTTTTCAAAATATTATCTATATTTTCTAGTTCTTCATTTTTGTACTCATCTTTTAATGTTACACTTATATTATATAAATCTATTTTTCCGTACTGTGAAGGGATCATGCTACTTATTGCATCTCTGAGTCCAAATCCCGCTATAATAAGTGCTGTACATCCACCCACGCCTATTATTGTCATCATAAATCTTTTTTTGTATCTAAATATATTTCTCGCTGTGACTTTTTTAGTGAAGTTTAATCTTTTCCATATAAATGTTATACGTTCTAATAAAACACGTTTTCCTGGTTTTGGAGCTTTTGGTCTCATTAATGTTGCTGGTTTTTGTTTTAATGTTTTATAGCATGAAATTACTGTAGCTCCTATTGTGCAAAGCATTGCTGCAAGCATACCTGCTGTTGCATAAGTCATATTAAATTCAAGTATTACATCTGGTACATCATAAACCATTGCATAAATATCTGCTATTACTTTGGGAAGTATACTAAATCCAATTACTAATCCAATTAACCCGCCTATAACAGTTGCAAGTGTTGCATAAATAATATATTTGCTAGCTATTTGCAACTTGTTATATCCAAGTGCTTTTAGTGTACCAATTTGCACTCTTTGTTCTTCAACCATTCTTGTCATTGATGTTAAGCTAATTAATGCTGCAACAATGAAGAATACTATTGGAAAAACTTGTGCCAAATTTGCGACTCTATCAGTATCTTGCATATAGCTTACATAGCCTGCATTTTGCTGTCTATCTAATATGTACCAAGTTGGTCTTTCTATTGAATTAACCTCTTCTTCTGCATCGTCCAATTCTTTTTCCGCATCTGATATTTTTGAGTTAAATTCTTCTCTTGATTTAGCAAGTTCTGCTTCCGCTTCTTCTATTTGCTTTACACTTTCATCTAATTTTTTCTCAGCTGAATCAAGCTCTGCATAAGTACCGTTTTTTGTTTTATTTAATTGTTCTTCCCTGTTTTGTATTTCTGCTTTTGCAGAATCAATTTTCTTTTGTCCATTTGATAATTCTTCTTTTGCTGTTTGTATAGCATTTTCTGTATATGTTACTGTTTGATTTATATCTGTTATTCCTTGTGCCTCTAGCTGTTTATCTATTACTATAATTCCAGCTTCTATTTTTGAAATAGATACATTTAATTCATTTATTTGCTTTTTTAATTCTTCTATTTTTTCTTTTTCATCATCTGTTGTATTAGCTATTCCATTGCTTTGACTTTGCACATTATTGTTTATATTTTGTGGTTTAGTACTTGCACTTCCGTGATTCGCTTGATTTTCCAATTCTTCTAATTGTTTTTTTAAATCTTCTAATTGTACCTTACTTGTAGATAGCATGGTTTGGAGATTATTGTATTGTGTTTGAATCTGTTTAAGTTCATTTAGGCTTGTTTCATAATCACTTATTTGCTTTTCTGCCTCTTGTTTTTTTGCATTAAAATCATTTTCATTTTGTTCTAATGTATTTTTAGCATCAAGCAATTGTTTTCCGGCTTCATTAAACTCATTATTTGCCTTTGCTCTGTTTGCAGCTATTTCATTTCTTCCATTTTCTAATTCTTGTTTTGCTGAATTTATTTCATTTTCAGCATCTTGAAGTTGTTTTTCTCCATCTGCTTTTTGTGTTTCAAATTCATTTTTTGCATCTTGAAGTTTTTGATTTGCCTTGTCAAATAAAGCATTGTATCTTGCTTCTTTTCTGGCATCTGCAATTTTTTCAATCTCATCCTCTGCTTGCTCTATTAAATCTTCATATTTATCATCATAACATTTTAAATCTTTTGCACCATTTACTGTTATATAAATATTGGTATAAATATTGGTATTTATATTATCTGGACTAACATATAAATAATAGTTAATCACTCCAGAACCAAGCTTTGTACTTCCTCTATCTGTAGAAATATACATTGGAGACCTTACAGTTCCTACTATTTGCAAATCATTTGTTTTCAGTACTGAAATATCATTTCCATCATCATCTGTAATATTGTCTACTTGAACTTTTATGGTATCTCCTATATTGTATTCTGTACCTTGCAAAAAAGCCTCTTCAACTACACATTCATTTTGATTTTCTGGTAACCTACCACTTGTAACTTGTAAGTCATTGATTGAACTTGCAAGACTTTCCAACTTTACTACAAATTGCTTATCTCCTGCTGTAACCATTGCATCTGTTTGATATGTACCTTGTGCATCATCTATTAGGTCCAGTTTTTCTAGTTCTGTTATGTCTTCATCAGTAAGTCCAAGTGTAGATATTACCTGAATATCCATAACATTTTTATCATCAAAATATGTATCCAAAGTCAATTTCATATCAGGGCTAGTAGCTTTTATTCCAGCAAAAAATCCTACTCCTAAAAGTACAATTAGAAGTATTGATATAAATCTTTTAAATCCCTTTATTATTTCTTTAAAACAATCTTTTAATAAGGCTTTTTTCATGGAACTCACCCCTTTACTACTTGCTTTCTTGTTTTGAAAATTTTTTTATTATATTTTTACGTAACTATTTCTAATATTATAATTTAAATTCCATCTACCACTCAATTTTTTCAATTGGAACTGGATTTTCATTTAATTCTATGCTTGATGCTGTACCATTTTTGAAATGTATTACTCTATCTGCCATAGGTGTTAAAGCTCCATTATGAGTAATAATTATTACAGTCATATTTTCTTTTCTGCAAGTATCTTGCAATAACTTAAGTATTTGCTTACCTGTTTTATAATCTAATGCACCGGGTAGGCTCATCACATAAAAGTAATTTAGGATTTTTAGCAATTGCCCTAGCAATAGCAACTCTTTGCTGTTCTCCTCCTGATAATTGTGAAGGAAAATTCTTTATTCTATCGCCTAAACCAACTTTGATTAATATTTCTTTTGGATCTAGTGGCTTTTTACAAATTTGAGTTGCAAGTTCAACATTTTCTATTGCTGTTAAATTTTGAACCAAATTATAAAACTGAAATACAAATCCTATATCTTCTCTTCTGTATTTTGTTAGTTGCTTATTCTTAAATTTAGAAATATTTTTTCCATCAATAATTACTTCTCCTGATGTTGCAGTATCCATACCTCCTAAAATATTTAAAGCTGTTGTTTTTCCTGCACCACTAGGTCCAACTATAACCACAAGCTCTCCTTTTTCTATTTGAAAGTTTGTATTATCTAAGGCTTTTATGCTTACTTCTCCCATTTTGTATTCTTTTATTACATTTTTAAACTCAATATATGACATAATGTGTGACCCTTTCTTTTTTATTTGTATTTATTCTTAAATTATTGTATTTGTCCAGGCAAATTTTCATATAAAGGAATTATAAAGTTATATTTTCTTCAGTTAATATATTTCTTGGGTTCATTTGGTGTGCAATTGCAATATTTGATGCACATAGCCAATGACCATTGTCAAAAGTTTTATCCTTATCTATTTCACATACCCAGTTTTCTAGATACTCCATATAGTCTGGAATGAGGTTTAAAGGATTTGTTCTCATATCTGAATGACCTTCATTTGTAATTACTTCATTCCAATCTAGTTTTGTATAGAAAAGAATAAAATTCCAATTAGGATGTTTACTCTTTAGTTCATCTATTAAAGCTTTGTATCCAGAGTATTTTTCTTCAGCTAAGTTTTCTCCGTTATAGGCTACATATTTTTGCCTTTTCATATCATTAATAATGGCAATAGTAAGTGCCAAGGTTAAAATAATAACTGCTATAGTTGATATTGCAATTATTATTTTTATTTTTGGGCTTAATCTTTTTAAGTTTGCAACCTTTTTTACCTTCTCTTTTATTGTTTCTAGGTCAGGAAATGCATCAAGCAATCTCTTACCTTTCCAGTTAGTTTTTAGTAATTCTCTTGCCTTTCTAGTTATTTCATATGTATTATCCTTTTTATTTTGTGCAGCTACATTTTTTACTGTAGAAGTAACTTTTGAAATTACATTACATGATATAATCATATCTGCTATTAATATAATAAACAATAATAAGCTTATTATATTTGATACATTTGATGGTATATAGCTTAATAAATTATAAAATAATGGATTTAGCACATATATAATAACTAAACCTAATATACCAAATGGAATCATTGTTTCTAAACAAACTCTACCATTTATATTAAATTTGTTATGGCTATAATCCCACCATCTTGCATGAAATAGTTTTTCCATTATCCAACTTGTAAAGTACTCTAGTAAGCCACATAATATAACTGCCATACAAAATACTACAAACCAATCATCTTTATAGTTTGATAATACTAGAGTTATAAGAATAGCTCCACACCCATATATAGGACAAATTGGACTAATTAAAAATCCTCTATTTACTACTTTTTTTTCTACTATTGAACAATTTATAACTTCTACAACCCATCCTAAAAATGAGTAGATTATAAACAAAATAAAATATGTTGATAAGTTTTCCATAATATTTTCCTCTTTTAGTTTTATGATATATATATTAGCATAATATGCAAAAAATGTAAACTCCTTTTAAGTTTACATTCTTTGTGTCAATCGACAAATCTTATTCCTTTATTTCCCTTGCAAGTTTTCCAATTGCTTTTGTTTCAATTCTTGATACATATGAACGGGATATTCCCATATCCTTTGCAATCTCTTTTTGTGTTTTCGGTTCTTTTCCATTTAAACCAAATCTTAATTCTATTATTGTTCTTTCTCTATTTTTTAAAACTTTTTTTATTTTCTCATAAAGCTTATTTATTTTCATTTTCAAGTCAACTTCTTCTTCTATTGGCTTATCATTATTTTCTAAGACCTCTCCCAGTCTTACAGTATTATCATCTTTATCTTTTCCTATTGGATCTTCTAAGTAAACTTCTGAATTTGTTTTCTTATTAGACCTTAAATACATCAAAATTTCATTATCTATACATTTTGATATATATGTCGAAAGTTTTATTGATTTTTCTGGATTATAACTGTTTATTCCTTTTATTAGTCCAATTGAGCCTATTGATATTAAATCATCTTGGTCAATATTGGTATTATTGTACTTTTTGCATACATGTGCTACAAGTCTTAAATTATGTTCTATTAAAATATTCTTGGCGTCTTGGTCTCCTTCTCTCATTTTTTCTACATACATTTTTTCTTCTTCTGCAGACAAGCTTTCAGGAAAAAGATTATTATTTGATATGTATCCCAAAACAAAAAGGCCACTGCCTAAAAAAGCTAAGAATCCAGAGATTGTAAGTTCTAACATTTTGCACCTCCATATGAGTAATGTGTCCATTTTTTAGCTTTTTAAATAATTTATAAACACATTTTTCTTTCTCATACTTTAATTATATTCTTTAGCTTTTTTATTGTGCCTGACCTCTTGAAATTATTTGTATTTTGCTTGTTATTTATAATTTTGCTTTTTATGAAATGGAATAAAAAATTTATGCTTTTTTCTTTCTAATTATCCAACCTTCTTCGCATTTCATTGGTAAATGCATTAATACTTTTTGTCCGTCTTTACCTGGATTAACATACTCTATTTCTTCTCCAGTTTCATCATTCCACATTTTATTAATTGTAAATTCTTCTACTTCTATTTTATATGGAATAATGATTTCCATTTTATCTCCAACTTGAAGTCTATTTTTTACTGCCAGTGTTGATTTATCCTCATTATACTCTACAACTTGTGCTGCATATTCGTAATTTGGATTATATTGTTTTCCTTCATACTCTTGGAAATCTTTATTGTTTTTGTCGTCAAAGAAAAATGTTGTTAATCCTCTTGTTTTTGTTTTTTCAAGTTCTTTTAAATATTTTGTATAATCATAAGAATTTGGTGCTTTTACATAGTCATCTATAGCTGATCTATACACATTTACTACACTTGCTAAGTAATATTCTGACTTTAGTCTTCCTTCTATTTTTAAACTATTTACTCCCATATCTATTATTTCTGGAATTTGTTTTATTAAGCATAAATCTTTTGAAGAAAGTATATATGTTCCGTTTGTATCTGTTTCTACTGGCATTAAATTTCCCGGATTCTGTTTTTCTTCTAGGTATAAATTATATGCCCATCTACAACTTTGTGCGCAATCGCCTAAATTTGCATTTCTACAAGATAGAAAATCGCTTAAATAACATCTTCCTGAATATGCCCAACAAATTGCACCATGTACAAATATTTCAGTTTCTAACCCTTGTGGAGTATTATCTATTAAATATTTTATTTGCTCTTTGTTCATCTCCCTTGAAAGTATTACTCTTTTTGCTCCATTCCTGTACCAAAAGTTAGCTGTGTGGCTACTTAAAGTATTTGCTTGAGTACTTATGTGTATTGGAATATCTGGTGCTAGTTCTCTTATTAAATCTATTACTCCACCATCTGATGCTATTATTCCATCTACTGCTAGTTTATTTAGTATTTTCACTTGATTTGCTATTTCTTCATACATACTATCCTGTGCATATATGTTTATAGCGGCATATACTTTTTTGCCAATGTTATGTGCATATTTTATTGTATTAGCTAATTCTTCATTATCTACTTCTGCTCTGCTTCTTAGTGATAATGCTCCTGTTCCACAATAAATTGCATCTGCTCCATATTTGAATGCTACTTTTGCTTTTTCGTATGAACCTGCTGGTGCTAATAATTCTGGTTTCTCCATATTTTTATTCCTTTCCTTTTTGAAAAACTAGGAGTTTTTGCTCCTAGTTTTTTTATTTATTTCATACCTTCCTCAACTGCAACAGCTACTGCAACTGAAGCTCCAACCATTGGGTTATTACCCATTCCAATTAGTCCCATCATTTCAACGTGTGCTGGTACTGATGAAGAACCTGCAAATTGTGCATCTGAGTGCATTCTTCCCATAGTATCTGTCATACCATATGAAGCAGGACCTGCAGCCATATTATCTGGATGAAGTGTTCTTCCTGTTCCACCACCTGATGCAACTGAGAAATATTTTTTACCTAGCTCTAATCTTTCTTTTTTGTATGTTCCTGCAACTGGATGTTGGAATCTTGTTGGGTTTGTAGAGTTACCTGTTATAGATATATCTACATCTTCTAGCCACATTATAGCTACACCTTCTCTAACATCATTTGCACCATAGCATCTAACTTTACTTCTATCTCCATTTGAGTAAGCGATTTCTTCTACAACATTAACTTTACCTGTGTAGTAGTCAAAATCTGTTTTTACATATGTAAATCCATTTACTCTTGAAATTATTTGAGCTGCATCTTTTCCAAGACCATTTAATATAACTCTTAGAGGAGTTTTTCTAACTTTGTTAGCTGAATTTGCAATTCCAATTGCACCTTCTGCTGCTGCAAAACTTTCATGTCCTGCTAAGAATGCAAAGCATTTTGTGTCTTCTGATAATAGCATTGATGCTAAGTTTCCATGTCCTAATCCAACTTTTCTGTCATCTGCAACTGAACCTGGAATACAGAATGCTTGCAGACCTTCTCCTATTGCTTTAGCTGCATCTGCTGCTTTTGTACAGCCTTTTTTTATAGCTATTGCTGCACCTAGAGTATATGCCCAACATGCATTTTCAAAGCAAATTGGTTGTACTCCTTTAACTATTTCATATGGATTAAATCCTTTATCTGTACATATTTTTAAAGCATCTTCAAAATCTTTTATTCCGTATTTTTCCATAACTGGTTTTATTTGATTTATTCTTCTTTCATAACTTTCAAATGTAACTGCCATTTTTATTCCTCCTAATTAATAATATTATTGTACACATTAATCATTTTTAATATAAGCAATTTATCAATTTTTTGCTCTCTATCAAATTTTACGTTTTGGTCCGTCTCAAATTTAAGATTTTAAACGAATTAAAAGTAGTATATTGCTAGGAAAACGAGTAAAAACTTTTGAGATTATACGCTTTTGTATATCGAAAAAGTTTTTGCGATGTTTGACAACGCAAGATGCTACTTTTAATTCGTTTTTACTCTTTTCTTGGGTCAATCTTCTTAACTGCTTCATCAAATCTTCCATATGTTCCAGATGCTTTTTCTATAGCTTCCATTGGGTCCATACCCTTTTTGATGTTATCCATCATTTTTCCCATATGTACATATTTGTAACCAATAATTTGGTCATCTTTATCTAGTCCAAGTTCTACAATGTATCCTTCTGTTAATTGTAAATATCTTGGTCCTTTTAATGTGCTTGAGTAAATTGTTCCTACTTGTGATGTATGACCTTTTCCTAAGTCTTCTAATCCTGCTCCTACTGGAAGTCCTCCCTCTGAGAACGCTGTTTGTGTTCTTCCATATACTATTTGTAAGAATAATTCTCTCATTGCTGTATTTATAGCATCACATACTAAGTCCGTATTTAATGCTTCTAGTATTGTTTTTCCTGTTAATATTTCTCCTGCCATAGCAGCTGAATGTGTCATTCCTGAACATCCTATTGTTTCTATTAAAGCTTCTTGAATTACACCATCTTTTACATTAAGTGTTAATTTACAAGCTCCTTGTTGTGGTGCACACCAGCCAACACCATGTGTTAAGCCTGAAATATCTTTTATTTCACTTGCTTTAACCCATTTTCCTTCTTCTGGTATTGGTGCAGGTCCATGATTCACACCTTTTTTAACTACACACATGTCTTCTAGTTCTTTTGAATAGTTCATTTTGTTTTCCTCCTTGTTTTTTATGATTATTGTATTTTTACAATCTTTAATAAGATTGCGTAAAATTTACTATTTTAATATTTTAAAATTGGATTTTTTACCTGTAAATTTATGTTATCATCAAACCCATCTTTTTTTCCTATTTCAATTTTATTAATTTTTGATTTTTCAAATTCCAATTTTCTATTTTTTTCAAATTTAAAATCTGTCGTTTCATTTATCTTTTCAACATTTATTTCATACGCTTCTTGTTTTTGGAACTTTTCCCAAGGCTTTTTTAATATTTCGCTTTGAACATTCTGATTTTCATTTATATATATTCCTTCAGTATAAACAAATGGTTTTTCACTTTCTTCTTGATAATATTTAATTAAATTTTGCTCTTTTCTGTTCATACTTTCTATAGGTGTATGTAAATATTTATATTCCCAATATATATGTCTTTGTTCATCTGTGTATAATGAATGTCTTAGGTCATTGAAATTATATTCAACAGTAAATAAACAATTTACTATGCTTATTGTAACATTAGTCCATTTTCTTACAGCTAAATTATTTAGCTCTTTTATTTTTTCATACAATCTACTTAACAGTATATTGTATTGTTCCTCGTCTATTCCAAATTTTCTTGCTACTTCATAACAATTTATAGCTTTTGTTTTTAATAAAGTTTTTTTAGGGAAGTAATAGAAGTACATTTCTCCTCTGCCATTTATTACAGAGGCATAAAGATATATGCTTTCCCATTTTTCAGGTATTAAGCTAAAAAGCATATTTTGCATTTCTTTATATATCTTTTGCACTTCTTTTGCTGGCAATAGCTCCACCTCCCCTAAATACTTTTTTACTACATATTTTAGACAAATTGCCAAGACAAACTTTTAATTATCTTACAAGTAAACTTTCTCCTGTCATTTCTGCTGGTTTTTCTAATCCCATCATATCTAGCATTGTTGGTGCTAAATCTGCAAGTTTACCATTTTTTATTTTTACATTTTCCATTCCATATAATATTAGTGGAACAGGATTTGTTGTATGTGATGTAAATGGTTCACCTGTTTTATAATCTATCATTTGCTCTGCATTTCCATGGTCTGCTGTAATTAATGCTTTTCCTTCATGTTTGCTTAGTGCATCTATTATTTTTCCAACACATTCATCTACTGCTTCAATTGCTTTTTCAGCAGCTTCTAAATTTCCTGTGTGTCCAACCATGTCTGGATTTGCAAAGTTTAAAATAATTGTATCATATTTTTCTGAATTTATTGCATCTACAACTTTTTCAGTTACTTCATACGCACTCATTTCAGGTTTCATATCATATGTTTCTACTTTTGGTGAAGGTACTAATATTCTATCTTCTCCTTTGAAAGGTTGTTCCTTTCCACCATTGAAGAAGAATGTAACATGTGCATATTTTTCTGTTTCTGCAATTCTAAGTTGTGTCATTCCTTTGCTACTTACATATTCACCATAAGTATTTTTTAAGTCCTCTTGTTTAAATGCAATGTGTACATTTGGCATTGTTGCGTCATATTCAGTCATTGTTACAAAGTATAAATTCATTTTCTTTGTTTCAAATCCGTCAAATTTTGGATCAACTAATGCTCTTGTTATTTGTCTTGCTCTGTCTGGTCTAAAGTTGAAGAATATTACTGAATCTCCATCTTCAATTTTTGCACCATTTCCAATTACAGCTGGTACAACAAATTCATCAAACACTTCTTTTTGGTAAGAGCTTTCTATTGCTTCTGTTGCAGTAGTATATTTTTCTCCTTCTGCATATACTAGTGCATCATAGCATTTTTTAACTCTTTCCCATCTTTTATCTCTATCCATTGCATAGAATCTTCCTGAAAGAGTAGCTATTTTTCCAATTCCTTTTTCTTTCATTTTTTCTTCCAACTTTTGAATATACCCTTCTGCTGATGCTGGAAGTGTATCTCTTCCATCTAAGAAACAATGTACATACACATTTTCGAAATCTTTTCTTTTTGCAAGTTCTAATAATGCATATAAATGTCTTTGATGACTGTGTACTCCACCGTCTGAAAGTAGTCCCATAATGTGTAATTTAGAATTATTTTTCTTGCAATTTTCAATAGCTTCTGTAAATTCTTTTATACTAAAGAAATCTCCTTCTTCTATTGATTTTGTTATTCGAGTTAAGTCTTGATAAACAATTCTTCCTGCACCAATATTAGTATGACCTACTTCTGAATTTCCCATTTGTCCCTCTGGAAGTCCAACACTTGGTCCACTTGCATATACTTCTGCTGTTGGACATGTCATCATTAGTTTGTCAATATTAGGCTTCTTTGCGTTTGCAACAGCATTACCTTCTTTGTTAGGATTTTTACCAAAGCCGTCTAATATCATTAGCATTGTTACTTTCTTACTCATTTTTTACCATCCTTTTCTTTTAATTCGTCTGAAAAAACTTTGTCAATTCTTAATTAAAATTTTTCCAACCCCCAATATACATTCTTCCACATTTCACTGCGCAGGTCGCTATTTGCTCCAGCTTGCACGCTACACTCTGCAGTTCTACTTAGTTAAAGTCATAAATGCTCGCGCTGCAACCGTTCGCTGAAATGTTCCAGAATATATATTGTGGCATTTAGCATAATTTTTATTTCTTGTCAAAATTGACTATCTTTTCGAAGCTGTCTACTTTTAGACTTGCTCCACCTACTAGACCTCCGTCTATATCTGACATTGAAAATAATTCTTTTGCATTTTCTGGTTTTACACTTCCGCCATACAAAATAATTAATTCTTCTGATACAGCTTCACCATAAAGTTCTTTTATTTTGTTTCTTATTTGTTTAATACTATTATTTGCATCTTTTGATGTAGCTGTTTTACCAGTTCCAATTGCCCAAATAGGCTCATAAGCTATTATTGTATTCTTTACTTCTTCATTTGTCAAGTTTAAAGTCGCTTTTTCTACTTGAGAAGTTATGACTTTTTCAGTTTCATTTGCTACTCTTTGCTCTAATGTTTCACCAACACAAACTATTGGTTTTAGTCCTTCATTCAAAGAAGCTTTTAATTTTAAATTAACTGTTTCATCAGTTTCTGCAAAATATTGTCTTCTTTCTGAATGTCCTATAATAACATATTCTGTATTTATTGATTTAAGCATTTTAGGTGATACTTCTCCTGTGTATGCCCCAGATTCTTTATAGAATACATTTTGTGCACCTATATGAATATTTGTTTCTTGCACTGTTAATAGTGAATAAAATAAATCTGTATATGGAACACATAAAATTACTTCATTTTTTGTGTCTTTAACCATTGGTGCTAAATTTGTAATGAATTCTATTGCTTCATTAGGAAGCATATTCATTTTCCAGTTTCCAGCGATAACTTTTTTTCTCATAAGACCTCCTCATCACTATTCATAACTTAAGAAATTTGTTCTAATTTCAATATAAATTCTTTCACATTTCACTTCGCGGTTCGCTCGTTCAGACCTCGCTCAGCGCTCGCACGCTGTGCTTAAGCTCCTACGTCGCCTACGCTCGCTCGAAATGTTCAAGAACATATATTGAAAACTACGAATTGTTATTTGTCCTGAATACATTCAATTCCTGGTAATTTTTTACCTTCAATAAATTCTAGTGATGCTCCACCACCAGTAGAGATATGAGACATTTTATCTGCTAATCCTGCTTTTGTTACAGCAGCTGCTGAATCTCCTCCACCAATTATTGTTGTGCAATCAGTTAAATTTGCTAAGCAATTTGCAATTGCATTTGTTCCAACTGCGAATTGGTCAAATTCAAATAATCCAACTGGACCATTCCATAATACTGTTTTAGCTTTTTGAAGTTCTTCAGTATATAGTTTGATTGTTTCTGGGCCTATATCAAATCCTTCCCATCCATCTGGTATTTCTGAATATTTTACTACTTTACTTTCTGTATCTGGTTTAAATTCTTTTCCTATTTTATTGTCTAATGGTAAAAGCATTTTTACACCTTTATCTTTAGCTTTTTGCATTAAACTCTTTGCTAGGTCTAGCTTGTCCAACTCACAAACTGAATTTCCAACACCATATCCCATTGATTTGTAGAATGTGTAAGCCATTCCTCCACCAATTAATAATGTATCAACTTTTTCTAGTAAGCTGTCTATAACACCAATTTTATCAGATACTTTCTTTCCACCTAATATTGCAACAAATGGTCTTACAGGATTGTTTAAAGCATCTCCCAAAGCTTTTAATTCTTTTTCAATTAAGAATCCACAAGCTGATGGTAAATATTTAGCAACTCCTGCTGTTGATGAATGTGCTCTATGACATGTTCCAAATGCATCATTTACATATATATCTGCTAAAGATGCAAATTCTTGACTTAGTGTATCATCGTTTTTCTCTTCTCTTGGGTCAAATCTAACATTTTCTAGAAGTACAACATCTCCTTCTTTCATATTGCTTGTTAGTTCTTTTGCACTTGGTCCTGTAACATCTTGTGCAAGTTTTACTTCTTTTCCAAGCTCTTTTGATAATTCTTTTGCAACAGGGGCTAAAGAAAATTCTTTCTTTACCTCACCCTTTGGTCTTCCTAAATGTGAGCATAATATTAACTTTGCGTTATGCTCTAATAAATATTTAATTGTTGGAAGTGCTGCTACTATTCTTGTTTTGTCTGTGATATTTAAGCTTTCATCTAGTGGAACGTTAAAATCACATCTAAGTAAAACTTTCTTTCCATTTACATCAATATCTCTAATAGTTACTTTACTCATAAAATACCTTCTTTCCTAGGAATTATATTATCTCCTATACGCTATTTGAATTGCTATTTTATTTTTAAATTTACAAATTAACTTTTATTATGTAATCATATTTAAAAATTGTATAATAACATAGCAATCCCTTTTTTAGCATTACTATTTTATATCAAAATTGCTAAGTTTTCAATAGTTTTCAGAAAAAAAGCAAAGCAGGGAAAGAAGTTTCCCCCTTTCCCTGCTTTGCTTAGAAGTCATAGCCGTACTCGCTTTTTATGTAATCGCAAGCGGCGACTCTTTCCTGTTGATTGATGCGCCCTTCTCTTTGGGCATTGTCGAGAGTGTTTAACACAATTTCGACAACGAGATAGGAAGGTGCACCTTGCATATCGCTCAGAGCCCAGTCGAGCTCACCCTTGATTGAATCAAGGTTTTCCGGGCGTACTGCATTTTTTTCTGGCATAAGTTACCTCCTTTTGCCATTGTGTTTTCAACGTATACATATATATTATATCAAATTTACATAATTTTGTCAATTTTAAATTACATATTTCCGTCTTTTTCAGCCATATAGCAAGCTAGGTCAACTAATTTATGAGCATAACCCCATTCATTATCATACCAAGCAACTAATTTTACGAATGTATCAGTTAATTGGATTCCTGCTTTTGCATCAAATATACATGTGTGAATATCACTAAGGAAGTCAGATGATACAACATCTTCATCTGTGTAAGCTATGATTCCTTTCATATATGTTTCTGATGCTTCTTTCATAGCTTGGCATATTTCATCATATGTTGCTGGTTTTGCTAAGTTACATGTTAAGTCAACAACTGAAACATCTATTGTTGGTACTCTAAATGACATACCTGTTAATTTTCCATTTAGTGATGGTATAACTTTTCCAACTGCTTTTGCTGCACCTGTTGATGATGGGATGATATTTGCTGATGCTGCTCTTCCACCTCTCCAATCTTTTTTAGAAGCTCCATCAACTGTTTTTTGTGTAGCTGTTGTTGAGTGAACTGTTGTCATTAATCCTTCTGTAATTCCAAATTTATCATTAATAACTTTAGCAAGTGGTGCTAAACAGTTTGTTGTGCAAGATGCATTTGAAACTATGTTCATACTTGGATCATATGTTTCGTGATTTACTCCCATAACAAACATTGGAGCATCTTTTGATGGAGCACTTATAACAACTTTTTTAGCTCCTGCTTCTAAGTGAGCTTTTGCCTTTTCTGTAACAGTAAAAGCTCCTGAACATTCAAGAACATAATCAACTCCCATTTTTCCCCATGGAACATTGTGTGGGTCCATTTCGTTATATACTTTTATAATTTTTCCATTTATTGTTAGTGTGTTTCCTTCACCTTTTATATCTCCGTTAAATCTACCATGTATTGAATCATATTTAACCATATATGCCATATAATCTGCTGCTATAAAAGGGTCATTTATTGCTATTATATCTACATCTCCTTTTTCTAAAGCTGCTTGAAAAGCAAGCTTTCCTATTCTACCAAATCCATTGATTCCAACTTTAATTGACATAATAAAATACCTCCTTAAATTTAAACTGCTTTATTATGAAAATTTATTTTTTTAAAAGTATTTAAGCAACTACTTTTATAAATGTTTTATTTTCATTTCAAGCAAAATCATTTTATAACAAAAAAGAACACATTTCAAGTGTTCTTTAGAATTTGTATTATTATTTTCAAAAATTATCCATTTTATGCATATCAAAGCAAATGAATTATATTTATGTTTTAATTTATCCATAACAAAATAATTTAAATATTATAAAGAAATTTTTACATCTTGTGATTCTTCATTTCTATAGCTATTTGGTCTTAAATGAAAACCTTTATCAAAATAAATTTCTTGTGTCCAAAAATCACGTACTTCTTTAAAAACTTTTTCTTGTTTTGGTGATAATTCTACTACTATGTCTTGAAACAAATAGTTTTTAAAGCTTGTCCAAGGGCTTATTTTCGCAGGCACTTGTGTATATACAGAAGAATTTTTTTCATTTTCATTATTTTCCATGTTTTACTCCTCCTTTGTTACTCTATTCATAGTATATTTTTACTATACTACATCTATTTAAAATTGGCAAGTAATTTTCTTATTTTTTATATTACATTTTTGTTACAAAAGTTAATTATTTATGCAAAAAAATGCGGAAGAATGTATATTGCAAGTTTTTTTATCTTCAATATCTTGTTTAATATTCTTTTTGTGATATAATCATCAAAAAAAGGAGTGATTGTATGACACCACATAATGAAGCTAAAAAGGAAGATATTGCTGAAATTGTTTTAATGCCTGGAGATCCATTAAGAGCAAAATATATTGCTGAAAACTTTTTAGAAAATTATAAACTTGTTAATTCAGTAAGAAATATGTATGGATATACTGGATATTATAAAGGAAAAAGATTAACTGTTTTTGCATCTGGTATGGGAATGCCAAGTATGGGCATTTATGCATATGAGCTATATAAATTTTATGATGTAAAGTCTATTATAAGACTAGGCTCATGTGGAGCTTATTCTCCAAATTTAAATATTTTTGATACAATACTTGTAAATACTAGTTATACAGAAGGTAATTTTGCTTATGGTTTAGAAGGTGTAGACTGCCATAGAGCTTTTTCAGACAAAGAGATTAATAATGCTATTGGAAATACTGCTCAAAAGCTTGGAATTAATTTAATTAGTGGAGATGTGCTTTGTAGTGAAGTTTTTGATTACTATGTAAAAGATTTAAATGCTTTAATTAATAGATTTCCAAAAGATTTAAATATTATAGGTGCAGAAATGGAATCTTTTGCTTTGTTTTATATAGCAAAATATTTGAATAAAAAAGCGTCTTGTTTATTAACAGTTGTTGATTCTCATTATAAAAAGCAAGAAATTTCTGCTAATGAAAGAGAAACATCTTTAAATACAATGATTAAACTAGCTTTAGAAAGTTGTTAAAAACTTAAGGTTTTATCTGTTGTATAGTTAGAAATAAAATCAAGCAATATATTCTTCTACTTTTTTTATGGGGATGCAAAGTGCTTCTGCTATTTTTTCCTTTGCGAACCCCATATTATGCATTTTTTGGCTAACCTTTTTTTCTTTTTCTCTTATTCCTTCTAGTCTGCCTAAAGTTCTGCCTTCTGCTTTACCAATTTTTCTTTCGTACTCAATGTTTTTCATGTAAGTTTCTGCTAACATAAGTTTTCTCCTTTCTTAAAAATTTATGTTAACAGTATATCATATTTCCATTTAATGTCAAGCAATTTTACGTTTTTCATAATAATAATCGTGCGACATATTTTGACAAATTTCGACATTTGGTAATCTTACTATTCTACCAAGTTCTCCTTCTGCTTCATCATTTACTTCATTAACTGTATTTTGTTCTTCATTTATAGTATCGCTCTCATCACTTGACTTTGCTGTGTTATCTATTTCAGGTCCAACTATTTCTACTATCTTATTTAATTCTGACTTCATTAAATTATACATTGATGTAGAATATTCAGAATTACCGGCTTCATAATCTTTTATTATTTGCTCTATATCTAGTAATTCATATCTATCTTTTGCATTTTGACCATTGTCATAAACATAAACTGGTGTATATGTAGCTTTATCTATAGTTATTTCTCCTGTAGCACCATTTTTCCTCACTTCAACATTTAATATTAATGTGTCTCTTGTGTAATTGTCTGTTTGAGCAGAGAAAAAGTTTCCCATTGAATATATAACAAAGCCCTCTCTTGTAGTTCCATCATCTAATGTTACAGTTTTCATTTCCATTGGCTCTGGTACGTGCGAATGATTACCTAAAATTACATTAGCACCATTTTTTATTAAAAATTCTGCTAAATCTTCTTGTTCTGTTGTTGGTTTTAGTCTATATTCTGCTCCCCAGTGCATACTTACTACAATTAATTCTGCTCCTTCTTCTTTTGCCTTATCTAATTGTTCTTTTATAAAATCTTTATCAATTAAATTAACTGAATATTCTCTTCCTGATGGGATTGGAATTCCATTTGTTCCATATGTATAGCATAAGAATGCTGTTTTTATACCATTTAAATCTTTTATCAAAATAGTATTTTGTTCTTCTTTACTTCTTGATGTTCCTGTATGAGCTATTCCATAATCGTCTAAAACATTTAAAGTTCTTTCAAGACCAGTATATCCTTTATCTAAACAGTGGTTATTTGCTGTTGTTAAAATATCTATTCCCATTTCTTTTAGGTCATAAGCTAATTCGTCTGGTGAATTAAAAGTTGGGTAACCCGAATATCCTCTATCTGCTCCAGCTAAAGTTGTTTCTAAGTTTCCAACTGCAACTGTTGCGTCATCAAAATATTTTGTTACATTTTTAAACATTGGAGAAAAGTCATATGCACCTGTTTCTGAGTTGTAAGCGTCTTTAAAATTTTGACTATGACATAAAGCATCTCCAATACCCACTATATTAATTACTATGTCTTCTGCTTCAGGCTCTTCAACTACTTCATTTATACTATTTTTATTCTGAGCAATATTAGAATTAAGCATATTGGGATTATTTACTAGTGTATATATACAAATAGATATAATTACTAATGCTACAATTACTATTATGCCTAAAAAGACATTTAACTTTTTTACCTTTTTTCTTCTAGCCATTTCTTTTCCCCCTTTTAAAAAAGACAATCTTATATAAAGATTTTCTAATATTTTGTAGGAAAAGTCAAGGTTATTGCATAAGATTTTATTTCAAAATGACTTTAAAAGATTACAGTTCACATTTAAATTAAAGATTAATCAAGTTGCAATATATGTTTTTCCGCATTTGCTTCACGGTTCGCGAAATAAATTTCGCGGAAGCGTTTGCACGCTCACTTCGGTAGTCCTACTTAGTTAAAGTCTCAAATGCTCGCGCTACCTCAGGTCGCTAAAAGCTCCAAAATATATATTGCAACTTTAAACTAATTTTATTTAGTTGTGAACTGTAATCTTTTAAAGTTATAACAAATTAAATTTCCATTTGGCTACCTAGGAATGTAGCTGCAACTGATGCAACCTCTTCTTCCGTCTTTTCCATTTTAGTACTGTCATCTTTGCTAATTAAAACAACACTTCCAATAACATCTCCATCTGAAATAATAGGGCAAATCACTTGTGGCTTTATTTCTTTATCTTTATTACCTTTCTCAGTAATAAAAACAGAATTTGAACCATCTCCAACAAATCTTTGCCTTGTATTAAATATTTTTTCTAAGTCAGAACTAATTTTTTGCTCTAATAAATCTTTTTTGCTTGTTCCCGATACAGCTATAACAGTATCTCTGTCAGTTATAATACTTATATGTCCTGTAATTTTGTTTAAGCTTTCAACATATTCTGTTGCAAAATTAGAAAGTTCACCTATTGGAGAATATTTTTTTAGTATTATGTCTCCCTCTTTTTCTGTAAATATTTCTAATGGGTCTCCCTCTTTAATTCTTAATGTTCTTCTTATTTCTTTAGGAATTACTATTCTTCCCAAATCGTCTATTCTTCTAACAACTCCTGTCGCCTTCATTTCCAATCTTCCTTTCTCATAATAGTTTGATTTTTTGTTTTATAATTTCATTTTTGTCATGCAAATTAACATATTAAAAAATCACTAATTTTTCCTTATATTGCTATTATGTACAAATTATGAAAATTTATGCAAGTTTCTAATTTTTTTAATTTTATTATATTAAGTTATGCTTAATTTTTGTCGAATTTTGTCTAAAAACTTCTTGACATATTTAAATATAAAGTATAGTATTTATTTAAGTTATTTTTTTCGAAGGGTAGTTGCCCTTCTACAAACAAAAGGAGACCAACTATGATGAATAATTCTTTGACTAAACGCATTCGGTTTTGGCTGGATTCTGATACCAGTCTTCTCAACGTAATGGTCATCGAAGAGTTTGAGGACCATAAGAGCTGTATTATTACTCCAAAAATCCTTGACAGCTCTCATAATGAAAAGGATGTAAGCTCTCAGAACACCATCATTATGCTTCGTACTCTTGACGGTCCGGAAGAGGTTTTCAGTTTTATGTTTCCTTATCTGTATGAGTTAGCCTATTTTGAAGCTAATGGTAATTCTAATAACAAGCAACTTTATCAGGAAGCTGTTGCCTTCAAGAATAGTGTAGAGGCTTGGCTTAAAAATCAGGTTGCCTGGGGATATATGAATCAAACTGAAGCACGTATTGTTTTGAGCGGTCTCTACCTCCCCACAACAAAGTTTTCTTCTCCCTAATAACTTGCACAGCAGATTGCTAAAACTGCTTGCGTCAATTGAGTTTGAGATAACATCTAATGTGTCTCTTTCTTCTTACAACAACAAACAGGCACCTCCTAATTGCGAGGTGCTTGTTTGCTAATTTATCTTAATCATTAACTTTTATTTTTTCATAAGATTTTTTATATATTCCACTTCTTCATCTACATTTAGTCTCATAAATATTGGTTCACCTTTTTCTATTACTTTGGTATTCTCTATTTCTTTATATTCTTTTAAAGAATCCCATGTAACATTATTTCTCATTCCAAGTTGTCTTAACATATTGTCTGACGTTTCTTCCATTAGTGGTCTTATTAAAATTGCAATTTCTCTTAAATTAGCAATTAAATGGTAAATGCAAGATTTTAGTTTTTCTTTACTTTCTTCATCTTTAGCTAAAATCCAAGGTGAAGTTTCATCTATATATTTATTTGTTCTTGAAATGTAATTCCAAATTTCTTTTAAACTATTGGCAAATTCAAAGTTATTTATTTCTTTTTCAAAATTTGTGATTGCATCATTTGATGCTTTTTCCAAATCTTCATCTACTTCGTTTTGAAGGCCATTATACTTTGGAACCACTCCATCAAAATATTTGTTGACCATTGAAATTGTTCTATTTAATAAGTTACTTAAATCATTACATAAATCGAAGTTATATCTTTCAACAAATTCTTCTGGTGAGAATAATCCGTCTTGTGATGTTGGTAATTCTCTAATTAAGAAATACTTTGTAGCATCCAAAGCATACCTTTCTATAAGTTGGTCTGGGTAAATAACATTTCCTTTTGATTTACTTATTTTACCATCTTTCATAACAAACCAATTGTGTACAAATATTGTTTTTGGAAGTGGTAAATCTAGTGCCATTAAGAATATAGGCCAATAAATTAAATGGAATCTTGCAATGTCTTTTCCAACCAAGTGTACATCTGCTGGCCAATATTTTTTAAACTTACTATCATCATCTGATAAGTAACCTAAAGCTGTAATATAGTTTGTTAAAGCATCAAGCCATACATATATAACGTGTTTTGGGTCACTTTTAACTTTTATTCCCCAGTCAAAAGATGTTCTTGTAACACACAAATCTTCTAGTCCTGGTTTTATAAAGTTATTAATCATTTCAGTTTTTCTATAATCTGGTTTTATAAAATCTGGATGAGTATTGTAGTATTCTAGAAGTCTATCTGCATATTTTTTCATATTGAAAAAATATGCTTCTTCTTTCATTTTTGTAACTTCTCTACCACAATCAGGACATTTGCCATCTACTAATTGTGTTTCTGTAAAATATGATTCACAAGGTTTGCAATACCAGCCTTCATATTCGCCTTTGTAGATATCTCCTTGTTCAAGAAATCTTTCAAATATTTCTTGAACAGCTTTGCAGTGATATTCATCAGTTGTTCTCATAAATATATCATAATCTATTTTCATAGTTTTCCATAATTTTTTAGCTGCATCTGCTTGAACATCAACATATTCTTGAGGAGACATATTTTCATCTTTTGCCTTATCCTCTATTTTTTGTCCGTGCTCATCTACACCAGTTAACATTAAGCAGTCATATCCTTGCATTTTTCTTAGCCTTTTTAGCATATCTGCTAAAACTGTCGTGTAAGATGTGCCAATGTGAAACTTGCCACTTGGATAGTAAATTGGTGTTGTAACATAATAATTTTTGTCCATAATATTCTCCTCCTTTATAATAATTTTCACTACCCAGTATTATAGCACATCAATCCTGTAAAATCTACATTTTGTAGAATTTTATTTTCAGTCGACATTAGATATTATCTTTTCTTATTGTTTCAATTATATTTTGCTTATTTATTTTATTTAATGAATACTTCATTATTCCACCAATTAGCAAAAATACCACTACAATTGCTACAACTGTTGGCATTAATGGGAATGTGTATTTCATTAAAATTCCTTCTCTAAATGCCAAGTATAGTAAATATGAGCCAAGTATTCCAAGTGGCAGTCCTATTATGATTGATTTTAGGCCATAGAATATGCTTTCTAATCTAATCATTCTATTGAATTCTTTTTTGGTCATTCCAATTGATTTTAAGTTTGCAAATTCTTTGCTTCTTAAGTTCATATTGCTTGTTATTGTATTGAATATGTTTGTTACTCCTATTAATGAGATTACTATTATAAATCCATATAAGAATATTGCTATTACTAATATTAATGAATTTTGTCTATCCGCTTCTTCTTGTATGTTTACTGTAAATATATTTTGGTAATTTGCATTTATGTCTTTTTCCAATCCTGATGCATTTTCAGCATTTACATATAGTGTTCCAAAAATCCAGTCGAACCTATCTATAAATTCATCACTTACTATCATTGTTCCTTCTGTATAAGATGTTGTTTCTAATCCCATTGGTCTTTTTGTTGTTTGTGTAATAATCGGTGCTGTAACGTTTTCTACAACTTCTGCACCATTTCTAGATACATCAAAGGTTATTTCGTCTCCTCTATTGTAATCATATATTTCGCCAATATATTTTCTGTAACTTCCATCTTCATTATAAATGTATCTTTCAAAATCATCTATCCAAATTATTTTTTCTTTTGCATCGTCATAATTTAGTCCTAAATCACTTATATATCTTTGATATTCGTCATCGCCAAGTGCTAGCATTACCACTTTATATTCTGCATCTTCTCCACCTTCAATTGCTTCTGAATATTCTGATGTTAGGTTTGTCAAATATTCTCTACCATCTTTTGATAATTTTAAATCATTTGTGCTCAAATTTATATATAAATGTTTTGTTATTGTATATGAATTTACCCTTTCATCTTGAGCTATTTTTTTATAAGTATCATAAGCTTCGTTTTTATCTATATCATTTCCGCTTATTGATACTTGCAAATTATACTTGTAGTCTGTTAAAGCCTGATTTGATACAGTAAAACTGTATTGCACTAGTGATGTTATTGATATAAATATAGCTATGCTTACTACTAAAGATATTACTGTTGTACGATATTTTTTTCTATTTCTTTTCAAATTTTTGTATGCTATATCTCCACCTACACCAAATATTTTTTTGATTATTTTTGGAGATTTTACTTTTTTACCTTTTATTTTTATGTCTTCATTACTTCTTATTGCATCTATTGGAGATAATTTTGCTGCCCTTCTTGCAGATGCTTTGCAAGAAAAATAGATTGTTATTACTGCCAATATTATTGAAAATATTATTGCTGTAACTGGTACTGAATATATAAATGTTACGTCATCTATAATTTTTCCAATTAAATTATTTAATATTATTGATAAAATCCAATTTACTAATATTCCAAGTAATATTCCTGATGGAATACCAATCAATCCCAATATTGCACCTTCAAAAAGTACATTTTTTCTTATTTGCTTTTTGGTTGCTCCTATTGATGATAACATTCCATATTGCCTTGTTCTTTCCGTTATTGATATTGCGAAACTATTTCTTATAACAAATACACTTGAAATTATTATTATAACTACTACAATAATTCCTATTAAATATAACATTCTCATATATGAGCTATTAACTCCAATGCCTTCAAATTGTAATACATTGTCATTTAAACTTATGTCATATTTACTTCCAACCTCTTCTTTTGTCATTCCTGTTGATAGTTCCATTATTCCCATGTAGTTAGTTTCTTTTTGTTCTTCTGCATTTAGCCCCAAAATATTGCATAGTACTTCTTCATAATTTCTTACACCATCTTTTGTAAAGTTTGCATATATATTGGCTGTGCTTCCTAAATTATTTACATCTAAATATGTTAATGCTGTAAAGCCTGGTGCAGAATAAGGTTCTAATGTATAATTAAGCCTTTCCATTATCCCAACAATTTTGTACTCTTTTTTATATATAGTTTCTAAATATTCTTCTTTAGTGTAAATATCATCTTGTGTAAGTTCTTTTCCGTCTAGTAATCTTTTTGAAATATCTAATGTTAATATATCTCCTATTTTTAATGGATTTTCAGGCTCACTTAAATCTAATTGGTTACCTTCTGTTTGCATATAGTCATAAATATTTTGACTTATAACTATTTCACTACTATTGGTTGGAAATCTACCGTCAGTTAATTTTATAGGAAGTTTACTTTGAGCACCATTATCTATAGCAACTATGTGAAAATATGGTTTGTCTTCATTTGTTGATTCATTAAATCTCGCATAACCTATATCTGATGTTAAAAAGTAATCATCTATATTTCTATTTTCTGCTATGTATGATAAATCTTCAGTTGGTACATCTTTGAACTCTACCTGATAGTCACCATTACTTTTTATAAAATAATCTTGCAATGTTGCTTTTCCGCTAGTTACCATTCCAGCAACAACTGTAATTAATGCTGTTGATAACAATATTCCTATTATTGTAACTAGGGTTCTCTTTTTATTAAGCTTAAGGCTTTTTATGGTTAATTTATTTAAGATTTTCATAA
>CAMMFK010000004.1 GCA_946496115.1 uncultured Clostridium sp.
CAATTAAATAATAATCCTCAATTTGTTGATAATAATCAATTTGGCAATAATAGTTCTCAAAACGTGTATGGAAATAATAATGATGAAGAATTCAAAAAATCATGGATGGGTAAACTTTATGACAAAGCAAATAATAGAAAGTTTAATATACCAGCATTCTTCTTTGGAGGATTTTATTACTTATATAGAAAACTATACTTATTTGGATTTATCTTCACTATATTGTCATGCTTAATAAGTATTTTAGGAATATATACCACTTTAATAAACATCGGTAATTCATCAAGTATTATATTACCTTTACTACTAACAATAGTTTTACCTATAGTACTAGCAATAGTTTACGGTTTTGCATTTTATCCATTATATAAGGGAAATGTAAATAAAAAATTAGCTAAATATAAAAACGAAGTTCAAAACCCTGCTCAATTAGTAGATACAGCAAAGCAAAAGGGTGGTACATCAATACCTTTTGTTTTACTAGGCATATTATTAAATGGTGTTATATCTAGTATTGCATTAACAACTATTATGGCTTCTTTAATATCTAACTTTGTAGATGGATTTATGGACGGTTTATCTAGTCCAACAAATAATATAAATACTAACAATTTAATAAACAATTCTACTGAAAATGATGTAATATATGATATTTATAATTTTTATGAAGACTACTATTTTGAATATGACGCATCTAAATGGCTAGTAGATGAAGATAATAAATTAACATATGATAATTATACATTTTCATATATACAATCAATTGAAGCATTAAGTAGTGTTGGATTTGATATTAGTCAAAATGATGGAAGATCAAGTTTCTTTACTTATCTTTATAATCTATTTTCTTCACAAATAGATGCACAAACTACAACATTAGAACTTGGAAGTAGTTTATTTGTATATGAAAATGGAATTTACTATTCATATTTTGATTTAGTATACACAACTTCAATAGAAAGATGCTATTTTGTACTAATTCCTGAAAGTGATATATTTATAGAATTTATTTTATCCAATGCAGATACAGTAGTTGCTGATGATATTCATAATGAAGTAATATCTTATATTTGTTCAATAATAAATGAACCTACTACTCAAACATCTGGTAAAGATTCAAATTCAGTAAATAATGTTGGAATACAAACTTCTAATAATACAATAAATGATAACCTTAATGAAATAACAACTGTATCTAATACAACTGTCAGGTAATAATTCAAATTTGTTTAATATTGTACAATAAATTCTTTAATTATAGTACTATCTTACTATAAAATACAGTATCATATATTGATACTGTATTTTTTATATAAAGCTACTTTTTTTGTTTAATTTTCTTCTCACTATTGTTTTATTATGTATATTAGTGTATAATTAGTCCATAATTTAGGTATAAAATGTTACTTTTATTTATTTCATTAGTATTCATTTTATAAAAATTATAGAGCATAAAACTTTTATGCCAGAAGGGAGATTTTATTATGAAAAATACTACTGTAAAAAATTTATATAGAAAGACCGGTGATTATATTAATAATAATGTACAAGTTTCTGGCTGGGTTAGAACAGTTCGTACATCTAAAAATTTTGGCTTTATAGAATTAAATGACGGCTCATTTTTCAAAAATGTTCAAATAGTTTTTGATACTAATTTAGACAATTTTGACAAAGTAAACAAATTAACAATTAGCTCATGCATTATTGTAAATGGTAAAATAGTTAAAACTGAAAATGCTAAACAACCATTTGAAATTCATGCAGATAAAATAGAAATATTTAACTTAGCAGATACATCTTACCCTATTCAAAAGAAAAATACTTCTTTTGAGTTTTTAAGAACACAAGCACATTTACGTCCTAGAACAAATACTTTTAGTGCAGTATTCAGAATAAGAAGTGTTGCTGCATTTGCTATACACGAATATTTCCAAAAGAATGGATATGTATATGTAAACACACCTATTATTACCTGTGCAGACTGCGAAGGTTCTGCTGAAATGTTTAAATTAACAACCTTAGATTTAAGCAAACCTCTGCCTCAAAAAGATGGAAAAACTGATTTTTCAGATGATTTATTTGGAAAAGAATCATATATAACTGGTTCTGGGCAATTACATGGCGAAACATTTGCTCAAGCTTTTGGCAAAATATACACCTTTGGTCCTACCCTACGTTCTGAAAATTCTAACACCAAAACACACGCAAATGAATTTTGGATGATTGAGCCTGAAATTTCATTTTGTGATTTAGATGGTCTTATGAATATTGAAGAAGACTTCTTGAAATATATTGTAAAAGCTGTACTTGAAAGATGTCCAGAAGAAATGGAATTTTGTGATAAATTTATCTCTAAGGGATTGATTGAAAAATTAAACAAATTATTAGATTCAGAATTTGTAAGATTAGACCATAAGGATGCCATAGATTTACTAAAAAAGGCTGATAGAAAATGGGAATTTGAACCTGAATATGGTGGAGATTTAGCAAAAGAACATGAAAAATATATTACAGAATATTTTAATGGTCCAGTATTTGTAAAAAACTGGCCTAAAGATATAAAATCTTACTATATGAAACTAAACCCTGATGGAAAAACTGTTGCAGCAGTTGACCTAGAAGTACCTGTTGCAGGCGAAATTATGGGCGGCTCTCAAAGAGAGGAAGATTATGACAAACTATTTAATAGAATGAAAGAAATGGGAATTGCAACAGACCCACTATATTGGTACTTAGATTTACGTAAATACGGTACAGATATACATTCTGGATTTGGTTTAGGGTTTGAAAGATTACTTATGTACATTACTGGTATGGAAAATATCCGTGATGTTATACCTTATCCTAGAACACCAAACAATTGTGAATTCTAAAAATTTACTTTGGGGACGGACCAAAAGTAAAATCTTATTATTTTTTCAAAAACCACAAAAGCTCAGGCAATCGCCTGAGCTCTTGTGGTTAATGAAGGTTATTAATCATCGAACATTTTACTATACTCTTTAGCAAAGAGTTCTCGTCCCTCTTCATATTTACGTGAAGCTTCATCCTCTTCTTTTTCTGCTTCTTGTAATTTGGCATTAATAGATGAAACAGCAAGTTGTGCATCTTCTAAGTCCTTTTTTGCTTTTTTTATCTGTTCTTCTGCTTTTCGAAGTTCTAGTTGTGCATCTGCCATTTTTTCTGTGAGCCACATCACATTTAAAGAAGCTCTCTCCTTTTGGTTCAAAAGATTTCTTAAACTTTTCAGCAAATCTTCAATTTCTACATGAGGAGCAATTTTAGGAGTGGACTCTTGTAAATTGGGAGTACTCTCAATTTCTTTTGTAGAAGTTTGTTCCGGAATGCTTATGGTTTGATCACATTCCTTTTTAGTAGTTAAACTATCAACTTTTTCCTGTTCCGTTCTTACGAGCATCGCAACCTTGTTGGGATTTTCCCTACTCATTTTTTCAAGAGAAATATAGAAGCGTGCATATGTGATTACAAAGTCCTTCACTCTGCTATTCCCATAGTCTTTGATGTCATAATACTCCATCAAAAATGTAACAAACTCTCTATTTTCGAATACTTCAACTGCCTTTCCGAAGAAGTTTCGAATAGCATAACTTCTTTCTCCTTCCTTCAAATCAGTTACTCTCCATGAATCCATAAAAGTCAGATTTTTCATGACTTTGAGAGTAAATTCTTGTGCTGAGCCTACTTCCAAAATGTATTTGGCAATATTATAGGCTAACACGCCAAAGATTGCCCTATTTCCAACTAAGTAAAAGAGCCTTTTTGCCCCTCCAGTTCCAATTTTCTCGACCATTGAATAACAAGAAAACCCGTCATTCAATTTTTCACGTACGCGAGCCAATTCTTCAACAAACTGTAGCCAGCTCTCCTCTGTAAATTCTCGAAATTGCTGGGCATACAACGAAAATTGAGTAAGCAAAAACATAATTCTAACATATGCTGACCTAGCGTTCATATTGTCAAGAATTGTTTTTTGCCTGATCAGTTCCTGTACCTGTTCTGGAGTATACTCCTTAATTAGGTCATTCCGGAACCCCATTTCATTCTTTTTTGCCATATAATAAAACCTCCACTATTAATTTTTCAAAGTTCATATGCGTAAAAAACGCCGTACATATATATTATACAGCGTTTTTTGAATTATGTCAATTTTGTCAAAAAGGAGCGTCCCCATTGACACAAAATTTTACTTTTTGGTCCGTCCCCATCGTAAAATTTACCAAGCTTTATTGTAAAGCATTATAAAGTCTTCTTTAGTTACATCTCTTGGATTGCCTGGTTTACATGGGTCAACCATTGCTTTATCTGCAAGCATTTCGAAATCTTCTTTCTTAGCGCCTACATCTTTTACTGTTTGTGTAATTCCAACATCATTTGATAAGTTTCTAATGCACTCACAAAATGTTTTTATAACTTCTTCTTTTGTAAATTCTGTTGCATCTATATGCATAGCTTCTGTTAATATTTTTCTAAATTCTTCATAGCTTACTTCACCATTGAATTCCATAACTGTTGGAAGTAATATAGCATTTGCTAGTCCATGTGGTGTATCATAAACAGCTCCTAATTGGTGAGCCATTGAGTGAACTATTCCTAGTCCAACATTTGAGAATGCCATACCTGCTATATATTGTCCTAAGCCAACTTTATTTATTGCATCTTGGTCTTTTTCATTTACTGCTTTTGCTAAGTTATCATATATTAATTGTATAGCTTTCATTGAAAACATTTGAGACATTATATTTCTTGATTTTGTTATATATCCTTCAATTGCATGTGTTAGGGCATCCATTCCTGTTGATGAAGCAACTGATTTTGGCATTGATGCCATAAGTTCAGTATCAACTATTGCTATAATTGGAATGTCGTGTTCATCTACACAAACCATTTTTATTTCTTTTTCTGGGTCTGTTATAACATAATTTATTGTAACTTCTGCTGCTGTTCCAGCTGTTGTTGGAAGTGCTATAATTGGTAATCCTTTATTTTTTGTATTTGAAGCACCATTTAATGATACAACATCTGCTCTATCTGGATTTGCAATTATTATACTTATTCCCTTTGCTGTATCTATGCTTGAACCTCCACCTACTGCAACTATTAAGTCGCATTTTTCACTTTTACACATTTCTACACCATCTAATACATTTTTAATTGGTGGATTTGGTTTTACATCGTGAAATAATACATAATTTATCTTATTTGCTTCTAATAAATCTGTTATTTTTGTACTAACACCTGCTTTATATAAAGATTCATCAGTTACTACTAATACTTTTTTAAATCCTCTTTTTTTAATTTCTTCTGGAAGGACTTTTCTAGCTCCTTCTCCAAAATATGAAGTTTCATTTAAAACAAACTTTTCAATTTCCATACTCTTTCTCCTTTTTTAATTTATTTTTTAAAAACTAATATATGTGTGGAAGAATGTATATTAGTTTTTATATAGCAATTAATAAACTGTAACATTTATTTACAAAAAGCTGTTTCTGAAAGCATTAAACCTCCCATATTGTTAGCTTCATGCTCTGCTCTACCATATTCACCAAAAGTAAATGGCATAATAAATGGTACATCTCCGGCTTCTTCTTTAACAAGTTTTGCGACCTCATCTATTCTGTCACCTATCGCTATTTTTCTTCCTCCACAGTGAACTAATAAATAGCCTGCTGGTTCTGAACTTAATTTTGATTTTAAATTTCTTAATACTAGTCTTGGTGCATTTACTAGTTCGTCTAAACTAGCTTGCATTTGAATTACGGCAGTATTGACAGCTAAGTCATTTCCAACATTTATGCTATAATCACTATTTCCAGCCATTGGATGTCTAATTAAAGTAACATTTCCTGTAGGCGTTTTTACTCCAAGTGGCTTCAATATTGAAGCTGTAAGAATTTTATCGCCCATTAAATTTCTAGTTTTAAAGCCTGTCCATTCCGCATATTGTTTCATAGCTGCTACGTTATTTATTTCTTTTAAAGTTCTTTTTCCTTCTATTTCTGTAATTATTCCTGAATTAACTGTTTCATGATATTTTCCAGTATACTCGTTTACTAATTTCTTATTTGTATAGAAAAATGCTACTGCTACGCCTTCTGAAAATACTTTATCTCCAGTAAATATTTTCCATTTACCAGATAAGTCATCATCTGCACAGCTTCCGCCAAACATTGGTACATCACCAATTACATCTTGTATACCTTTTGCATATTCTTCTTCTTCTCCTGGATTTGCAATCATAAAGAAATAAGCTGGTGAAAATGTTGTTCCTACATTGTTCATAGCTTTCATTGCTACTTTTCTACCTGTTTCTCTTGCTGTTAACATCTTAGGCAAGCCTGCTACACCAACTGCTGTATCTGGGTCACCTATTGCCATAATTCCTACGAAACCATTTTCAGATGTTATAAATCCATCTGGAACTAAAATTCCTCCGTTTGATGTACATCCTATTATAGGTGCTGTTCCTAATTCTTCTTTTGCACCTTCCACTAGTTTTTGTGCATCATACTTTACTGAACTAAATATAAAAGCGATTTTTGTTTGAATTAAATCAAGTACTGCTTTTTTAGCACTATTTTTGCCTGCTAAAAAAGCATTTTCATCAGTACTCCATGCTACATTTGCTTTCATTTGTTTACCTCCTAAAAAATAATATTGTTTTTATAGTCTATTATCAATATAAAATATCTTCCCACCCATTTGTCATTTCATTAATTCTTGTTTGGGTTTCTGATTTTTGATTAACATATACATTTTGTGCTCTTCTCATAACATCTACAGTAGCATTATCTTTTAAAGACAAATCTACTAATACCGTAGTTAAAATAGCTAAAATAACTACGGCAATTACTAAAGATGCTAGAGTTATACCATTTTCATTCGTTTTCATTTCATCAACCTTTCTACTAATACAGTTTTATATTATTTTTTGATAATACTATAATATTTGTCATTTCATAAATTGATTCTGTTTTATAATACATCTCTTATACTGTTTCCTATAATTTTATTTACATCAACCATTAACTGATTAAAAGCAATTTCATAATCAAAGTATTTTTTTATATCTTTATTCTCTATAAGTACTTTATACATTTTTGCTAGTTTTTCTTTTTTTGCTTCTTCATCTACTGGTTTATCTTGCATTTTTTGAACTTCCATAAGTTGAACTTCTTTTTTTAATTCTTCAAAATCAATAATTAATTGTCTTTTATTTGCGTCTGCAAAAAGTCTTTCCTTTGCCTCTTTTAAATCTTTATATTGTTTTGAATTTTTTAATTCTTCTGCTAGCCTATTTGCTGTATCATAAACTTCCATTTTTATTTTGCCTTTCTTTCTTTCAAATTATTCACAATTTCACTTAAAGTATCCAAGCTTTCTTTATGAATATTTTGCGAATTTATTAAATTATGCATATGCATTTCTTTTTCTGAAAGTTAAAAGATTTGTTAGTTCCTTTGCCGGATTTTGAGATCTTTTTGTTTTTTCTGCCTTTTCTTGTTTCAATTTTTCTGCTTGTTTTTGTGCTTCTGTTTGGCAAATAGCTTGTTCATAAACATAGTGTGTATCTTGTGCTATTTTATTCCAACTGTACATTTCTTTGACTTTTTTAACAGCATTTTTTGATACTGCACTACAAAGTTTTGCATCAAATAATAGAGTTAAAACTGAATCAGCAATTGAGTTTGAATTACCTGCATAACTCTTCATTCCATCAACACCATGTTCAACTATTTCATTTAGTCCCCCTACATCTGATACAACTGTTGGAACACCTGCAAGCATTGCTTCTAAAGCTACTATTCCAAATGGTTCATATGTGCTTGGAAATACTGCTATGTCTGCACATTTATACATTTTTTGGACTTTTTTAGAATCACAATATCCTGCAAAATATACTTTATTTTCAATGCCTAAATTTCTAGTTTCTTGTTTTAGTTCATCCATCATTCCACCTTTTCCACAAATAACTAGTTTAGCATCATGATAATTGTTAAGTATTTTAGGCATTGCTCCAATTAAATTTTGAATACCTTTTTCATAAACCAATCTACCTACATATAAAATAATTTTTTCATTATCCATTGCAAATTGTCTTCTAAAATCATAATCTCTTTCTACTCCAGAAAAGTTTGTTAAATTAATTCCATTGGGTATTACATTTATTTTTTCAAATGGTAATCCAAATATTCTTTGAAGCTCCCCCTTCATATAATTGCTATTAACTATTACCTCTGTTGCTTCATATGTAAGCATCCATTCTGTATCATTTATATATCTTTGTGTTTCATCATGTATGCCACTGTTTCTGCCATTTTCGGTTGCGTGTATTGTTGCTACTACTGGAATATTGTAAGATTCTTTTAAGGCTTTTGCTGCATAAGTTACAAGCCAATCATGTGCATGAATAATATCAAATTTGCCTTCTTTTGCAATAATTTCATTTGCTTTTGAAAGCATATTGAAGTTTAATTGCATAATCCAATCTATGAAATTATTTGGATTAATCATATAATTATCAACTCTATAAACTTTAACACCTTTATCATCTTCAACATAGGGGGCATTTCCGTCCTTATATGTTACAACCGTTACTTCATGACCGTCTTTGATCATTCTATGTGATAAATCATGAACAACTCTAGATATTCCTCCTACTATTCTTGGTGGATATTCCCATGTCAGCATTAAAATTTTCATATTTCATATGCCCCTTTCATAATTTTCTTTAGTTTTTTACATTAAGATTTGTCATATTTTCTACAACATATTGTATACAACTTTTCTACAAAAGTAAATAAAAAAATACAAATTTTTTTTATTTTTTTCATTTTTGTATTGATAAAAATTTTGCTTTGTTATATTATATTATGAGTATATTATAACTTTAACTAAGGAGGAAAATAATGCCAAACAAATCAAAAGAAGAATTATTAGAAAAAGATATAATAGTTATCAAAAAATCAAGTAAAACTAGACCTTCTACGGTTAAAGGAAAGGCTACTAAAAAAGGTGCAAGTTCAAAAACAGTAAAAGCAAAAAGTACAACACCTACTAAAACCACCACTCGCAAGTCTGCAACTACTAAAACTACTTCTCGCAAGTCTAGAACAACTGGAACTAAGAAAACATCTAAAGTTGTAAAAATTGCTAAATTATCCAAAAGAATAATTAGTAGCAAAATATCAAAACTTTCTTCTAAAACTTTTACAAAATCTATGAAAGCAGAAGATTTACCTTTTATACTAGAATATTATGATTTGCCATACAAATATAACAAAACTGTTATAAAAGCTTTGGCACAAAATCCAAATACCCTATTTGTTTATTGGGAAATTTCTGACGAAGACATCCAAAATTTAAAGGAAAATTATGGTGAAGATTTCTTTAATACAACTAGACCTGTTTTGATAATTCATAATTTAACTGATAAATATTCTTTTGAAATAGATATAAATGATTTTGCAAATAATTGGTATATACATGTAAATGATACAAAATGTCAATATGTAATAGAACTTGGTAGAAGACCAAAAGAAGGCGAAATTTATAACTTACCAGACAATTATTTATATGTTACCTCATCAAATATGATAGAATCACCTAATGACCATGTGTTATTTTTTGATTCTGAAGCATTTAGAGAAGTTAAATTTAAAAATATACATACCAATAAATACACTACAAAAGTTATAAATCCATTCTTAAAAAATATGTATGAACTATATAAATCACTTCACCTTAATGAAGAAAATGTAAGTTTCGATTTCAAAAATCCATCATCACAAAATCCGACTTCAAATGTTTTTTAAGTTTTCTAATTGCCTAATTATTTTTAAGCTCCAAAATCTATATTGGAGCTTATAGATATTTTATGAGAGGAATTAAACGCAATATGAAAAATATAAAAGGATACGTAAGTTTTGTTCTTCACGCCCACCTACCTTTTGTGCATCATCCAGAAAGTGAAGACTATTTAGAAGAACAATGGTTATATGAAGCAATATCAGAAACATATATTCCACTTATTTTAAGATTCCAAAAATTAGTTGATGAAGGAGTAGATTTTAGATTTACAATGTCTCTTACTCCTCCTCTTTTAAATATGTTAGATAATAAAATGCTTCAAGAAAGATATATAAAATATTTAAAAAAACACATTGAATTGGCTGAAAAAGAAATTATAAGAACTAAGGACAATCCTAGAATAAATAAATTATCACATTACTATTATGATAGATATTTAAATGATTTACATGTGTTCAAAGATATTTATAATTGCAATTTAATAAGTGCTTTTAAAAAGTTTCAAGATTTAGAAGTTCTTGAAATAATAGGCTGTGGTGCAACACATGGCTATTTTCCTATTTTATATGTTAATGAAAAGATAGTTAGAGCACAAATAGCAATAGGTGTTCAAACATATTACAAATATTTTGATAAACCAATTAAAGGTTTTTGGCTTCCTGAATGTGGTTATGTTCCTGAAGCAGATAAATATTTAAGAGAGTTCGGAGTTCAATATGTTTTAACAGAAACTCATGGAATACTTTATGCAGACCCTACTCCTATTTATGGCACATATGCTCCAATTGTTTCTACCCAAGGCATAGTTGCATTTGGACGTGATTTAGAGTCATCCAGACAAGTATGGTCATCTATAAATGGCTATCCTGGAGATTTTAACTATAGAGAATTTTACAGAGACATTGGCTATGATGCTCCGTATGATTATATAAAGCCATATATTGCCTCAAATGGTGTTAGAGTTTCCACAGGTATACGTTATCATAGAATAACTGGCAAAACTGAAAATAAAGATGTTTATGATTTACAGTGGGCACAAGATTCTGTAAATAACAACGCAGGTCATTTTTTTGATTGTAGAAATGCTCAAATAGATTATTTATCTAGCAATATGGATAAACCTCCAATTATAGTTTGCCCATATGATGCCGAACTTTATGGACATTGGTGGTATGAAGGTCCAGACTTCTTATACACTTTAGCCAAAAAAATCTATTATGATGATTGTAATTTTAAATTAATTACACCTAGTGAATATATAGATAAATATCCTGAAATTCAAGAATGTACACCTTGTCGTTCTAGTTGGGGTGCAAAAGGTTATTCAGAAGTATGGCTTAACCCAACGAATGATTATGTTCATAAGCATTTACATACTGCCGGAGACAGAATGTGCAAATTAGCAAAAATGTTTCCAAATGAGCCTAAAAAATCGAGAAAAAGACGTATACTTAATCAATGTGCAAGAGAACTAGTCCTTGCCCAAAGTAGTGACTGGTTATTTATAATAACAAATGGAACAATGGTTGATTATGCTAAAAAAAGAATAAAAGATCATATTGGTAGATTTAATAAAATGTATAATAGCTTAATTAATAATGAAGACTTGGATGAAAAATTTTTAAAAGATATTGAAGCAAAAGATTGTGCTTTTCCAGATATAGATTACATGATTTATTATTAATTTTTTAGTTGGGAACGGTCCTAAATCGAAAATATAATAAAAATATGTAAATACACAATATACATTCTCTCACATTTCGCCACGCGGGTCGCGAGATTAAACTCGCTCCAGCTCGCACGTTACGCTCCGCTCCTACGTCGCCTGCGCTCACTTGAAATGTTCAAGAACATATATTGTGCATTTTTATTTTACTAATTTACTTTTTCGATTTAGGACCGTTCCCAACTGAAAAAATTGAAATAATTTAGATCAATACTACCCTAAAACTCTCACTACTATTGCCAGCTCCACTATATCCATTATAGCTAAATACCCCAGAATTGCTACCACTATTATAATCTCCGCCTCTTATTAAATAAGGTATATCTCCTTGTAAAAAGTAAGCTGTATTATTTTCAAATGCATCATTTCCATAACCTGAATCTGATGTTTCAAAAATAGCATCTCCTCTATATCTATATGTCAAGTCAAAATTATTCATAGAATATTCTTCTACATAGTCATCACCATCATCATACGTTACATGTGGATAGATTGATTTATATTTTGAATTTCTACTTCCATATATATCATTTTCCGAATCGCCACCATTTTCAGCAAGACCATAATATCCATTGTCTATATATGCAGAAACAAATTCCCACGCATTTCCAGACATATCATATACTCCTGTATAATTACCTGTTGTACTTTGATTCCCATTAGAAATATATATACTTTCTTCTGATGTGCTTCCTCCTGTTATGTAATTAGAGTTACTATTTGTTGTTATGTTTTTTCCATTTCTGCCATATTTACTATATGACAAATAAGCAACAGCTCCCCACTCACTATTTTTTATTAAATGACTATCTTTATTTCTATCATAATTATAGCTATTTAGGTAGCAATTTTTTATATTTATGTTTCTCCAACTACTAACTCCTGGCTTACTTACAGCTTTAAGTGCATCGTTAGCTTGAACATTTCCAATTGCATTATTTACAGTTTCTACATGAATACCATTGTCTTCCAGGCTCATTTCGTATTTTGAAATCCAAAATCCTGGCAAGTCAAAGTCCCAACCACCATTTCTATATCCACTTGCTGTATCTTTAGAAAATGCAGGTGCCACAATGTAGTGATTAGTTGTTTCTCTAATCCCTGTATTATTTCTACTTATTCTAGTAAGACTATTATCCTCATTAACTTTCAAAATACCTCTACTATCACAATAGCCAACAATTTTTGAGTATTGATTATTAGAATAGTATATAATCCTGTATGCAAATCTTGGAATCCACACAAAATAACTACCATCGCTGTTTATAGCATTTGCCCACATATTTAAATCATAATTATACCACTCTGTATCTTTATCTGTAACTTCTACAAATTTAGAGCTTATGGAATCAAATTTTACCGGAATTAATCCATTTAAATTTGGTTTTAGAGGTTCCTTTATTATATTGTTATTTTCATCTATCCATATGATTTCTATTTTTCCATATCTTTTGCTAAAATCTGCTGATTCATCATCTATAATAGTTATATTCTCATTATCTATTATAGTCTTTTCTTCTTCAGTATCTTCTATATTATTTTGTACTATATTTTTAAGTATTTCATCTGATTCTTTATTAATAGAACTTATTGCAATTGTTATTCCCAAAATTATACAAGCAAAAATAATAATTATTACTAAAGTAACAATTATTATTTTTGTAGGACTATTTTTTTGTTCCATTTTGAATTCCTTTCTGAAAAATTTTAATTCAAAAATTTTTTTATACTATTTTAACTCTTTTCTATCCTGAGATATTTCTTTTAAAACTTTTTCTAATCTTTTTTCCAAGTCTGCTAATATATTATCAGCATACTCTTTTGCACCTTGAGTAATTTGCCTTGAATTTTCATTTGCAGCTTCCATTATCTGATTTTTTTGCTCATATGCCTTTTTTGTAATCTCATGCTCATCAATCATAGATATTATTCTATTTTCTGCCTCTTTAACAACATCATCAGCTTCTTTTTTTGCCTCTTCTAAAATTCTTTCTCTTTCTTCTCTAACCCATTTAGCCTGTTTTAAATCTTCTGGTAATTTAAGTCTAATTTCTTTAATTACATCTAAAAATTCATCTTGTTCAATCATGACTTTATTTGTAAAAGGCACTTTTTTAGAATTCTCTATGCTTTCTTCTAAATTCTCTAATAAAGTAAATATCTCCATTATTTGTTTCCTCTTTCTTTAATAAAAATAAGGTAAGCCCTACCATATTTTCTGGTATCTATTATTTCAATTCTTTCGATCTTTTGTAATTCATTTATAGTTTTTTTAATTTCATCAGTTTCTATTATTATTAAGCTATCTTTAGTAATCAGATTAAGTTTTATTAGCTCCTTAGTTGCATTTACAGCTAAGTTAAGTTTATATGGCGGATCCAAAAATATTATTGAAAGTTTTTCTCTTATCTTTTTCATAGCTAATAAGTAATCACTATTAAAAATAACAGATTTATCATAAAGTTTCGTTTTATTAAGGTTTTCTTTAATAACTTTTATTGCCTCAGAATTTTTATCACAGAAATATGCTTTTTTGGCACCTCTACTAAGTGCTTCAATTCCAAGTGCTCCACTTCCTGCAAATAAATCCAATACAATGCTATCTTTTATTTTATCTTGTAATATATTAAACAAAGATTCTTTTACTCTATCCATTGTAGGACGAGTTAACATTGTTTCTATTGTTTTTAATTTTGTTCCCCTAGCTATTCCTGTTATAACTCTCATAATACTATTTTAACTTTAAATCCCTTCTTGTCAATATAATTAATAAAATTGTAATATTCCCTTAACATCAATGTAATACACTTATTTTAACATATTTTTACTGTAAAATAAAGAGATATACGTCAAATTCATGAGTATATCCCTATTTTTTATTACAAATTTGTAATTTATTTATTTTACTTAAGGCAGTTTATTTTTCAAATGTTAATCATCTTTATTTACTTCTTTAAGAAGCTCTAATTGTGAAATAAGTAAAGACTCCATTTTTGCTTTATATACATCAAACTGTTTACTAACATCTTCAAGTTCTTTTCTTTTTTCAGCAACTTGCATATCTAAATTTTCTGTTCGCTCTTTTGCTTTATTTTCAGCTTCTCTAATAATTTGTTCTGCTTGCTTTTGAGCTGCATTTTTTACTTCATCAGCTGCCGATTGAGCCATAAGCAAAGTATTTTGAAGAGTAGATTCTATTTGACTGTAATGTTCAACTTTTAACTTTAAATCTTCAAGCTCTTTGTCATTCTCATTAACTTTTTTATAAATTGTTGAATAATCTTTAGTTAATTCATCTAAGAAATCATCTACCTCTTCTGGATCATATCCATTAAGAGTTTTTTTTGAAAATCTTTTATTTTCTATATCTAAAGGTGTTATCATATCTTTCCCCCAAACCGAATTAATTGTTGGCATTACTCTTAAGCCAAGATACAGGTAATTTGCTCTTGGTTTCCTCTTTTGTTTCTGAAGTTATATCATAGTTATATGGTGCAACTAAAAATATTGAACTAGATATTTTTTGCATATGACCGTCTAAAGCATGTGCCGCTCCACTAACTACGTCAATAATTCTTCTTGCTACATCTTTATTTACATATTCTAAATTAATAATTATAGATTTCTTCTCTTTTAATAAATCACAAATATCTTCTGATTGTTCAAAAGAAGTTGGTTGCATTATAACCATTCTTACTTGTTGAGCCATATTTACTACTTTATTGTTTTTTCTACCAAAAAGTCCTTTTGGTTCTTCTAGTTCCTCTTCTTCATAGCTTTCATTTACATCTTCATACTCTTCTTCTTCAGCTTCTTCTGCCCCCATACCGAAAATATTCATAAACTTATTTAAAACTGCGTTTGACATTTATAAACAACCTCCTAAATTTCTCCTTCGTGTCTACGACTATACCTAGTATCTAACTTTTTTTGGATAAAGTCAATACTTTTTGTAATATGTAATGATTATTTAATGTTTTTGTAATATTTTTGTAATATTATGTGGCATTTTTTATTTGCTCCTCTGTTGGTTTTAAAAGTAACTCATCATAGAGAATTATTGATGTTGAAATATCTTCTTCAATGTTTAATTCTTCTATTTCTGATGTGCTATAGTTGGTAACAATAGAGTAATTTTCTGTCGCTTTTTGTACCTTTACTAGAACTTTATCTAAATAACCTGCTCTAGTTCTTATCACATAATTCAGTTCCTCCTCTTCTACGATGCAACTATTTGGAACTTTAAAACCACTTTCATCCCACCAAATGATATCTACAGATACTTTTCTATAACTTAATAATTCATCTATTCCCTCTGTAAAACTAAATATTATTGTAACTTCATTATTGTCTTCTTTTGTAATATATTCAATTTTTGCACTTATTTCTTTTGAACTAGGTAGAGCTAATTTAACTATATCTCCAACTTTAGCTGAATTGGCTTCATTAGTTTTCGAAGTACAAGCAATATAGCAAACAAAATTATTAACAATTTTTCCTTCTTCACTACTTTCTGATATTATTTGTCCTGTTTTCAAATTTAAATTTTGAAGAAACTCTTTATTTATTTTTGAAAAATCTTCTGTTGTTAGAGTTTCCTCAAGTCCATCAATTCTATACGAAACCACTCCGCTTCTTGTAGCATTAACATATTCAGCTCCTGAATTAAGCTCATTCTCATATCCGCTTCTTTCATCAATAAGCTTTTTTAAATACGAACCTGCTGGACTTAATTCGCCTGCAATTTTAGCTTTTTTCGTTATATTTTGAGCTATACTTTTTTTATATTCCTTTATTTTTTGAATATTATTGGCATTAGTTACTTCATTCAATGTCGCTTCTATTTGAGTATCTAGTAATCTTGTATCAGATGACGGTAAATTTTCATTGTTTTTTTCTATTGCTTCTTGAATTTTTATATCTAATTCAGCTATTTTATTTTTTAAATCTTCTTCTCCGGACGAATAATATCTAAAAACTGGATCTCCACTAGCGACTTTTGATCCTTCTGATTTAATTTCCACCATTCCATTTTTATAGTTCTCACCTTTTATTACTGTTTCGTCTCTAATAATATATCCATCGGCCGTTTCTTCTTGGGAAATGCTTCCTTCATTTACCATAACAGAATCAGTTGGATTTTTTATTAGATGATATACAGCCATCGTCAAATATACACAAATTCCAATTGTTAAAAGTATTATAATTCCTATTCTTTTTTTGTTAACTTTTCGTTTTATCGTTACATTTGATTTTTGTACTTCATCATCGTTGTATATGCTTTCTCTTTTTTTAATCTTCTCTTTATACTTTTTTTTATTTTTAATTTTTATTTTTCCACTTTCACTTTTGGCTTGCTCAATAAAAGAATTATCTTTAGACAATTCATTATCAAAAGTAATGTTTTTATATTCCTTAAATTCTTGCTCTATGGTATTGTTTTCTTCTTGTTTTTTTTCTTTTTTAGTGATTCTTTTCACTTATTTCCTCCAGAAAAATAGTAATCTTATTTGTTAAAACTCTATGTATTTTTTATGCTATTCATTATTATTTCAACATTATTTTTATTTTCAGCATCTAACCAAACAGCATTTTTATAAGCTTTAAACCATGTAATTTGTCTTTTTGCATACCTACGACTTTCTTGCTTTATTTTATTAATCATTTCCTCTATATTAATTTTCTTCTCTAAATATTCTACTACTTCTTTGTAGCCTAATCCTTGCATTGCAGTTGGAAAGTCTTTGTATTTTTTCAGAAGATTATTTACTTCTTCTATTAAGCCATTATTTATCATAAAATCTACTCTTTTATTTATTCTGTCGTATAATTTTTCTCTATCCATGTTAAGGATAAATATTTTATAATCATACTTAGGACCATTTTTTCTAGATTCTTCCTCTAATTCTGTCTTAGTTTTGCTTGTAGAATGATATATTTCTAGTATTCTAAGTATTCTTTTTTTATCGTTATGGCTAATTTTTTCCACTGCTTTATTGTCAATCATTTTAGCTTCATTATATAATTTTTCAAGACCTTCTTGTTGAACTCTACTTTCTAAACTTTCTCTATATTTTAAATCTGTTTCAATTTCAGGATAATCAATTCCATATATTAATGAATTCAAATATAAGCCTGTTCCACCCACAATGATTGGCATTCTACCATTTTTTATTATTTTTTTTATAATATTTTCCGCATCTTTTTTATATTCAGCCACACTATATCTTTGACTTGGTAAAACAAAATCAATTAAATAATGTTTTGCTTCTTTACGTTCATCGGCAGTTGGTTTTGCTGTTCCTATTGTCATATCTTTGTATATTTGCATAGAATCGCAGGATATTATCTCTCCATTTATTTTTTTTGCTAGATCAATTCCTAATCTTGTTTTTCCAGATGCAGTTGGTCCTCCTATAACTATAACTTTTTCTTTCACTTTTATTCCCTTACCCTTTTTAATTTGTTCTATTAATACTATTTAAGTCAATAAGTTCATTCATTCCTCTTTGCAAGTCTTTTATATAGCAAAATTCAATTATAAGAATAATAATACTAATAATTAAGCTAAATAGCATTCTTTTTTTTAAGATTTCTTCTTTTATATCCTTTTGTTGAAACTTTTTTAGTGTAAGTAATAGAGGAAGTTCTATACCAATCACATTAATTGGAAGAAATGTAAATATCATAATTTGTCTTGAACTATTCACTATTGTTTCATCTATATCAGTTGAACTAATTCCATATATTATAAATAGTATAATATACATTAACATTTCACCAATTATTATCAACAATATTCTATTCTTCATTTCTATATGGCTCAAAGATTTGTAAATCACTAAAATTGCAGCGAAATTTAATATTGCAATAAATACATTTATTATTATTTCCATTTATAATATCCTTTCTTTTGTCGTTTTTCATTTTATTTCATATTTTTTTACTAATTTTTTATCTTCTAGAAAATTTCTTTTCTATATCATTTTTAGAAAGTTTGATTACAGTTGGTCTTCCATGAGGACAAGTAAATGGATTAGGCAATCTAAGCAATTGATTCATTAAACTTTCTACCTCCTCTTTAGAAAGTGCCATATGAGCCTTTACTGCTGCTTTGCAAGCTACTGTTGCCAAAAATTTATCTTCAATCTCTTGCTTAGCCGTTCGTGCTACTGTATTAATTTCATCTAAAGTTTCTAGAAATAGCTCTTGGGTGTCAAAATCTAAGCAAAATTCTGGAACACCAGTTAATTTTACTGTATTATCGCCAAATTCTTCAACTGCAAATCCTGCCTTATTGAACATTTCTTTATTATCTTTAAATATTCCCATCTCTCTTGTACTTAGTTTTATTATATCTGGTAGTAACATTAGTTGACAGTCTTTTTCCCCATCACTATAATAATTAGCTTTTACTTTTTCATACATTATTCTCTCATGTGCCGCATGTTGATCTAATATATACAAGTCCTCCCCCATAGTTAATATTATGTATGTTTTAAAGGCTATACCTATGAATTTATATTGAGGATTATTATCTATTCCTTCTTTTTCAAACATTGATATTTCTTCACCAGTTATAGGAGAAATTGGATATTTTGCTTCCTCTTCTGCTTGCTTTTCCTCATATTCTTTTTTAGCTTCATTAATATCTCTTCCAAATAGTCTTTTGTACATTTCTTCAAAAGATTCTTCTTTATTGTTTTCATCATTATATTGTTGTTTATTATCTTCCAAAAAATTATCGGTTATTTTATTAGCTGTTTCCTCCAGATCTTCATTATCACTGTTTTCAAGGCTAATTTTCTCTTCCTTTTCATCATCAATTTTATTTTCTGTACTTTTGCTAATTTCATCATTATTGAGAATAGCTTTTGTCATATCAGCAAGCTTTATTCCTATTTCCTCAGGCGTTTTTGTTTGAGTTAATTCGTCAATAAATCTTTTTCTAGTCTCACTATCTAAACCATTCATAGTATTTTTAAATTCACTAAATTGGGGCTGTTCTTTTTTTACATTATTATGCTTTTCTTCCATTATTTCGTTTGTAGTTGTTCCATCAATTTTATTTCCATCTAAATTGTTTGATGAATTATTGTCTATTGAGTTAATACTGTTACTTTCTATTTTGTTAGAAAACAATCCATTGTTAACATTAATGTTCTTTAATATATCATTTGGAGTTTCGCTTTTATAATCTTTTTCTGGAGAAGGAACTAAATCATATTTTAATAAAGCTTGTTTAATACTATTATATATTGCTTTAAAAACTTTTCCTTCTTCTTGAAATCTAACTTCTAATTTTGTAGGATGAACATTTACATCAACTTTTTTAGGATCCATATTTATATTTAAAACTAAAAAACCATGTTTTCCTATTGTAACTAAACCTTTAAATGCCTGCTCTGCAGCACTAGTTAGTGTCTTATCTTTTATAAATCTTTTATTAACAAAAAACAATTGATTTGATCTATTTGAACGTGCTATTGATGGTTTTCCAATGACCCCTGTTACTTTCATTTCCTCAAATTCATAATCTACTGGCAACAAATTTTGTGCTATTTCTTTACCATATATTTCATAAATCACATCTTCTATTTTTCCGTTTCCTGTAGTTTGAATAGATATTTTTCCTGTATTTATCATTTTAATAGCAACATTTGGATTAGCTAGTGCAATCCTCGTTATAGTATCTTCTATATAACCAGATTCTGTAAAATCTTTTTTTAAAAATTTGTACCTTACAGGCGTATTAAAGAATAGTTGTCTTACTGTAATAGTTGTTCCTTTTTGACATCCTTCCTCATGTTTATCAATTATATCTCCTCCTTGAATTTCTATTTTATATCCTATTTCACTTTGTTCTGTTCTAGATACTAATTCCACATTTGCTATTGCTGCAATACTTGCTAAAGCCTCTCCTCTAAACCCCATTGATTTTACTGTATCCAAGTCATCTGCCTTACGAATTTTACTTGTAGCATGCCTTTCAAACGCTATTTCCATATCATCTGGCATTATTCCACTACCATCGTCTGTAATTCTTATATATGATATGCCCCCATTTTTTATTTCAACCGTTATATTTTTAGCCCCTGCATCTATTGAATTTTCAACAAGTTCTTTAACTACTGAAGCAGGTCTTTCTATAACTTCTCCTGCAGCTATCTGATTTATTGTTAAGTCATCAAGTAAAACAATTTTTCCCATTTTATACTTCATTCCTTTCTATTATCTTAAGTTTTAATTATTTCCATATAATATTAGAACTTAATTTTCTCTTCTTTTTGACTGTATTATATCATAAGAGAAAAAAATATACTATATTTTTTTTAAAATATATAAATCATATTCTAGTCTTTTTATTTTTTACCGTAACACATTTATATAGAACAGAATAATATATATTATACAAAAGAAGTTAAATTCTTTATGAGGGAGGTATAATATGAGAGGTTGTAACGGAGATATGTTATGGTTCATAATATTAATCTTATTACTTTGCTGCAACTGCGGTGGAAATAACTGCGGATGTGGATGTGGAAATGACAACAATTGTGGTTGCTAGTATTTTTTACAATCCAAAAAAGCTTTTTTGATAATGTAAAACTACTCATAAAGTAGTAAAAAAGAAAGGAGGATGTGTATAAATGCAAGATAAATGTGGATGTGGTTTTTTCGGAAAAGATAATGACTGTTGCTTTTTAATAATATTCTTAATATTAATATGTTGCTGCTGCGGTGGAAACAATAGAGGCTGCTGCTAATAACTAGTTACTATTTCTAGTTCATAATTTATTAATCTTCAAGAACATAACTTGCCAATAGAAATTTAAAATATCTACTGGCAAGTTTTTTATTTACATATGTTCTAAGTTTAAAATAATTTTTTTATTATATAAAAATAAATCATTTAAACTCTTTTTTAGAATTTAAATGACTTTTTTGGTTGGGCTGGCTAGATTCGAACTAGCGCATGTTAGAGTCAAAGTCTAATGCCTTACCGCTTGGCTACAGCCCAATATTTATATAAATGGGGTGGAATATGGGATTCGAACCCATGGTCTCCAGTGCCACAAACTGGCGCGTTAACCAACTACGCTAAATCCACCATTTGCAATTACAACAATATATATTCTACCCCATTTTTTTTATATTGTCAACCTATTTGCATAATTTTGTTGTTAAAAAAATTTTTAGTTTACAATTTATAACCTATTATAAAACTTAAAATAATAATATAAAATTATTATTCAACTTCTCTAGCCCATATTACCAATCTATATCTTGAGTCATCAGTACAAGTTGAAAGTGATATTTCTCTCTTTCCAGCTGTATCTCTTGTAATATACTCAGAATCTTCTGAAGAAGTTGTGTATTTATTATAAATAGTATACTCTATTCTTGTTCCAGAATTATCTGTTATATAAATTTCATCACCATTTTCAAGCTCATCATTTCTAGAGAAAAATGTTCCATTTCTATAGTTGTGACCTACTATAATTGTGTTACCAACTTTATTTAATCCTGGTCCTGTTAGTATACCTATAGATTTTTCTAATGAAGGCTTATTAGATCTTTCTAATACTGGTAAATCTAAGTCTATAGCTGGAATTTCCATTCTTCCTACAACTGTAAATCCTTTATATGTTACTACATCATCACTTCCAGAAGTACTTCCTGTGTTAGTAACGCCATTGTCTACTGAAGTAAAATTAATTGGCTCACTACCTGTAAACTCGTTTCTTTTTGATGTATTATTAACTATAGTTTCGTTAAATTCATTTAATGCTGAATCAATATCTTTTTCTAAGAAATATTTTTTATAAGTTTGATATCCCCAAAATCCTAATAGGGCAAATATAACTACTACAACAATTATTAAAATTACTGTTAATATTTTATTATATTTTGAATTTATCATAATTTATCCTTTCTTTACTAGACTAATCATTACTATTATAACATATTTTTTATAATTAATCTAGTCTTTTCATAAGTTTTCTGATATTAATATTATCTAGTCGGTAATTTTTCTCCACCCATTAAATGGAAATGTAAATGTTTTACAGCTTGGCCACCATCTTCTCCTACATTTGATGTTACTCTAAATCCAGTTTTATCTATTCCAACAATTTCTGCCACTTTATTTATAATTTCAAATATATGAAATAACAATTCTTTGTGATTTTCTTTTAAGTCTAGCAAACTCTGTATATGAACTTTTGGTATTATTAATACATGAACTTTTGCAATTGGATTTATATCATAAAACGCTATGACTTCTTCATCTTCATAAACTTTTTTTGAAGGAATTTCACCTTTAATTATTTTACAAAATACACAATCTTCCATTTTTATATTCTCCTTGTCTTTTTATTAATTTGACAATATTTGTTTTCTATTTTAATATCATTCAAGTATAGCCTTAATTCTTCTAACCCCCTGTGAACTAGCTTCTTCTTTAACAATTTTAAAATGTCCAAGTTCGCCTGTATGCTTTACGTGAGGTCCCCCACATAATTCTTTTGAAACATTTCCTATTGTATAAACAGTAACTTCATCAGGATATTTTTCTATAAACATACATTCAGCTCCTGATTTTAAAGCGTCTTCTTTTTTAATTGTTTCTACAGTAACAGGTAAATCTGCTTTAATCCATTCATTTACCAAGTCTTCAGCAGCTTGCTTTTCTTCTAGTGTAAGTTTGTGATCACAGTTAAAATCAAATCTCATTCTTTCAGTTGTAATATTTGAGCCTCTTTGATGTGAATTTGGTCCAATAACTTTTTTAAGTGCTGCATTTAAAAGGTGTGTTGCTGTGTGATAAGCTATTGTTTTTTCATTTTGCTCTGCCAAGCCACCTTTAAACTTTTGGTCACTACCCATTCTTGATTTTTCTTGATGCTCTTTAAACAATTTATCCACTTCACTTAAATCAACTTTAAATCCATTTTCTGTTGCTAAATCTTTTGTAACTTCTGGTGGAAATCCATATGTTTCATATAAGTTAAATATTGTCTTGCCATCAATTTTATTTATTCCTTGATTTTTAAGTCTATTTATAACTTTATTAAACTCTCTTTCACCATTATTTAAAGTTTTCATAAACTTATCTTTTTCAGCTACAATTACATCTTTAATTTCTTGTTTGTGGTCTTGTAGTTCTGGATACATTTCCTTTAATGTTTCTACATTTAATTCAATCAAGCTTGGTAATTCGTTTAAATCAATTTGTAATTTGTTTAAATGTCTTGTCATTCTACGAATTAATCTTCTTAAAATATAGCCTCTATCTAGGTTTGAAGGTCTTCCACCATCACAAATAATCATCATACTTGCACGCATGTGTTCTGCTACAATTCTTCTGCTAGCTATATCATCATTTTTTGCTAAGCTTTTCAATTTTTCCATTACTGGACTAAAAAGTTCAGTATCAAATGGTGTTTGTTTTCCTTGTAAAAGCATTGTCATTCTCTCAAGTCCAAGACCTGTATCAACATTTTTTTGCTCTAGTTTTGTATATTTTCCATCTTTTTTGTAGTATTCCATGAAAACATTGTTCCATATTTCCACATATTTTCCACAATCACAAGATGGCTGACAATTCTCTGAACATTTTGGCTTACCTGTGTCATAAAACATTTCTGTATCTGGTCCACAAGGTCCTTCTTCACCTGCAATCCACCAGTTATCATCTTTTCCATAAAAATATATTCTATCTTTTGGAATACCTACTTTTTCCCAACAATATGCAGTAAGCTCATCTTTTGGACAATCTTCGTCTCCTGCAAAGCAAGTAACAGATATTTTTTCGGCTGGAATACCAAGTTCCTTTGTAAGAAATTCATAACTCATTTGGATAGATTCTTCTTTAAAATAATCTCCCAATGACCAATTGCCAAGCATTTCAAAATATGTTAAATGTCTGTTATCTCCCACTTCGTCTATATCATTTGTACGCAAACATTTTTGATAATCAGTAAGCCTTTTACCTTCTGGATGTTTCTCTCCTAAAAGATACGGTACTAATGGTTGCATACCAGCAGTTGTAAATAATACTGATGGATCATTTTCTGGAATTAATGGACTACTTGGAATTACCTTATGTCCGTGGTTTTCAAAAAATTTTAAGTATTTATTTCTAATATCTATTGCTTTCATTTTAAGTTTGTCCTTTCTTAATTTTGCATTATGTTAAGTTTGCTTTTCTTAACAAATTATAACTATTTTTAAATAACTATATTTTCTCTTTTTAACACATATATTTTAGCATTTTATTACATTTTGTCAATTGTTTTGTTATAATTCACAGTTTAATTTCTTTGCTAAAGCTCCAATATACATTTCTCCGCATTTACTTCGAGTTTTCGCTATTCGCGAAAACTATCAAATAATTATTTTTCCATACAATTCTTCATTATTGTTTTCTACAATCTCAACATTTAATATTTTATTTACAATTTTGCTTTCATCTGTTAGGTTACCTTTTGCATTAACCATAATGTAATTTGCAGTATGACCTTTAAAGTATACATTCTTGTATTCTTCAAATAAAACTTTAACTGTTTTTCCAATATAACTTTCATTATATTCATTTTGATTTTTGTTCGAAAGTTCTATAAGTTTTTTGCTTCTCTCCTCTTTTACTTTGCCATCAATTTGATTTTTCATTTTTATAGCAACAGTTCCTTTTTTTGGAGAATATTTAAAAATGTGCATTTTATAGAACCTTATTTTTTTAAGAAACTCATAAGTTTTTTCAAAATCTTCATCTGTCTCGTTTGGAAATCCTACAATAATGTCAGTTGTAAGAGCCACCTCAGGGTACACTTTTCTAAGCAAATTTGCCGAATTTTCAAACTCTTCGGTTGTATATCTTCTATTCATATCTTTTAAAGTTTTATTACATCCACTTTGAAGTGATAAGTGAAAATGAGGACAAATTTTTTCTAATTTGCTTAGTCTTGTAACAAATTCTCTAGTAATAAGTTTTGGTTCAAGTGAGCCCAATCTTATTCGTTCTATGCCTTTTACTTTATTTATTTGTTCTAGCAATTCAATTAGTCTAAATCCACCTGTATGCAAATCATCTTTTGGATCAAATGACTTGAAATCTTGGCTATATCCAAACGTTTGTCTGTATTTTTTTGCATCTTCATCACTAAAATCTTTTCCAAAAGAGGCTAAATGTATACCTGTAATTACAACTTCTTTTATTCCATCCTGTGCAATTTGTACTATTTCTTTTAAAACACTTTCAGGGTTTCTGCTTCTTACCTTTCCTCTAGCATAAGGAATAATGCAATATGAACAAAATCTGTCGCAGCCATCTTGTACTTTTACTACTGCCCTGTTAAGCTCTGTATAAGTTGTAGTACCAAAGTCTAGGTAGTTATTTTGGTGCATAACGTCACTTACTTGGACTATATTGCTATTTGAACTTTTAACATCCATATTTGTGCTAATAATATTGTTTTTATTTAAATAGTCTTCCACAATTTTAACAATATTAGTCTTTTCGTTTACACCAATTACAATATCCACTTCTAGCATTTTTTCTATTTCTTCTTTAGATGTTTGTGCATAACAACCACATACCACAATTAGAGCCTTTGGATTTTGCTCCTTGGCTCTTCTTATCATCTGCCTTGATTTTCTCTCAGCAATATTAGTTACGGCACAAGTGTTTATGACATATATGTCTGCATTACTCTCGCTCAAATCATATCCATATGCCATAAACTGCTGTTCCATAGCTTCTGTTTCGTATGTATTTACTTTGCAACCTAATGTATAAAATTTAACTTTCATAATGGCTATATTATACCATTTTTATGTTAATTAGGCAAGAGGTTTTACATTGTTTCCATTATATATGCATTATCTTTTCCATCACCACTAATTATATTTACTTCTGGCTTTAATGTAAAAACTGAACGAACGCCTAATTCTGTTGTTTTATGACAAAAAATCTTATTTATACTAATTGTGTCAAATAGGAGTGTCCCTATTGACTCGTTCCAAAACTAAAATTATATTGTAATTTCTTCTTTTGATGTAAAGTTTTCTCTTACTAGTAGCTTTAATGGTTTGTTTTCTTCTTTTTCCAGTTTTGGGTCTTTTTGTATTATTTCAGTTGCTAATGCTTGGACTTCTTTTAACTCTTCCATATCTTGAAACAAGTTGGCTATTTTAAATTCTGGAAGTCCATGCTGTTTTGTTCCAAAGAATTCGCCTGAGCCTCTTAGCTCTAGGTCTTTTTCTGCAATAACAAATCCGTTGTCTGTTTTTGTCATTGTTTCCATTCTTTGTCTTGTTATATCACTTCCGCCATTATATTTTAGTATACAATATGATTCATATTCTCCTCTTCCTACTCTTCCTCTTAATTGGTGAAGTTGTGCTAGTCCAAATCTTTCGGCATTTTCTATTACCATTACACTTGCATTTGGTACGTCTACACCAACTTCTATTACTGTTGTTGATATAAGTATTTGTATTTCCCCATTTTTAAATCTTGTCATTATATCATCTTTTTCTTTTGATTTCATTTTTCCGTGTAAATATTCTACTGTAAAATCTTTAAACATTTCATTTTTATATTTTTCATAAAGCTCTGTTACTGCTCTTAAATTGGCTGTACTTTCGTCTTCCCCTTCTTCTACCAATGGGCAAACTATATATGCTTGTCTTCCTTCTTGCACTTGCTGTTTTATGAAATTGTTTACTCTTTCTTCATATCTTTTGCTTACTGCATATGTTTCTACTTTTTTTCTATTTGGTGGTAATTCGTCTATTATTGATATGTCCAAATCTCCATATAGTATAAGTGCTAATGTTCTAGGTATTGGTGTTGCTGTCATTACTAATACGTCTGGATTATCTCCTTTTGCTACTATTTTTGCTCTTTGTTTTACACCAAATCTGTGTTGTTCATCTGTTACAACTAAACCTAATTTTTTAAATACTACATTTTCTTCCAATAATGCATGTGTTCCAATTAAAATATCTACTTCTCCATTTTCTACTTTTTCTAGCACTTCTCTTTTTCTTTTAGCTGTCATGCCTCCTACTAGTTCTTCACAAACTATACCATATTGTTCAAGTGTTTTTTTATAGTTTTGGACATGTTGCTTTGCTAAAATCATGGTTGGTGCTAAAACTGCTACTTGATATCCACTTTTTACTGCTTTATATGCTGATACCATTGATACCACTGTTTTTCCGGAGCCAACATCACCTTGAAGTAGTCTATTCATTGGCTTTTCATTTTCCATGTCTTTGTTTATATCTTCTAATACCCTTACTTGGGCATTTGTTAATTTAAATGGTAAATTATTTATTACATCTGACATTTGTACATTTTTATCGTATTTTATGCCTTTTACTTGCTCATTATTTTCGTATTTTAATGCAAGTAATCCCAACTGCATTGATAAAAGTTCATCAAATACTAGTCTTTTTCTTGCTCTATTAAAATTTTGAAAATCTTTTGGAAAATGTATTTCATTCGTTGCTGTGTTAATATTCATTAAGTTATATTCTTTTATTAAATATTCTGGTAATACTTCTGGTAATTCATTATTTACTAATTTTATTCCATTTTCTATTATTTGCCTAATACTATTTTGAGACAATGAGTTTGTTAGTGGATATAATGGAATTATTTTACCTGTATTTTTAGTTTTTTCTATGCTGTCATATGTTGGACTATTTAATTCTATTACACCGTTTTTTATGGATACTTTAGCGTAAAATCTATATTTTTGTCCTTTTTTTATGTTGTCTTTTACATATGGTTGATTAAACCAAGTAACAATAGCACTATCTGTATCATCTTTTATAAGCAATTTTTCAAAACTTCTATTTCTATTTATGTATCTAACATTTACTTCTGTTAATGCTACCGCTTCTATTGTATATTTTTCACCATCTTTTACATCTCTTAGGCTTGTTATAATACTTCTATCTTCATAATCTCTTGGATAATATGTAATTAAGTCTTTTAATGTAAATATGTTTAGTTTGTTTAGCAATTTTGCTTTATTTGGACCTACTCCCTTTACGTATTTTACGTCTTTTTTTAAATCTATCATTGATTTTCCTCAAACTTTCCTCTCAATAACTATATTCTATCACACGAACATTGGTTTGTAAATATTTTTTTATAATGTGTATTTTTTATGAAAATGTATAATTACTTTTGCAAATCCACTTGATTAAATTGAATTTTTGTGTTATTATTATATTTGTTACAAGTCATAGGGGTATGATGTTAATGGTAGCATTCCGGTCTCCAAAACCGTGCGTGAGGGTTCAAATCCTTCTACCCCTGCCAAATTACTTTATGCAAATCTTGTGTAAGGTATTTTTTATTTTTCAAAAACAATCTTATTTTTTACTTATAGTACAATAGTTAGTTTTATGGGGCACTTAGATTGGAGTTTTTATGTTAAAAGCTTTTAATAAGTGTTTTATTTTTTTAATTATTTTTATTTTTGTAATCTGTTTTCTTTTTGTACCTATATTTTATTCTACTAATTCTGCTTATTCAGATGAATATTATGAAGAATTGCTTTTAAGTGGCGATGGCTTTTTTTGGCCTCTTCCTGGGTATACATATATTTCATCTTATTTTGGCAAGCGTGAATCTCCTACTTCCGGTGCATCTAGCTATCATTCTGGCATAGATATTCCCGCTTCAAATGGTACAAATATTTATGCAGTAGAAAGTGGCACTATTACTTTTGCTAGTTGGGGTGCTGGTGGTGGTTATACCATTGTTTTAGAACTTGATAAATATGATAATATTTCTGTTTCTTATTGCCATTTATCTCCCAATTATATTGTACATCGAAATGATTATGTAGAGAAAGGTCAGCTTATAGCACATGTCGGTCCAAAAAACGTATATGGCATTAATAACAACCCTTATAAAGATAGTAATGGCAATCCTACAAATGGTGCTACTACTGGCTGTCATTTGCATTTAACAATTAAAGTAGATGGTAAGGCAGTAAATCCATTGGAATTTTTTTAATATTAGTTTTATGAAAAGTAAAAGCATTTAACTGCTTTTATAGTTAAATGCTTTTATTTTACATATCGTCTTCATTTTCATTTACTTGATTGTTGTTTTCAGTTGTGTTTTCTTGATTACTTGGCTTATTTGGGTTTTCTGAATTATTATTTTGCTTATTTTTTGATTTAGAACTATCTTCAGCATTGTACTCATTTTCATCTTCTCTAATAGAATTTGAAGCTTCTTTCGTATCTTCCGACACACTTTCTAAATCTTCATCATAGCATATACTTGCACAATGATCACACTCACCGTCGCAATAGTCATCCCAATCAAGTTCTATTTCTTTATGACATTTTGGACATTCTATTTCATCTTTTAAGTCTGCGTCTTGGCCAACCACAAATTCATAATTGCAATATGGGCATTGTATTTCAAATTCAAAATCATCCTCATTGTTATAATTGCCTTGAATTAGATTATCTGAATTATATTCATCATACTCTTCTTCATCTTCATCAATATATATATCTTCTTCTATTCTTTTCAGAGATTTTTGTATTGAATCTATTTTATTTGATAATATTTCATACTGACTATTACTTTCTAATGCTCTATTTGTAATATCCATAAACATAACACTTAATTCTAGGATTTTGCCTTTTACAAATTCTAGTTCATTAGGGTCTTTTATCGCCTTTTCTATATCTGATAAGATTTTTGCAAACTCATTTTTAGGTTCTATCATAAAATCTCCTTTCAAATACCAACTTTATAAGTTAAATAATAAAATTGATTTAAAAATTTTAAATTCTTTCCATGTATTCACCAGTTCTTGTATCTACTCTAATAATGTCTCCGATATTAACAAACATAGGAACTGTTAATTCATATCCATTTTCAAGTGTTGCAGGTTTACCTGATGTTGTTGCTGTGTTTCCAGAAAATCCAGGTTCTGTATATGTAACTTCAAGTTCTACAAATATAGGTGGTTCTATTGAAAATACCTTACCTTTATATGATAATACTTTTACATTCATATTCTCTTTCAAGAATTTTAAACTATCACCCAATTGTTCTTTATTAAGTGGAATTTGTTCGTACGTATTGTTATCCATAAAATAATACAATCCACCATCTTCATATAAATATTGCATCTCTTTCTTCTCAATTTCTGCTGCTTGGAATTTTTCTGATGGGTTAAATGTTTTTTCTAAAACACTTCCTGTTATAACATTTTTTATTTTTGTTCTAACAAATGCTGATCCCTTTCCTGGTTTTACGTGTTGAAATTCAACTATTCTATAAACATTTCCTTCCATTTCAAATGTTGTTCCATTTCTAAAATCACCTGCTGAATATACTGTTGCCATTATTATTTCCCCCTTAACTAAAATTTATTCATAAACATATAATTTATTTTACACCATATTTGCCTAAAAATCAAGCTTTTTATGTCAATTAGTACATAAAAAGCTTACCTTAATTTTATTTTTTATTAATATAACTTTCTAAAATATATACTGCTGCAATTGTATCTACTATTTGTTTTTTCTTTTTATTATTTACATTTAAATAGTTCATAGTTTTATGAGCTTCTACTGTTGTTAATCTTTCGTCTACTAATACAATATTTATTTTATTAAATCTAGATTTTAGTTTATGAATAAAATTATCTGTTTCAATTGATCTTTGACTTTTGCTACCATCCATATTTAATGGATTTCCTACAACAAAAGTTTCTATATTGTACTGTTCTACAATTTCAGCTAATCTTTTTAATATTATTTTATCGTTTCCATTTGATGTTATTGTTCCTAATCCCTGGGCAGTTATACCTAATTCATCTGTTATAGCCAACCCTGTTCTGACCGTTCCATAATCTATTCCTAATATTCTATTCATTATTCTCCTATATATTCTTTTACCATCTTTTCTAGTAATTCATCTCTTTCAATTTGTCTTATAAGATTTCTAGCACCTTTATGACTAGTTATATATGTTGGATCTCCTGATAATATATATCCTACTATTTGGTTAATAGGGTTATATCCTTTTTCTTTAAGAGCATTATATACTTCTTTAAGTATTTCTTTAACTTTTTCATTTTGCTCTCTTTCAACATCGAACTTCATTGTTTCGTCCATACCCATTTTCCCCAACCTCCTTTGGTTTATTTTTACTATTATTTGTTATTTAACTAACTATTTTATCAATATAAATTAAATAGTTTTTATTGTATTTTCATTAGATGAGTCTATGTATTCTTCTAATTTCTTAAAGGCTCCATCCAGAGAGGTTCCTTTATAATATGTAGATATTACTACCCTTATTTTTGGACTTACGATAACATCTTCCTCATCACTATGTATGTAATCTGGAGCAGCAAAAATGTCTAAAGCTTCTATTTTATTTTTCAGTTCTGTCATAAAATTGTATACACCATTTTTATCTGCTCCCGAAAATACTATTGCAAATTTTGGTCCCATATATCTTACAAATACATATTCTTTAGCTAAATTATTTTTTACAAACTGAGCTACTTCTGTAATCGTATTGTCTCCCGTTTTTCTGCTTATTTGTGTGTTTATTTCTGGAAGATTTACTATTTTAAACAAACATATAGCAGATGTAGTGTATTTATCTATAGTTTTTTTACCTTCTCCATATAAATATTCTGCAGATTTTAAACCAGAATACAAGTCATCTCTTACTATATTCTCTATTGTTGCTTGATTTTCTACTGTTTTTAGTATTGTTACTATGTTATTTCTTACAACTTCTAATATGGTTGTATCAATATGATCAAATTCATGTGGTTGGCTACCTTCTATTATCCAATAGCCAATGTATACATTATCTACATATAACGGAAAAAACATTGCACATTTTGCTCTACCAAATTCCATTTTTTGATATGGTAATTTTTCATTTTCGTTGTCTACTGTAACATACTTAGGTGTTGCTGTTTTTATACTATCTCCAAATACTGGATCATTTTGTAAACTTTTAAGTGCATCCCAGTGTTTTTTATCAACATTAGAGGCTTTTACAACATATTCAGCGCCATTAAAAACTACTATAGTTGAATACTTTATAGAATATTTGCTTATTAATATATCATTTATATTCTCTAACTTTTCTTGTATAGTTGAACTTTCACCTAAAGTTTTCATAAACTCTTGTAAAACATTTAAGCTAGTTATCCTTTGATTTAAGTTACTATATGTTTCTATTTTTTTGTGTACTGAATAGTTGTATATGATTAATGTTAACACAATAATAACTAGTATAGCTATAACTGTTATTATCACTTATTATCACCTCTTTTATCTTAATAGTTTGCTCTCATTTTATCTAATGTACCATTTACCCCTGCTGAAAATTGTGTTGGTGGCTGTTTTCTATTTTTGCTCTTAAAAAATCCTTTTTTTTCTGCTTTAGCATAATTTGGAGAATAATTAGTATAATTTGATCCTGCTCCTCCTGAAATAAGAGGATAAACCATATTGGCCAAATTTTCCAAACTTGTCATAAAGTTTGCAGAATATCCACTTAAAGATATTTGGCAGAGTGCTATAGCTTCTAAGTATCTAGCATATGTTTGCATTTCAAAAGGTATTGTTACATATTTAATTGTTGCTGGATTAAACAAATCTCTTTGTAACGTCATAGATGGTTCATTATATTTTGCCATACCACCCAGTATCATTTTGTCATTCAATATTTTTAGTTTTAATTCTTTATTTATAACAACTCTTAGTTTTGATTCTTCCAATATATTTTTTAGTTTTAATTCACTTAAAAATTGAGTTAAAGGTTGTATTGTAAGTGCATCCATTGATTGTACAAGATATATTTCTGTAGATTTTATAAAATAGTTTATATTAGTGTTGAAGTCACAATCCATTAATACCGCGGAATAATTATTATCTAAGGTTTGTAATATTGTTTCCACATTTTCTGTTTCACTAAACTCATCTGGTAATGCAGTATAAACAGTCAAATTCTTGTTTACTTCTACTCCCTGAGCTATCCCATTTTCTAGGTTTTTAATACTTTGAGTTGCTATTTGCATTAATTTTTGGTCATTATCTGTAAACATATAATAAGAATTTTTATTTTTTGTTAAATCAAGGATTGCTGTTTTTATACCTTTTTGCGATAATAGTTCTGCTAAATTATTTACTATAAAAGATGTACCGTTTTTACTTGTACCAACAAAAGCAACTATTTTATTTTGTGCAACAAAATTACTTGGAACAGAATTTGTCTGGTTGTTTATCATTGAGATTTCTCTAGTATTTTCTACTCCATAATAATTTTGCTCTTGAGTCATGTTGTTTGTATATGGGTTTTGTTCTTGAGTCATGTTGTTTACATATGGATTTTGCTCTTGAACTATGTTGTTTGCATATGGATTTTGCTCTTGAGT
>CAMMFK010000005.1 GCA_946496115.1 uncultured Clostridium sp.
AATACTTAATAAATTTTAATAAACATCTGTCAATAATTATTAATTTAAAAAATAATAATTGCAGATTTTTATTTTATATTAAAAGTAATATAGAGAAAATATGTAGAAAAATGTCGAAAAAAGTCGACGAAAAATAATGATTATTTATATAAAATTAATTGACAAGAAACAGAAATTAACATATAATGAGGACATAATTTAAAGCTTTAAATTAAAAATATTTTATCATAAAATTTTTTATATAATTAAATTGATTCAAAATTTAAATCTTAAAAATTTCAATAAAAAAAGTTTATTAAATGTATAACCTATATTTGAGATCGTTTTACAATTCTTGTAAAAAATAAGATTTAAATCTCGAATTCTCACAGAAAATTATAATGGAGGGTTATTATATGCCAGAAAAAGAAGAAAGTATAAAATTATTAAAACCAAAGATAGACATAGTTTTTCAAAGCTTATTTAGCAAGAAAAACGAGAAAATAACAAAAGCATTTGCAGAAGCAATGTTAGATGAAAAAGTAAAAAAAATAACAATAAACGATGATAAAGAATTATTTAGAGAAAAACCAGAAGATAAACTTGGGATATTAGACCTAGAATTAGATATAAATGACAGAGAAAAGGTAGATATAGAAATACAATTAGTGGATAGATCAAATATACAGGAAAGGTTATTGTTTTATTTTTCAAAATTGTATTATAACGAAGTAAAAAAAGGGGATGACTATAAAAAGGCTAAAAGAGTAGTAATGGTAGCGATACTAGATTACGATTTTAACCTAACAAAAGAAATTAAAAGAATGGAAACAAAATGGAAACTTAGAGAAGAAAATGCAAAAGAACTCGTCTTGACAGACAAAATTGAAATAGATATAATAGAACTATCTAAAGTAAGGGCTGAATATGAAAAAAATAAGCAAAACAAAAAGGCACAATGGGCATTGTTCATAAACGACCCTAATACTAAGGAGGTCAAAGAAATTATGAAAGAAAATGAAGATATAGAAGAAGCAGTAGTAACAGTACATAAAATGACAGAAGATGAAAAAATGAGAAGATTGGCAGATTTGAGAGAAAAAGCTATATTAGATGAAAAAGCAATCAGACGTAAAGGCTATGAAGATGGACATGAAGCTGGTTACGAAGATGGAAGAACAGAAGGCCGAGCAGAAGGTCGCGCAGAAGGACTGGAAAAAGGAAGAACAGAAGGAAAAGCAGAAGAAAGAAAAGCAATATTAAATAATTTAAAGAAAATGAAATTATCAACAGAAGAAATTTGCAAAATTTTAAATATAACAACAGAAGAATTAGAAAAAATGGAATAATTATTATAAAGTGAAACTAAAGGTAATGTTAATTTTTTTAATATTACCTTTTTAATTTATTGAATAACTGGTGTCAAGAAGTATCGGAAAATTTTCGTAACTTCAATTTGCAATATTATCTAAAAAGTTGTATAATAAGCAAATAGTAAATATAAATAGTTAAAAAGGAAATGAAAATGCAAAAAATACTTAGCAAATTAAGAAAAGCAATTGAAGACTATAATATGATAGAAGAGGGCGATAAAATAGCAGTTGCTCTTTCTGGAGGTAAAGATTCTGTTACTTTACTGTATGCTTTAAAAAATTTACAAATATTCTATCCTAAAAAATTTGAATTGATTGCGATAACTGTAAATCCTGGATTTGATGGATTTGATACTAAAATCCTCAAAAACATTGCAAAAGATGTAGGGGTAGAATTAGTTATTGCACCGAGTGACATTAAAGCAATAGTTTTTGATGTTAGGAAAGAAAAAAATCCTTGTTCATTATGTGCAAATCTACGTAGAGGAATATTAAATTCAGTTGCAAAAGAATATGAATGCAATAAAATAGCACTAGGCCATAATGAAGATGATGTATTAGAAACTTTTTTATTAAATTTGATATATGCAGGAAATTTATCTACTTTTGCTCCAATGAGTTATATGGACAGGTCAGATATGACTTTAATAAGACCTTTAATATATACTCCAGAAAAAATGACAAGAAGTTTTGTTAAAAAGAATAATATAGAAATAATGCCAAAAGTTTGCCCTATGGACGGAGTATCTAAAAGAGAATATGCAACAGAACTGTTAAAAAGTTTTGAATTACAATATAAACATTCTCGTGCAAATTTAATTGGTGCAATTAAGAGAGCAAATATAAATGGTTGGAAAGAAATAAAATAGTTTAAAAATGTGTGGAAATAATTAAGAAAGTGTGATATACTAATATAGTCAGATGTTTCCGTAGCTCAGTTGGATAGAGCAATCGCCTCCTAAGCGAGAGATCGGCAGTTCGACTCTGCCCGGGAACACCATTATAAATTCTTGATAAAAAAGTACAAGATAAATTGTACTTTTTATTTTTTTTTGATTAAAAATACTAAATTATGTAAAATTAGATAAATGACTCAACATATACACTCATGTATAAAAATACAAACTAAACACGACCAAGGTTAACAATAAAATAATTATGTAACTTCAAAATATAGTATTTTTTGGAAATAAATTAATAAATTTCATAAAATTACGATATATCGACGATGAAATTAAATTTATTGTGATAATATTTATCCATGCTTGAAATATAGCAGAAAAACGAGTTGTTATAAATAGCAAAATATCGCAACTAACGTAGAAAAATATGTAGAAAAATATGTATAAATCATCCAGTAGCGTAATTGCAAACTTTTGTATATGGAATTGGAGAAGGCTGTTTATTATAATTTTCTCGTTATACAAAGCAGGGGGTGATTTAGGAGAGGATTAACAAATGAGTTTTGAAAAGAACTTAGAAAGTTTAAGAAAACAAAAAGGGTGGTCACAAGATGACTTGGCTGATAGGCTAAATTTAACAAGGCAAGCTGTATCAAAGTGGGAGACAGGATCTAGTAAACCAGACATTGATAATGTAAAAAACATAAGCCAATTATTTTCAGTAAAAATTGATGATTTGCTTAATAATGAGGTGGTAGAAGATAAAGCAGTTTCATTAAATTTTGAAAAAAAAGAAAAGAGAGAAAACATAATCAAAACTATAAAATTTGCAATCATAGCTTTGGTAATTGTTTACCTGATTACTGTTATATATAAGTTTGCTTCGTTATTAATAATAGTTAATGGTGTTCAGAAATATGCTAATTTGAATAATTACCATTATGTAATTACTACATATGATGAAAATGGATTAAAAGAAAAAGAAGAATGTTGGTTTAAGGATGGAGTGTCAAAGACGGTAATTATAGCGTATAATGACGAAAAAGTGGACCAAAAAACTACCTATATTGATTATAATAATTTTTATGGATTTGTTGAAGATGCAGAAAATGAAAAGAAAACAGAAGTTGATTTAAAAGAATACTTGAAAGTATATGGGAACTTTGATAAAGGTGGACAATTATTTTCAAAAATACCGTTAAAAATAAGAAAGGTTAATACAATAACTCTAATAGAATCCTTTTTTATATATGAAAATAATATTTTAAAAATTGATGAAGATACTATTAATGTTGGAGATAATGAGATATTTATAGAGATGGACAAAGCAACCTTCTTACCTAAACTTGCTTGTGTAGAAGACAAGAATGATGATAATAAGGTTATATATATTTATGACTTGGAGATAAACGGTGTTGATAGTATTATTATGTAAAAAAGAAAAACAGGTTATCCTGTTTGGACAACCTGAAATAGGAGAGAAGCGATTTAATCGTAAATGAATGCTGCAACTTCGTACGGAGTAGTGATTGCGGATGAGAAGTAGAAGGTATATGTGCCGGCAGGTGCATAAAACAATTCATAAGAATTTGTTCTACTACCTGTACCGGAAATATTACCAAGATCCAAGACATCTCCGTCGGGAGTTCTTACTCCACAAGTGACTATTCCGCCTTGGTCAGTATAACCAATTTGGGCAACGATATCTGCCCAAAAATTACCGCTTGAAAGATAAACGCTTAAGGAGCCGCTACCACCATAGATAGTGGTAGCGCCAGCAGCAATAACATCACCCAAACTGGCCCGAGTGCTGACTTCCTCCGAAGAAATCGGAGCCGGATCAAAGGTATCAACCTTGGTGGGTTCAGCGGCAAATGCCGTAGCACTGAAGCTGATTGCCATAGCCAAGGTCAGAAGAATAGCCACAAGCCGTTTCTTAAAACTGTGCATACTTTCGTCATCCTTTCAAATCTCATGGGTTGTTACGGACTGTTTGTACTCTCTCCTATTTTTTATTACTACACATTTAAGACATATCCTAAATGTGATAGTAAACATGCAAACTGCATACATAAAACTTCTACCACCAAAAGCATATATTTTCTAAGTTTTTAGAAAAAAAAGGAATTATTAGGAAGCTTTTGGAATTAAACAAAAGTGATACTAATAAGGAACATAATAGGAATGCATATAGAGGATGTAAAAATTATTGATGCCATTATTGTTGAGTTAAATCACTTTAGATTTAATCGCTCTTCAGTATCGTACCAGTATTTGATAGAAGCTATCTATTTGGTTGTTAAAAGTCCCACTTCTATAAAAAACTTTAATAGAAATGTATATGAACCTATTGCAAGGAAATTTGATACAAAACCAGAAAATGTATTATGGTCGTTAAACAAACTAATTGATTTAATGTATTCCAATACTCCATCTGATATTATTTATGAATACTTTAAATTTTTTGAAGATGAAAAACCTACACTTAAGTTCTTTATAATATCAGTTGCAAGAAGAGTATATGATGAACGAGTGGTTTATAGTTAACTATCTATATGCTTTGTATAACTTTTTTTAAAATTAATAAAAGGAGATTTAACAATGGAGAAAACTTTATTCGCAACTTTAAGTGTTGCAAAGGAAAACAAAAGAGATGAGGTTAAAATTTACAAAATCAAAGGAGAAAAATTTGGTATCGAAATTGAGGAAAATGTAAACTCTAAAACTCAAATTCGCACTGCAGAAAACATAACAAGTAGTGAAAAAAGAATTAATGAGCTATTAGAAACTATTGTTATGAGTTCAGAAAATTTTACTCTTTTAGATAATTTCGCATATGATTTTGCGGATATTGCTCTACATGTTTAAAAAAGGCATATTATTAATATGCTTTAATTTGGACGGTATGAGCATTTTTTGTTGGTAATAATTTGGAAAGCTTTACTTAGTAAATTTATTCAAGGAGATCGGAGAATAAGGTAAAAACCTTAAAAATATTTGGAAAAGTTTATGTGTGAAAACTATGTAAAATTTGAGCACATAAATTTTTGTTTTATGCATTTCTATACAAATTTATAAACTTGCAACTAAATTAATTATATGATATTATAATTTATGTCTTTAATAAATAAATGTGCCTAAGAAAAAAGAAGATGTGTCTAATTTAGAAGGGATTGATATAGTGAATAAAGAAAATTTTATGAAATTAGCGTTAAAAGAGGCAGAAAAGGCATATAATGAATTAGAAATACCAGTAGGAGTAGTAATCGTAAAAGATAATAAGGTTATTGCTAGAGGACATAATATGAAGGAACAAAAGCAAGATTCAACAAAACATGCAGAAATAATTGCAATTCAAAAAGCATGCAAAAAGTTACATTCTTGGAGATTATGTGATTGTGATATGTATGTAACATTAGAACCATGCAGTATGTGTGCAGGAGCATTAATACAATCGAGAATTCGTAAGTTATATGTTGGTACTATGGACGAAAAAACGGGTAGCTGTGGTTCTGTATTAAATTTATTAAAAGATTACAAATTTAATCACAATGTTGACGTAGAATATGGTGTTTGTCAAAAAGAATGCGAAGAAATATTAAAAAGATTTTTTAAAGAACTTCGCAAAAATAAAGGCAATAAAAAAGCTTAGATTGCCTTTTACATAATATGAAGAGATACCGAAGTGGTCATAACGGAACTGCCTCGAAAGCAGCAGGTCATTATTAAATGGCTCGTGGGTTCGAATCCCACTCTCTTCGCCAAACTATATAAAGGATGTAAAAATTATGCTCACAAATAAGGCATATATTGTTATAATAAAGAAAGCAAAGAGGCCTTATAAAAAGCGAAAGGATGAATTTATACAATGGAAAAAGATAAGAAAGAAAAACTTAAATTAGCCATTACATTAGCATTTATTATTATTACATTTGTAATAGCAATAACTATAATGCTTAAATATAGCCAAGAAGGTGAAACAAATATGCCTTTTAACTTATCTGAAATTATAGTAATAAGTAGTGCAGAAGGAGTTACAAAAAGCGAAAATCCAAATAATTATAAATGGAATTTAGATATCATGCAATATAATGATATTTACCTACACATAGAGAAAAACAATGATTATGATAAAAATGCATTTATAGAAAGTGTAAGTATAGAAAACTTTTCATTTACAACGCCTAAAGTAGGAAATACTAGAGTATATATGCCAAGTAGTACGGAAGGTAGTCTTTTTGCGTTTGATGATTCATATTTAATAAACAGATCACTTACCTACGAAGGTGCAGAAGGAAGCAATACAAAAACCTTAAAAATTTCAAGTCAAGGTGGAAATGTACTTTTTAGAGTAGCAAATACAGCTGTTGGAGAATATATATCAAATGATGATGCGGAAATAGCACATAATGGTACTTTGCTAACAAAAACGGGAGTAACTTTTGAAGATTTAATATGTAATATATCGTTTGACTTGGTTATAGATACAAATATAGCAACATATAGAGGTAATGTAAGTTTACAGCTACCAGTTGGGAACATTTTAACTGAAGGTACAGCACAATTAGATGAAAAAGACTGTTCAAGCATTGTGTTTAAAAGAGAAACAGTATAGTGTGCATTGTAAATTTTAAGTTGAGGACGGTCATTAATTGAAAATATTTTGCTATTAGATACTTGATATTATTTCAAGAATAATATATAATTCATAAGGGTATGAGAATGTTTCTTTATAGAGGATATTCTCAATAAAAGGCTATGAATCTTGTCAGGACCGGAAGGTAGCAGCAATAAGTAGATTCTTTTATGTGGGGGTATCCTCTATGAAGAAAGGTTTTTGTACCTTTATTTAAAATGCTAAAGTAATGTCACATAATAACAATAAAAAATTGATTTCTTACTTTTAGCAACTTTATATTTTATAAAGCCTTTTAGCTTAGGCGGAAAGGATAACAATATGGAATATACAGCTTTATATAGAAGATTTAGACCAACTACATTTAAAGATATAGTGGGGCAAGATCACATTACTACTACTTTGCGAAATCAAGTAATTGCAGACAGAGTTGGGCATGCGTATCTTTTTACGGGTTGTAGAGGATGCGGAAAGACTTCTTCAGCGAAAGTTTTGGCAAGAGCCGTAAACTGCCTAAACCCTAAGAATGGAGAACCTTGTAATGAGTGTAGTATATGTAAAGCAGCATTAGATGGATCTCTTACAGACATAGTTGAAATGGACGCAGCTTCTAACAACAGTGTAGACGATATTAGAGCAATTCGTGATGAGGTTAACTTTTTACCAACAGTTGCAAAATACAGAGTATACATTATTGATGAAGTTCATATGCTTTCACCAGGAGCTTTTAATGCTTTGCTTAAAACTCTAGAAGAGCCACCAAAACATGTTAAGTTTATATTAGCAACAACAGAGCCACAAAAGCTACCAGCCACTATACTTTCTAGATGTCAAAGATTTGACTTTAAAAAAATCTCAGAACAAGACATTACTCAAAATTTAGAAAAGGTTTGTAAAGAATGTAATATTCAGTATTCACTTGATGCACTAAATCTTATAGCAGAACTTTCAGAAGGTGCTATGAGGGATGCACTATCTATACTCGAAAGATGTTCTCAAGGAGAAGATAGTAATATTACAGAGCAAAAGGTTAAAGATTTAGTTGGAATACCAAAACTAGAATATATTTCAGGAATCACTAAGGCTATTATAGAATATGATGTAACTAGAAGCCTAGAAATATCTAATATTATAATTCTAGAAGGCAAAGATTTAACAAATTTCTTATGGGAAATTATTAAATATATAAGAGACATCATGATTTTGAAAACAACAGGAAATGTATCAAATATTTATTCAGAAGATGACAAAAAAGTAATGCAAGATTTAATTAAAAATGTTAGCAAAGATAGGTTGCTTCAAATAATATATGCATTATCTGATTTAGAAAATGAAATAAAATGGTCATCTCAAAAAAATATTATATTTCAAGTGGGAATAATGAGACTTTGCAGTAAAGAAAATATGTCTTTAGCCGAAAGGGTAGATTCTTTAGAAAAAAACTTGGCTATAGGAAATATCACAATTTCAAAAGAAAGTATAAATAAAGATAAAAATGCAACATTTAGTAATAGGATTCATGAAGTAGCAAATAATTCGGAAGGAGCGCAATCCACAAATTCCGTACAAAATGTGGATAACCATGTAAAAAATTCAAATGAAAGTGCAGATAATCCTTCGGAAAAAAGGGGTTCAAATACAAAAGCCAATTCCGTAGGCGTTTTGGGTCAAAATTCAAAGGTGAATTCGGGCAATAATGTAAACTTTTGGCCAAATGTAATAAATAAATTAAAAGAAGAAAGAAAAGCAATGCTATTTTCTAATTTAAATAATACAAGTGCAGTAATGCTAGATGATATGACAGTTGGAATACAGTTCGCAAATGGGTTAAACAGTTTTGGTAGAGCTGTAATAGAAAGACCTGAAAACATGAACGAGCTTAAAAGATTGGTATCAATGGAATGTGGAAAAGATATGAGAATAAAAATTTTAGATAAGCAGGAAAATAAGAAAGAAGTAAATTCTGAAAATAAACTTGACTTAGGGATAAATATAAATTATATTGACTAAAAGCAATAAATATGCTATTGATATTTAAGTAATAAAATAAATGGTTATAGGCTATCCTTAAAACCTAAATTTATTTATGAGGAGAAATTAAAAATGGCAAGAGGAGGATTCCCAGGTGGATTTGGTGGTATAAATATGAACCAAATCATGAAACAAGCAAAAAAAATGCAAGAGGAAATGGAAAAATCTCAAGAAAATTTAGCTAGTCAAACATTTGAAAGTACAACAGGTGGAGGGGCTGTTTATGCAAAAGTAAATGGAAGTAAAGAATTAATGGAAATAAAAATTCAAAAGGATGTTGTTGATCCTGATGATGTTGAAATGCTACAAGATTTAATTTTAACTTGTGTTAATGATGCACTTAAGAAAGTTGATGACGCTCAAGCAAAAGAGCTTGGTAAATATAATATTCCAGGATTAAAATAGTATGGCATCATATTATTCACCATCAATAGAAAAATTAATAGAAGCATTTCAAAAGTTACCAAGTATAGGAGAAAAATCAGCAGTAAGGCTTGCATTTTATATTTTAAATTCAAGTGAAGAAGAAACAAATAAATTTATACAAAGCATACAAGAGGCCAAAAAGAATTTGAAATTTTGCTCTAAATGTTTTAATATTTCAGATACTGACCCATGTCCAATATGTTCAGATCCTAAGCGTGATCAAAGCAAAATTTGTGTTGTTGAAGATGTTAAAGATGTAGTAGCAATGGAAAAAACTCACGAGTTTAAAGGGCTTTACCATGTGCTTCATGGGTCTATTTCGCCAATGGATGGAATAGGACCTGATGATATTAAAATTAAAGAATTGCTAGCTAGACTTATGGATGGAACAGTAAAAGAAGTAATTTTAGCAACAAACCCAAGAGTTGAAGGAGAAGCAACTTCAATGTATATTGCAAAACTTATTAAGCCAATGGGAATAAAAGTTACAAGGATTGCTCATGGTATTCCAGTTGGAGGAGATATTGAGTATACAGATGAATTTACTTTAGGAAGAGCTCTTGAAGGAAGAGTTGAATTATAAACTTAAAATAAATACAGTTCAGTGAAGATATATAATCTAATATAAAAGTTTCAATATATGTTCTGGAACATATATTGAAACTTTTTTAGTTAAATAAAATTTACTGAACTGTATTTATTTTAAGTTTTGTCATTCATTATAATTCTACAAATATCCCTTGTAGAATTCTTTTTTGCCATTAATTTAGAACGTATTTTCATATGTTTTATTTGTTCTGGATTTTCTAATAATTCTTTTACAGCCTCATCAGGATCTTCTGTTTTTCTTATCCAAACAGCAACACCTTTTTTTTCTAAGAATTCTGCATTTTCTACTTCCTGACCAGGTATTGGGTTAATAACCACAATAGGTAGTCCAGAAGCTAAAGATTCTGTTATTGTTAAGCCACCTGGCTTAGTAACAACTAAATCAGAAATGCTCATTAATTCAGGCACTTCATTTGTATAGCCATAAACTTGAACATTTGAATTTTCTCCAACTAGTTCTTCAAATTTAATTTGCATTTTTTCATTTTTACCAGAAATAGCAATTATTTGATATTCATCGCGAATATTATCTATAAAGGCTTTTAATATTTTTAGTGTTTTTTCTTTGCCTAAACCAAATTCACCACCACCAAAAAATAAAATAGTCTTTTTCTTATAATCTAAATCAAAAGAAGCTTTAATTTCTTTTCTATTAAAATGCTCTAAGAACCTGTTTGAAAGAGGAATACCAGTTGCATGTATTTTGCTAGCAGGTATACCTTTTGCAATTATATCTTTTTTCATACCTTCATGAGAAACAAAAATATGGTCTATATATTTACTACCAACTAGCCATTGGTCATGTGATGCAAAATCTGTCATAACACTAGCTAAAACACAATTCGTTTTACCTTTTTCTTTTAAATAAGCAGTCATTTGACTTGCAAAAGGATGTGTGGAAATAACAACGTCTGGTTTAAATTCCTCAAACAATTTGTTTAATTTAATAGACATAAATTTATTTGCACCACTACTTATATGTGACATAGCACCTTTTTGAGAATGATCATAAATTTCTCCCCAAGCCCAAGGTGCTTTTTTTGCCATTTCTTTATATGCAAAAGTTGTAAGTGTATTTAATCCTTTATTTATATATTCTACACAATCAATCATTTTTGTTTTAACATTTGGATAATTTTCGTCTAAATATTGTTTTATAGATTTGGCAGCAGATAAATGACCACCACCATAAGATGCATAAAAAATTAAAATCTTCATTATGTTTGAACCTTTCAATAAAATCTTTATGACAGTTCAGTAAAGTAAATTCTACAAAAACAAAACTGTAATGAATTTCAATAAGATTTGTGAATTATTTACTGATAAAATCTTTATACCACAATATATGAAATAAATCAATTGAATATTTTATAAAATTTTGGAAAAAATACAATAAAAAGTTACAATTCATAGTCACATTTTTTTAATACAGGTTGCATTATATATTTTTCCGCTTTTGCTTCGAGGTTTCACTATTCGTGAAAACTCTCGCATGCTCACTTCGGCAGACATACTTCCCTAAAATTAAAAAAGTTTTCTATGCCTCAGGTCGCTAAAAGCTCCAAATATATATTGCAATTTTATAATAAATTTAAATTGCTATGAATTTTAACAATATGTGAGGTATTGTATGAGTAAAATTAAAGATAAAATTTATGATTTTAAAGATAGGTTAAGAGATAGGAAGATGCTTACTTTGGTTGTTACTTTAGTTGCAATTATAGCTGTGCTTGGAGTTGTTATTTTTAAAAAGCAATTAGAGTATAGGGGATTAGCAGAAAACAGTTACAATAACGCATTTTATCAATTGGTTGAATATGTTAATCAAACAGAAGTATTGCTAGCAAAATCAACGATTACAAATAGCAGTAAACATGGGGCAGAAACTTTAACAAATATTTGGAGAAATTCTGGTTTAGCAGAAACTTATTTAGCAAGACTTCCAATAGGAACACAGGAACTTGAGCAAGCACAAAAATTTTTGAATCAAGTTTCAGATTATAGTTATACATTGGCAAATAAAACAATTGCAGGAGAAGACTTAAGTCAAGAAGATTTAGATAATTTAACAAGTTTGCATCAATACTGTGGTTCACTAAAAGATACTTTAAATCAACTAGAAATTGATTTATATTCCGGTAACATTAAATGGGGAGAATTAGAAAAAGCCGGAGGAGAAGCTTTAACTCAAGAAGCAAGTAATTTATCTCAAAGTAGCTTTGGAAGTATGGTAGAAAATTTACATGAATATGCTGGTTTAATTTATGATGGAGCTTTTTCAAATCATATGACAAATCCTGAAAGAGTTGGACTTACAGGAGATGAGATAGACGAAGCAAAAGCGATGGAAATAGCAAGAGATTTTATAGGAAATAATAGAATTACAGAAATGACTTCTAATGGTCAAAGCCAAAATGGAAATATTGAATGCTATAGTTTTACAGCAAAAGTAGGAGAAGAAGAAATATTTACAATAGCCATTTCTAAAAAAGGTGGACATGTAGTATTTATGAATTCAAACAGAGATATAGCAAATGAATCTATTTCACCAGAAGATGCTGTTGCAAAAGGCAAAGAATTCCTTGAAAGCAAAGAATTTAAAAATATGAAATCAACATATTACATGAACAATGGTGGCGTATTAACTGTGAACTATGCGTATGAACAAGATGGAATTACTATGTATCCAGATTTAGTTAAAGTAAAAATAGCATTAGATAATTGTGAGGTATTAGGAATTGAGTCTACAGGATATTTGAATTGCCATAGAGATACTAGGGAACTATCAGATGCAAAAATTACTTTAGAAGAGGCTAGAAGTAAAGTTAACCAAAACTTGAATGTTAGTTCATCAGGATTAGCAGTTATACCAACAGAATGGGGCACTGAGGTACTTTGCTATGAATTTAAAGGAAATACTGCGGACAATGATTTTATAGTGTATATAAATGCTGAAACAGGCGAAGAAGAAGATATTTTGATGATAATAAATACACCAGAGGGAACATTGACGGAGTAGTGAAAAGTTCCTACTTGTAAATTTCATCTTATTGTCATATAATTAACGCAAATTTAATAATAATTTATTAAGTTGGTAAAATTATTTTAAGGATGTAAAGTTTAAAAATAATTGCGTTTTGGCGTCGTTGAACTACGCAACGAAAATCCTCAATGTGCCTAAAAGCACACCTCCGGTTTTCTTGCTTGTTCGCCTAGCCAAAAGCACAATTCTTTTTAAACTAGATATAGACCTTAAAAAGAAATGAGACAAAAATGAAAGTTAAAGATATAGTAAAAATAACAAATGGAAAAATTTTATGCGGAGATGAAAAAATACCTTGTAATCACTTTGTTAGAGATTCAAGAGAACTCAAAGAAGGGGATGTATATATTGCACTAAAAGGAGAAAAATTTGATGGAAACGATTTTTGTCAATCTGCAATAGATAATGGAGCGAAAGTATGCATTGTTAGTAAAGATGTTAGAGAAAAAGAAAACGATACAAAATTAGTTAATACTGAAGCGGATAAAATAAATAATTCGATTAAAGAAAATAAAGTAACAATTATCAAAGTAGAAGATACTCTAAAGGCATTACAAGAAATAGCAACATACAAGAGAATGCAATACAATATACCAGTAGTAGCAGTTACTGGAAGTGTAGGCAAAACAAGTACAAAAGATTTAATTGCAAGTGTTGTATCTCAAAAATATAATACTTTAAAAACAAAAGGAAACTATAACAATGAAATAGGACTTCCTCTTACAATACTTGGGTTAACAAATGAAGAAGCAATGGTTGTTGAAATGGGAATGAACCATTTGGGAGAAATAAGAAAGTTAACCAATATAGCTAAGCCAACTGTTGCTGTTATAACAAATATAGGAACTGCACATATAGGAAATTTGGGTTCAAGAGAAAATATTTTAAAAGCTAAGTTAGAAATATTAGAGGGCTTGCAAGGAAATACTGTAGTTATAAATAACGACAATGATTTGTTACATAAATGGGTAAATGAAAACAAAGAAAAATATAACATTATAACTTATGGAATAAAAAATAAAAGCAAATACATGGCAACAGATATTAAATCTTTTGAAGATAAAAGTGAATTTAAGGTTGTGTGTGAAAAAGATGAAAGCATAAATAACAAAATGGTTACTGTACCAGTAGGTGGAGAGCATTTTATACTAAATAGTCTTTGTGCAATTGCAGTAGGAGAGTACTTAAACGTTCCAACTGAAAAAATAATAAATGGAATTGCAAACTTAGAACTAACTAAAAAAAGAATGGAAGTTTTAACTAGTAAATCTGGAGCTACTGTTATAAATGACACATATAATGCAAACTATGACTCTATGAAGGCTGCAATTACATATTTAAAAGAAATAAAAGATAAAAGAAAAATAGCAGTTTTAGGGGATATGCTTGAGCTAGGAGATTATTCAAAAGAGTTACACGAAAAAGTTGGGGAAGAAGTTGACGAAAGCATAGATATTTTAATAACAATTGGAAAAGAAGCAAAATATATTGCTGAAAAAGCTAAAGCTAAGCAAATTATAGAATGTAAAGATAATGAAGAAGCTGTTCGTAAATTGAAAGAATTAGAAACAAAAGATGATGCAATTTTACTCAAAGCATCAAATGGAATGAAATTTTTTGAAATTGCAACCGCACTTTGTGAGGAGGTTTTATGATTAAAATAGCTGTTATTTATGGTGGAATGTCAACAGAACATGACGTTTCTATTGTTTCTGCAAAAAATGTTATAGATAATTTAAACATAGGAAAATATGAAATACATAAAATAGAAATTGCTAAAAATGGTGAATGGTTATCAGGTGGAAAGAGGATAAAAAACATTGTAGAAGAATTACAAAAAGTAGACGTTGTTTTTCCAGTATTACATGGTCTTTATGGAGAAGATGGAACAATACAAGGAATGTTAGAAATTTTAGGAATACCTTATGTTGGTTGTAAAGTTCTTGCATCAAGCGTGTGTATGGATAAAGTATATACAAAATATATACTTAAAAATGCCAAAATAACTCAAGCTAAGTTTGTATATATAAAAAATGAAAATACATATGTAGATGATGATTTAGAAGAGATAGAACTTCAAAATGATGAAATAATAGATGTAGTTGAGAAAAAGCTAGGATTTCCAGTGTTTGTAAAGCCATCAAATTCAGGTTCATCAGTTGGCGTAACAAAAGCAAATAATGGTGCAGAACTTATTAAAGCGTTGCAAACTGCAAGCCAATATGATAAAAAAGTTTTAATAGAAGAAACAATTGTAGGCAAAGAAGTAGAATGTGCTGTGTTAGGAAATGATAAAGTGCTAGCATCCACTGTGGGAGAAATATTATCTGCAGAAGATTTTTATACCTATGATGCAAAATACAATAATAGTGAGTCAAAAACAGTAATACCAGCATCTATACCAGAAGAAACAATAGAAGAAATAAAAAGACTCGCTGTTAAGGCATTTAAAGCCGTTGATGGAAGTGGACTCGCTAGAGTAGATTTCTTCGTAGAAAAAGAAACAAACAAAATATATTTGAATGAAATAAATACAATGCCGGGATTTACATCTATCAGTATGTATCCTAAATTGTGGGAACATGAAGGATTGGAATATTCGGAGCTTTTAGATCAATTAGTTAAACTAGCATTGGAATAAAAGGAGAAAGTATGGTAGAAGATCTTGAATTATTAAAAGAAGAAATTAAAGAAAAATTAACAGAAAAAAGATATGCACACAGCATTGGAGTAATGGAAATGTGTGAAAAACTTGGTATACAATATGGCGGAGATGTAAAAAGAGCAAAATTAGTAGGATTAGTACATGACATGGCAAAAGAAATGACAGATGAAGAAATGCTTGATTATGTTAAGAAAAATAAAATAAAAATCACAGAAACAGAAAAAGCTATACCGCAAATATTGCACGGAAAAATAGCAGCAGATTTAGCGAAGAAAAAATATGATTTTGATGATGAAATGTGCACAGCAATAGCTTGTCATACAACAGGAAAAGAAAATATGACTTTGCTTCAAAAAATATTATTTGTTGCTGACAAAACTGATGAGACTAGAAAGTATGAAGGCGTAGAAAACTTAAGAAGTATAGCATTTGAAAGCTTAGATAAAGCTGTTATAAAAAACATAGATGATACTTTAAAAATAAATATAGATAAAGGAAAAGTTATTATTGAAGAAAGCATAAAAACGAGGAATTATTTGCTAATAAATAATAATTAGAATTAATTAAACAATTTTAAAAGTAGCTATTTTGTGGAACCTTTCCCAAACAGCTAAAATTTAATTGCAAAAAGAAAATAAAAAATATATAATTAAGAAAAATTTTAGGAGTGCAGACTGATGACAAGAATCGCTGAAAGCCTTGAGGCTGTATATATATATATATATATATCGTAAGATTTAATAGAATAAGTTTATGTGAACATAGGATGAAAACTATGCTTTTTAGACATATGCAAAGTGTCTAGTTAGGCATAGTTTTTTTGTACTTAAAAAACTGGGAGGTAGACGAAAAGTTTATGAAAAAACTAAGTAAAAGGCAAAAGTTACTAGGAGGTATAGCAATTATATTAGTAGCAGTTACATTAGCTATGGTAATTATTACCAATATAATAAGTAGTAATAAGCAAAATAACCAACTAGCAAGCCAAGAAGACTATTTAGCCACAACCGCAAATGTAGGATCAAGCTTAGTTGCAAGCTATATAAAAAAAGGAATAACCATAGGAGGAATAACAGGAACACTAGAAATACTTGATACATCAGATGCAACAGCATATGCAGAAGATATAGCCTATGGAAAAGTAGCCTATGCAAGAGGAGAAAGAATAGTAGGAACAAGAATTGACGAAAACATAGAATTAAATTTACAAGATGTATATTACGCAGACTTAGATAGCAGTGGAGAAATATCAGTAGATGGAGTAATATTTGCCGATTTAGCTGGAAAAGAAGAAAGCGGGGAATGGCGGAACTAATGGCTATGGAGCTTATACCATTCCATCAGAAACGAATCTTAAACAATACTATATAAAAGGAGAATATACAGATAAACACTTTGGAACCGGAAAAGTAATAGCACCAATGGAAGGGACAAGTGGAAACGAAAGATTTTACGTAATGGCATTAGAAGATATAGATGCAAGTACACATTGCTGGTATTATAATGCACCTTACAATCTAGACAGTAGCTATAATGTAAATGCTACAGCAAATGATTTTGCTGGCATTGGAGCAGAACCAACGGGAAGAGTAAATACTAAGAGAATGTTAACAAGTTGGAATTCTAGCCAATACGGAGCACAAAATGCAAATGATATGTGGGGGCTAATAGAAGATGAAGTAACTAGAGGATGGTTTGTGTTATCAAAATCAGAATGGTCTGTATTCGGAGCAGTATTTGAAATTACAGGAGACAACTATTCAAGTACATATGGCCTTAGCGATTACTACTGGTCTTCTTCACAGTACAATACATTAGGAGCCTATGACGTAAGCTTCATTAGCAGCAACATCTACGGCTATAATATTGACTATTACCTCTATGTTCGACTTGCTACGACTTTCTAGGGGCTAGGTCTGTAAAAAATTCTGTGTAAAATAAAGGGATCTGTAAAAGAGTGTATAATATGGTGTGTAAATTTTTACATACCATATTTTTTCTATAAAATTTCCTTGAAACTAATGAAATTTGAAAATATATATGATATAATAAAAATGCCATTTATTTTAACTGCATTAAGTACAATGCAAAATTAAACAAAATGGCATTTGCTACTTTAAATAAAATATGTTTTGAGCATATTTAACAGAGTGGAGGATGTTAAATGAGTTTTAAGGATTACTATAATGTACTTGGGCTAAATTCGAATAAAGTGACGATTGATGAAATAAAATTAGCATATAGGGAGCAAGCAAAAAAGTATCATCCAGATATGCATGCAGGAGATAGCGTACTTGAAGAAAAATTCAAAGAAATAAATGAAGCATATAGAATTTTATCAGACCCTAAGTCAAGAAAAAGATATGATAGAAATTGGTTTATATACACAGAAAGAAAAAAGAGACTTCAAAATAAAGATAGAGAAGTAAAAAAATCTTTTAAAGAAAAAATAATTGATATATTATTTGGAATGACTATACCAAGAGCTCAAACAGCAAAAAGGTCAAAAGAACCTATAAATGGCGAAAATATTGAAACAGAAGTAGAAGTAAATGTGTTAGAAGCTTTTAATGGAACATCTAAAAAATTAAAATTATTAGCTGTAGACGGTAAAACAAAAACATTTAACTTAAATATTCCAGCAGGTATTCAAGATGGAGATAAAATTAGATTTATTGGTCAAGGAAAGCCTGGAAAAAATAATGGTGATAGAGGGGATTTGCTAGTTAAAGTAAAAATCACCGGTACAAAAGAGTTTAAATTAGTTGGGGCAGATATTTATACCGAAATTTCAATATCTCCATGGCAAGCAGCATTAGGAACAAAATTAAATTTGCAGTCCATAGATGGTGAAATTTCATTAGTAGTTCCAAAAGGAACAGAAAGTGGAGAAAGATTTAGTATAAAAGGAAAAGGATATAAATTTGGTAGAGGAAATAGAGGCAATTTTTATATTATTACTAAAATAGTAGTTCCTAAAAAATTAACAGAAAAGCAGTTGGAACTTTATAATGAATTAAAAGAAATTGATGAAAAAATATCTTAAAAACTTGAAATATGCATGTTTCACAATTTTAGTTGACATATTATACATAATGTAGTATAATAAAATTGTTGAACTAATGAGAAATAGAGAAAAGAGGTGCTAAGATGACTGATGAATTTCAAGGTAAAAGTTTTAGTATAACTGATCCACAAGGGGTAAATACAGTTATATATAGAATTAACAGAACGGCCAAGGAATTACAAAAGCAGTATCCAAAATATACTGTTGAAAGATTAGTGTACTCTGAAGAAATGAATGGCAATATGAAAAAGAAAACCTTTTATGTTGATTATCCAGAGCCAGAAGGAGAAGACTTAGTAATATTATCTTTTGGGCAAGAAAAAGTAGTTGTCAATATGGGATTACTTAAAGATAACAAATTAAAGATATCTAAAAGACCTATTCCAGTCAAATTTGACACTGTTTATTCAGAAACCCCAATGGAAATGAAAGACTTTAATTATACACCAAACTTACAAAGAGCATTTACAATTATCGACCCCGAAACAACAGAAGAGGTTAAGCCAAAATTATACATAGATAGTCAAACAAATGAAGTCAAAGGAAAATGTAAATTACAACCATACAAATCTTATTTCACTTTTGAAATAAAATAAAGGAGGATTATTTAGTGGAAGGAACAAATAATGAGAGACCAACAGTAAGAGCTTCAGCATTATATTTTGTACCTGAAAGAACTACAGAAAAAGTTGGTAGTGCTGTTCAAGGAAAGGCTGATGTAAAAGAAAGCCCAGAAGAAATGACAGAGTTAAATGGATTAGAAATAACAGTGAATGATGTTAATCCATTAACTATCCCTAAGGATGTTAGAGAAAAAATTGAAGAGTTATCTGCAAAAAGATTAACTGCTAGTGCTATTGCTAGAAAGGCAGAAAGAAGCAAAACTGGAGAAGTAGAAAGATCATAATTTGATAGTTAAAAACAGTAAAAAATCATAACCAATGAGAAGGTAGATTATGGGAAGTTCGTTTAGTGAATTTATGAAAAAGAATTTAAAATATATAATATTTGCGTTAGTATTATGGGCAATAGGCGAAATCTTTTTAGTTGCGCCTATTGCTTTAAGCATTAGCCAGAGCTATGTTGATGGATTATTCGATATAGCTCTTTTTATCGAAGCTTTAGTTGAAAATATAGTATCATTCTCATCAATTGGTAAAGTATTCACAAGTGAGGCAATTGGAGCATTTGGTAGCTCAACTTTGTGGTATACATTAATTGTTGCTTTGGCAGTGGGTATAGGAGCGTTTAAAAATAGAAAAAAGACAAAATATCAAAATATAGAACATGGATCAAGCGATTGGTGCCAAGGAGGAGAGCAGTATAGGGTTTTAAGTAGAAACTCTGGTTTACTTTTAGCTCAAAATCATTATTTACCACTAAATAAATTAGGAAATATAAACGTACTAATCGTCGGTGGTTCTGGTTCTGGTAAATCTTCAAGTTACACTATTCCAAATGCACATCAAATGTTAGGTTCATATGTATTTACAGATCCTAAAGGTGAAATATATGATACAACAGCTGGATTTTTACAGAAAAATGGATATGAGATAAAAATATTAAATTTAGTTAATCCAACAAGTAGTGATAGTTACAACCCTTTACAACACATCCAAAATGAAATAGATGTAGACGTTATAGCAAATACAATAGTAAAAGGACAGAAGGCAGAAGGAACGGCAACAGACCCATATTGGGACAATATGGCTGAAATTTTGCTTAAAGCTCTTATTTATTATATTATTGCTACAAGACCACCAGAAGAACAAAACTTAGCAAGTTGTGCAGAACTAGTTAGAGCTGCAAATAATAATGGTGGAAGCAACTTACTTACAGAACTTATGAGCCAGTTACCTTATGACCATCCAGCAAGAATGAACTACAAATCTGTTGAAATAGCATCAGAAAAAACATATAGCTCAATTTTAAGTACATTGCAATCAAAACTTGGTAAATTTGACTCAAAGGAAATAGCAGATGTAACTTCAACAAATACAATAGATTTTGTTGACATAGCAACTAAGAAAACAGCTTTATATGTTGTATCATCAGATACACATAGTGCATATGACTTTTTACTTACAATATTCTTCTCACAAATGATACAACAGTTATATGATTTTGCAGATAAAAATGGTGGTAAATTACCAATTCAAACGTTCTTTATACTTGATGAGTTTGCAAACATAGGTCAAGTACCAGACTTCGATAAAAAGATATCAACAAGTAGAAGTAGAGGAATTTCATTTAGTGTTATATTACAGAACTTAGATCAATTAAAAGCAATATATGAAAAGTCTTATGAAACAATTATAGGTAACTGTGATACTCACGTATTTTTGGGAAGTAACTCGTATGCAACAGTTGAATATTTTTCAAAGGAATTGGGAGAGAAAACAATTACTCATAATAGCAAATCGGTTAATAGAAATAATGTAGATGTAAGAACAGGATTTAGTGAATCAGATCAAATTATGGCAAGAGCTTTAATGACACCTGATGAGCTAAGAAGAATGGACAATAATGATTGTATTATCTTTGAAAAAGGATTAAAACCAATAATAGCTAAAAAGCTTTGGTATTTTAAAACTCCAATGCTTAAAGATTTTAATGCAAATAGAATTGACCATAATGATTATGAATGTCAAGAAAGAGGAAACTGGAGAAAATACAATCCATATAATCCTTATACAGGTAATGAAAATACAAATGAGCAAAACAAAGATGTTAAGATTGAATCTTTGGATGACCTGTTTGAAGATGCTAAACCAGTAGAGCCAGTAAGTGATGTTCAGCAAAATTCTGGAATTCAAGGATTGCAAGGCACATCAGCAGTTTCAAATAACGGGTTTAATGCGGATGTAATTCCAAATGCAGGACCAAGTTTTGCATCAGTACCAAATAATCAGCCTTTGAATAATGGTTCAAGTGTTGAAAATCAGCCAACTAACATTCTTCCGGGATTTGAAGATGAAGATACAAAACAAATGCAAGATACATCAGATGATGAAATAGATATTCAAAAAGAATTAGAAGCAAAATTTGACGAATTGTTTGGAAGTGATTAAAAAATCAACCTAATATGGTTGATTTTTTTTCTTTTATACTACCCGGTCATATACTTGCATGATTTTTTTCTTTTTTATAAAATATATATGTGAAAAATATGGATGAAATAAACAAAATTAAATACTATGATGAATTGCCATCAACGCATTTATATATTAAGGAAAATCAAGATAAATTAGAAAGCGGAACAGTAATTATTGCTAATAAACAAACTGCAGGAATAGGAACACATGGCAGAAGTTGGTATACAGGTAGCGGTGATAATATTGCAATGAGTATGTTATTTAAACCTAAATGTGATTTATCTAGTTTAAATAATATAACAGTTGATGTAGCACAAAGTGTTAAAAATGTAATAAAAGATTTATATGATATTGATTTAAGCTTAAAGTACCCAAATGATTTATTATTAAATGATAAAAAAATATGCGGTATTCTTACAGAAATAAATACTATATCAGGAAAAATAAATTATTTAATCATAAGCTTAGGGTTTAATGTAAATGAAATGGGTTTTGATGATGAAACAATAAAAATTGCAACATCATTGAAAAAAGAATATAATAAAAATTTTGATAGAAAAGAAATTATACTAAAAATAATTGAAAGTATAACGGAGCATATATGAGTGGAATAAAAATTATAGGTAGAGGAAAGTATTTGCCAAAGAAAGAAGTAACATCTGCAGATTTAAGCAAAAAGTTTAATGTAACAGAAGAATACATATGCAAAGTTTGTGGAATTAAAAGCAGATGGTATGGAAATGCTGAAGATACATTGGAAGAAATGGCATATAAAGCAAGCCTAGAGGCTATAAAAAATGGAAATATAAATTGCAATGATATAGACTTAATAATTGTGGCAACAACATCTTCAAACAAAATGATGCCAGGAATTTCATACTTAGTACAATCTTATTTAAATATAAAAGATTGTATGTGTTTAGATATTTTGGCAGGTTGCAATGGATTTGTAAATGCATTTGATATAGCACAGAATTATATAGAAATTGGAAAAATCAACACAGCTTTAGTTATAGGTGTAGAAAAATTATCATCAGTAGTAGATACAAACGATATGTCTACAGCTATTCTTTTTGGGGATGGAGCAGGGGCTACCATTATTACAAAAAGTGAAAAATCCAAAAAATATTATTCTAAATTTAAAAGCCAAGGGCAAAATGCAGAGTGTTTAACTTATGAAATTGGAAAAAAACTAGCTATGGATGGAACAAAAATATATAAATATGCAGTTGCGGAAGTTCCAAAAATAATTAATGAAACATTGCACTTGGCAAATTTAGATATTGAAAAGATAGACCATATAGTTTTACACCAATCAAATACTAGAATAATGAGTTCAATAGCGAAAAAACTAAAAATAAGTGATAATAGATTATTTTCAGATATAGAAAGTGTAGGAAATACATTTTGTGCAAGTATACCAATAGCTTTAACAGAAATAGATTTACAAGAAGGTGAGTATTTGTTAATGTGTGGCTATGGTGGAGGCCTAAATACAGGATGCATTTTACTAGAATTATAGTTCTAATAAATGTTCAAAAGTTACAATTCACAGTTAGATTTTTTGTAAAAATAATAAGAACCGTGAATTGCAATGTGCAGGAGCTTTTATAAATAAGTAATTATAAAATTAATTGAAAGGATGAACCAAATGAAAACAGCATTTTTATTTCCTGGTCAAGGAAGCCAATTTTCAGGAATGGGAAAAGATTTTTACGATAAATTTAAAGAGGCAAGAGAAGTATATGATTTAGCAAATAAAGTAACAGAAATACCAGTTAAAGAATTATGTTTTGATGGAAACGAAGATGAGTTAAAAGAAACAAAAAATGCTCAACTTGCAATTGCCACAACCTCACTCGCAATACTAGCAGTTATAGATAAATTGAACATTAAAGCAGAATTTGCAGCAGGATTAAGCCTTGGCGAATACGTTGCATTAGTATATGGAGGTTTCTTAAAATTAGAAGATTGTTTTAAACTTCTAAAACAAAGAAGTTTTTATATGCAAAATTTAGTACCAAATAAAGAATATGCAATGTCTGCTGTTATTGGTTTAGATTCTAGTAAGATAGAAGAAATTTGCACAAAACATGAAGCAAATGGAGAATTTGTAGTACCAGCAAATTATAACTACAGTATGCAAACAGTAATATCAGGAGAAGCTAAGGCAATAGAAAGTGTTTCTCAAGAATTAAAAGACGCCGGTGCTAAAAGAGTAATACCACTTAAAACATCAGGACCATTCCATACAAAAGCACTAGAAGAGGCAAGCAAAGAATTTTATAAAGATTTACAAAAAGTAGAGTTCAAAACAGGAAATGGCGTAAATGTAATAAAAAACTTAGATGGAAACATATATAAAGCAGGAGATAATTTTGCAGAAATATTATCTAAACATATTATAAGTCCTGTAAGATTTGATAAAGCTTTAAACATATTTAAAAATGAAAATGTAGATACATTTATAGAAATTGGACCGGGCAAATCAATGACAGGATTTATAAACAAAGAAAAATTAGAAGGTTTAGCTTTGAATGTACAAAAAGTAGAGGATTTAGAAAAATTAAAATAATTTTACGTTTGGGACGGACCAAAACGTAAAAAAAGAAAGGAATTATAAAATGGAAGAAAATAAAGTTGCGTTAATTACAGGTGGAACAAGAGGAATAGGTAAGGCTATAGCTAAAAAGTTTGCTGAAAATGGTTATAATTTAGTTATAAATTATGTTTCAGAAAATACTGATTTAGAAAAGTTAAAAAATGATATTAATAGTAAAAATGAAATACTATTTGTAAGAGCAAATGTTGGAGATTTTGCATCTTGCGAAGAATTAGTAAAACAAGCAATAGATAAGTTTGGAAAAATAGATGTATTAATTAACAATGCAGGAATTACAAGAGATAATCTGATTATGAGAATGAAAGAAGAAGATTTTGACAATGTAATTAATACAAATTTAAAAGGAACATTTAATGTTACAAAAAATGTAGTTCCATATATGATGAAAAAAAGAAGCGGGAAAATAGTTAATGTATCATCAGTTGTTGGATTAAGCGGAAATGCTGGTCAATGCAATTATGCAGCTTCAAAAGCAGGTATAATAGGATTTACAAAAAGCATAGCTAAGGAATTAGCAAGTAGAAATATATTAGCAAACTGCGTAGCACCAGGCTTTATAGATACAGACATGACAGAAGTTTTAAACGATAGTGTAAAAGAAAATATAAACAATCAAATACCATTAAAAAGAATGGGAACTGCTGAAGAAATAGCAAAAGCTGTTTACTTTTTAGCAGGAGAAGATAATACATACATAACAGGTCAAGTTTTAAATATAGATGGCGGAATGTTAATGTAGAATAATACTAAAAATTTGATTTTTACGAAAAGGACCGTCCCAAACGTAAAAAGAAAGGAAAATTAAAATGGACAGAAGAGTTGTAGTTACAGGAATGGGAGCAATTACTCCTATAGGAAACAATGTAGAGGAATATTGGAAAGGATTGCAAGAAGGAAAATGTGGTATTGATACTATTACTGCATTTGATACTTCTGACTTTAAAGTAAAATTAGCAGGAGAAGTTAAAAATTATAATCCTGAAGAATATTTTGATAAAAGGTCAGCTAGAAGATTAGACAAATTTGCTCAATTTGCAATGATAGCAGCAAGAGAAGCTATGAAAGATAGCAAAATAACAAAAGAAAATACTGATTTTGAAAGAGTTGGTGTTTTTATAGGTTCTGGTATGGGGGGACTAGATACAATTGAAAAAGAATTAAATGTATGTTTTGAAAAAGGATATGATAAAATTTCACCTATGTTTATACCTATGGTTATTTCAAATATGGCTACTGGAAATGTTGCAATTGATTTGGGATTAAAAGGAGAATCTTTTTCTATAGCTACTGCTTGTGCAAGTGCAACTCATTCAATTGGAGAAGCTTATAGAGCTATAAAACATGGATACCAAGATGCTGTATTTACGGGAGGAACAGAAGCTTCTATAACTAAATCTGGTCTAGCAGGATTTACAAATATTAAGGCTTTAACTCAAACTACAGATAAAAATAGAGCTAGCATACCTTTCGATAAAGAAAGAAGCGGATTTGTAATGGGAGAAGGAGCTGGCGTTCTAGTATTAGAAGAATTAGAACATGCTAAGAAAAGAGGAGCAAAAATATATGCTGAAATAGTTGGATATGGTGCTTCTTCAGATGCATACCATATTACATCTCCTGCACCTGATGGAGAAGGTGGAGCCAGAGCAATGGTTAATGCAATTAAAGATGCAGGAATTGAACCTAAAGATATTACATATATAAATGCTCATGGAACATCAACACATCTAAATGATTCTTGCGAGACTTCTGCTATAAAAACAGCTTTGGGCGAGAGTAGTAAAAATGTAATGGTAAGCTCAACAAAAGGAAATACAGGACATTTACTTGGAGCAGCAGGAGCTGTTGAAGCAATTGCTTGTGTAAAAGCAGTTGAAGATGATTTTGTACCACCTACAATTAATTACAAAGTTCCTGATGAAGAATGTGATTTAGATATAGTACCTAATAAAGGAAGAAATACAAAAGTTGAATATGCTATGTCAAATTCTTTAGGATTTGGTGGACATAACAGTTCAATAATTTTCAAAAAATTTGAAGACTAATAATGTTCAAGAACATATATTGAAGCAAAAATAAAAATCAAAGCTGTAAATTGCATTAATAAAGCGGTTAAATTTATAAAAAAGAAAGGATGTTAAGTTTAATGGAATACAAAGATATTAAAGAAATAGTTAAAGATATGGGAGAGTCTAAAATTGATGAATTAAAAATAGAATTCCCTGATGGAACTAAAATAAGTATGAAAAAAAATGACCAAAAAGTTGTGTATAAGGCTGAACCAGAAGTACATGAGGTGGTAATTCCACAAACTTCAACAGTAAGTACTATTGTGAATGCTAACTCTGAAAATAAAGTAGAAGAAAACTACAAAGAAATAAAGGCTCCTATGGTAGGAACATTTTACAGCAAATCATCTCCAACAGCAAAACCTTTTGTAAGTGTTGGCGACAAAGTAAAAAAAGGAGATGTTGTTTGTATAATTGAGGCTATGAAGCTTATGAATGAAATAGAAAGTGAATTTGATGGCGAAATAGTTGAAATTTGTAAAAAAGACGAAGATATGTGCGAATATGGAGAATGTTTATTTAAGATTAAATAATTTTATTTCACAATATATATTCTTCCAAATAATATTGTGAAACTTAATCTAAAATTAGAAAGGGTAAAGAAATGTTAGATATTAATGGAATTATGGAAATAATACCACAAAGAGCACCATTTTTGATGATTGATAAAGTTGAAGAATATGTACCCGGAGAAAGTGCAGTTGCATATAAAAATGTATGTATAAATGAACCTCACTTTGCAGGTCATTTTCCAGGAAACCCTATTATGCCGGGGGTATTGATAGTTGAAGCATTGGCTCAAACTGGAGCAGTTGCCATTCTATCTAAAGAAGAAAATAAAGGTAAAAATGCTCTTTTTGGTGGAATAGATAAGCTAAGATTTAAAAAGCAAGTTGTTCCTGGAGATACTTTAAGGTTAGAAGTAAAAATAATTAAACAAAAAGGACCAATAGGAATAGGTGAAGCTATAGCAACAGTTGACGGAAAAGTTGCATGTAAGGGAGAACTTACTTTTGCAATTGTTTAAGCTGTGAATTGCAACTAAAATTGAATAAAATTTTAAAAGAAGGAGTTTAAATGATACGTAAAATATTAATTGCTAATAGAGGAGAAATTGCAGTAAGAATAATCAGAGCTTGTAGAGAAATGGGAATTGCAACAGTTGCTGTTTATTCTGAAGCAGACAAAAATGCTTTGCATGTGAAATTAGCTGACCAAGCTGTATGTATTGGTCCAGCTCCATCACAAAAAAGTTATTTAAATGTAAAAGCTATATTAGAGGCTTGTTGCCTTACAGGTGCAGATAGTATTCATCCTGGATATGGCTTTTTATCTGAAAATGTTTCATTTGCAAAAATGTGTAGTGAGATGGGCATTAATTATATAGGACCTTCATATGAGTTAATTGAGCTAATGGGAAACAAATCTAAAGCAAAAGAAACAATGAAGAAAGCTGGTGTTCCAGTTGTTGAAGGCTCAGAAGGAAATGTAGAATCACTTCAAGGAGCAAAAGATATTGCCAATAAAATTGGCTACCCAGTAATAATGAAAGCCGTAAGTGGTGGTGGCGGAAAAGGTATAAGAATAGCAAATAGTGAAGAAGAACTTATTAGATATTATGATGTAATAAGAGCTGAAGCCAAATCAGCATTTAATGATGACAGTATCTATATAGAAAAATACATAAAAAATCCTAGACATATAGAAATTCAAGTAATTGCAGATAAACACGGAAATGTAGCACATTTAGGTGATAGAGACTGTACAGTACAAAGAAAAAATCAAAAAATGCTTGAAGAGAGTCCATCAGATTACATAGATGAAAAATTAAGGCAAAAGATGGAAAAAGTTTCAGTAAAAGCAATAGAAAAAATAGGATACACAAATGCTGGAACAATAGAATATTTGGTAGACAAAGAAGGCAATTTTTACTTCATGGAAATGAATACTAGACTACAAGTCGAGCATCCTGTAACAGAATTCGTTACTGGTGTTGACTTAGTTAAAGAACAAATAAATATAGCATCAGGAAAAAAACTTTCAAAAGAAGTAATGAATTTACACATAAAAGGTCATAGTATTGAATGTAGAATAAATGCTGAAAATCCAGATAAAAACTTTATGCCTTGTCCAGGAAAAATAACAGGACTTCATATACCAGGAGGAAATGGTATAAGAGTGGATTCAGCAATTTATCAAGACTATATAATACCACCAAATTATGACTCAATGATAGCAAAACTAATTGTTCATGGTAAAGACCGTGAAGAATGTATTAATAAAATGAAGAGTGCATTAGGTGAATTTGTAATAGAAGGTGTAACAACAAATATTGATTTCTTGTACAAAATACTAGAGAATCCTGAGTTTATAAAAAATGATTATGATACGTCTTTTATTAAATAAATACAATATATATTCTTCCGCATTTCACTTCGCGGTTCGCTTTGCTCAGCGCTCGCACGTTACACTTCGCTTTCAAAGACTGCAAGACTATAGGCAACTTAAAACTTTTGTTTAAGTTGTGAATAGCTACGTTCACTGAAATGCTTTAGAATATATATTGTAATTTATAATTATTAAATATGAAAGGAAAAACAATGGTTATTGATAAAATCAAAAAAGTCACAGTATCAGAGACAGGAGCCAACACTAAAGCATCAGATATGATGGTTGGGAAATGGATAAAATGTGATAATTGCAAAGAAATTTTATATAAAGAAGATGTAAGAGCAAATTATAGCGTATGTCCTAATTGTGGTAAGCATTTTAGATTATCTTCAAGAAGAAGAATAGTGCAAATAATTGATGAAGGCACATTTGAAGAGCTAAATGCCGATTTACACACAACAGACCCAATTAAATTCGAAGGATATTTACAAAAAATAAAATCACTTGAAGAAAAGACCAAAATAAAGGAAGCTGTTAGAACTGGAATTGGAAAAATAAATGGTATAAATGTTGCAATAGGAGTAATGGACGCTAACTTTATGATGGGAAGTATGGGAGAAGTTGTAGGTGAAAAAATAACAAGACTTATAGAAACAGCCATAGAAAAACATTTACCAGTTATATTGTTTTGTGCTTCAGGCGGAGCAAGAATGCAAGAAGGTATGGTATCTTTAATGCAAATGGCAAAAACATCAGCAGTTCTTTCAAAATTAAATAAAGCAGGTTTGCTTTACATAAGTGTATTTACAGATCCAACAACAGGAGGAGTTACTGCAAGTTTTGCTAGTTTAGGTGATATTATCTTAGCAGAACCTGGGGCATTAATAGGATTTGCAGGTCCAAGAGTTATTGAACAAACTATAAATCAAAAATTGCCTGAAGGATTTCAAAGAGCAGAGTTTTTATTACAACATGGATTTGTAGACAGAATTGTTGAAAGAAAAGATATGAAAAACGAATTATACAAAATATTAAAGATACATAATTATTAAAGAAAGGAAAATAAAATGGCAAACAAAATAGAAGAATGGGATAGAGTTCTAGAAGCAAGAAAGCCAGAAAGACCTAAAGCATTAGATTACATTAACTACATATTTACTGACTTTATGGAAATGCATGGTGATAGATATTTTGGAGATGACAAAGCAATAATTGGAGGAATAGGCTTTTTAAATAATATTCCAGTAACAGTTATTGGTGAACAAAAAGGAAAATCTACAAAAGAAAATATGGAAAGAAATTTCGGAATGCCTAATCCAGAAGGATATAGAAAAGCATTAAGACTTATGAAACAAGCAGAAAAGTTTAATAGACCTATAATTACTTTTATAGATACGCCTGGTGCATATCCTGGACTTGGTGCAGAAGAAAGAGGTCAAGGTGAGGCAATTGCAAAAAATCTTTTAGAAATGTCTAAACTAGAAGTACCAATAATTTGTGTTGTAATAGGAGAAGGCTCAAGTGGAGGAGCACTCGCAATTGGTGTTGGAGATAAAATATTAATGCAAGAAAATTCAATTTATTCAGTATTATCGCCAGAAGGTTTCGCAAGTATTTTGTATAAAGATTCAAGTTTATACAAAAAAGCTGCAAAGGAAATGAAAATTACAGCAAAAGATTTGAAGAAGCTAGGTATAGTTGATGAAATAATAAAAGAAGATGATATTTTAGAAAATACTAAAAAAGCAATTGCTAAAAATTTAAAAGAGCTATTAAGCTTAGATAAAAATAAGCTAGTAGAAAATAGATATCAAAAATATAGAAAAATAGGAAAGGGTGAAGAAAATGATATTAAAGGATAAGGTTATTTTAGTAATGGGATTAAGAAATAAGTGGAGTATTTCTTGGGGTGTAATAAGAAAAGCTTATGAAAATGGAGCAAAAGTATTATATACATATAATGATGGTGACCAAGAAAAAATGGATAAACTTACAGAAGAATTAAAAGGTGCTAAAGGTTACAAATGTGACGTTTCAAACGATGAAGAAATAGAAAAATGTTTTTCACAAATTAAGAAAGATTTTGGAAAATTAGATGGAATATTACATAGTATTGCTCATGCATATACAGATGATTTAAGAAATGATTTCATATTAACTTCAAGAGATGGATATTCACATGCAATGGATGTAAGTAGTTATTCATTAGTAGCAATTTGTAGATATGCAATGCAATTAGATATGTTAAATGAGAATGCAAGCATAGTAGCTCTTACATACTATGGTTCAGAAAAATCAATAGAAGGATATAATGTTATGGGAGCTGCAAAAGCAGCATTAGAAGCTTCTGTAAGATATTTAGCAAAAGACTTAGGTAAAAAAGGTATGAGAATAAATACTATATCTGCAGGGCCTATCAAAACATTATCAGCAAAAGGTATAAAAGACTTTAATTCAATACTAGATGTTGTTGAAGATAGAGCACCATTACATAGAAATGTAACAATAGATGATGTTGGTAATGTTGCAACATTCTTATTTAGTGATATGGCATCAGCTATAACTGGTGAAATAATACATGTTGATTCAGGATTCTCATCAGTAGGAGTATAATAACTAAAAATAATTAAATTAAAAAAGCTTCCTAATAAATAGGAAGCTTTTTTATGAAATAAGTTGATAATAAATAAAAAGA
>CAMMFK010000006.1 GCA_946496115.1 uncultured Clostridium sp.
AATAGAAGACCCATTAGAAACAGTCATGAAAGAAGAATATTATAAAGAAATACAAAATGCAATAGATAAATCTCTAAGCACATTTGAAAAACAAGTATTAGATAGATTTATCAAAGGAGAAAGTTATATAACGATAGCACAAAAACTAGATTCCCCAGTAAAATCAGTAGATAATGCTATTCAAAGAATTCGTAAAAAAGCAATAAAAAACATGTTTAATGAAAATTAAACATGTTTTTTTGTGGGGCTTCCAACGGGAATTGAACCCGTGACCTCAGCCTTACCAAGGCTGCACTCTACCTACTGAGCTATACCGGCAAATATATCTAAACTGCATATATTGCAGTTTAGGCTTATTATGTTTTTTAGTTGAAGCAATTCTAAAATCGCATATTTTAAGAAATCATTTCATTTCCCAAATTTTTTATAGTTTTCTTTCTAATTCTTTGAATTGCATTATCTATTGATTTTACTGGTGAATTAAGTTCTTCTGCAATTTGTATGTATGATTGGCCTTCAATAAATTTTGAAAGCACTTGTTTTTCAAAATCACTTAGTGACTCTGAAATCGTCTTTTCAATTGTTTTATAATATTCGTTTTTTGTCACTGTATCAAGTGGGTCTTCAACTGGATTTGCATCTAATACCTCTATTAATTGTCCTTCTTCCTCTCCATCTTCATTTTCATAGCTTGATGAATTTAAAGACAAATACGAATTAAGAGGCATATGTTTTTGCCTATTTGAACCCTTTATAGCAGTAATCACTTGTCTTTCAACACAAAGGTTAGCAAAAGTTTTAAATGAGTTTTGCTTTTCTTGGTCAAAGTCTCTAATGGCCTTATAAAGCCCGATAAGACCTTCCTGAACTATATCTTCTTTTTCTGCACCATTTAAGTAATATTTGCTTACTTTCATGTTCACAACATCTTTGTATTTGTTAATCAAGAACTCCAAAGCCTCTTTGTTATTGGCTTTTGCCCTTTTAACAATTTCTTCATCTGTCATGTTCTCAAATATTTCTTTTGAAAAGAAAACGTTGCCTTTTGTCATTCTAAATGTATACCTCCAATGTTTTACCTTTGTATTATATTGATAAAATGGCTCAATGTCAATAATTTTAAAAAAATTCACAAAAATTTCTTGTATTCGTAGTTACAATTTAAATTCTATTATTTTTGATTTTGTGCAAAATAGTGTGTTCATTATTCTTGATTTTGTGTGTATTTCAGCTTTTGTTATTTTTGATTTTGTGTAAATAAATGTTGCATTCAGCATTACTTTATGATAAAATTATTTTTAGAGAGGAGTTTAAGTGTATGAAAAGAAAAATTTATAACGACATTTTAAACTGGAAAAATCAAAGCAATGGCAAAACTGCTTTACTAATCGAAGGTGCTAGACGTGTAGGCAAAAGTTACATTGTTGAAAAATTTGCTAAAGAAAATTACAAATCATATATATTAATTGATTTTTCAAAGGTTCCTAAGGAAATATCAGAATTATTTGATAACTATTTAGATAATTTGAATTATTTATTTACTTACTTAGCAGAATATTATGGAGTAAAATTGTATGAAAGAAACTCTTTATTTATTTTTGATGAGATACAATTTTGTCCAAGAGCTAGAGGTGCAATAAAACATCTCGTTGCTGATGGCAGATATGATTATATAGAAACCGGTTCTTTAATATCCATTAAGAAAAATGTTAAAGATATTTTAATTCCATCTGAAGAGGAAATATTGAAAATGAATCCAATGGATTTCGAGGAATTTTTATGGGCTATGGGAAATGATACTTTAATGAACTTTATAAAAGATTGCTATTCTACACAAAAAGAACTAGGTCAGCCTCTTCACCGTAAGGCAATGGACTATTTTAAAGAATATTTAATAATTGGTGGAATGCCTCAGGCTGTTTTAGAATATAGAGAAACAAGAGATTTTGAGAAAGCAGACAAAATAAAAAGAAATATTTTAAATTTATATCGCGAAGATATTAGAAAACATGCAGATGAATTAAATTTAAAGGTAGAACAAATTTTTGACACTATCCCATCTCAGTTGCAAAAACATGAGAAAAAGTTCAATATATCTACTTTAGATGCAAATGCTAGATACAGAAATTATGAAGGTGCGTTTTATTGGTTAACAGATGCCGGCCTAATAAATATTGCCTACAATACAACAGAGCCAAATATAGGCCTTGGACAAAGAATTGATAATAACAGTTTAAAATGTTATATGTTTGATACTGGTTTACTTCTTTCTATGACTTTTAATGAAAAAAATATTATAAGTGAAGAAGTTTATAAAAAAATATTATTTGATAAATTATCTTTTAATGAAGGTATGATTTTAGAGAATATGGTAGCTCAAATGCTTGTTAGCAGAGGAAGAAAATTGTACTTCTTCTCTAGAAATAGTAGAGAAGACTCTACTGAAACAATGGAAATAGATTTTTTAATACTAAATAACAAAATAACTTCAAAACATAATATTATTCCAATAGAAGTAAAGTCTGGAGATAGATACACATTTTCTTCTATTTCAAAATTTGTAACAAAATACAATGATTATTTGGGTAATCCGATAATTATCCATACAAAAGATTTAAAAATTCAAGATAATATTTTATACTTACCTGTATATATGACTGGATTGCTTTAAAACCAAAATTAATATAAGTAAAGATTGTAGCATTTGTAAATAAAAGTTAATATTTTAATGAGAGGACTGATTACATGGCATTCGACGGAATAGTTTTAAAAAAAGTTGTAGATGAATTACAAGTTTTAAAAAATGGTAAAGTTAATAGAATATATGAGCCAAATAAAAATGAGCTTTTAATAAGTATCTATGCAAATGGCAGTACTTACGCTCTAAATATAGATATAAGTGCAAACAATTACAGGTTAAATTTAACAACAAACGAAAAGCCTAATCCTTTTGTTGCGCCTAATTTTTGTATGCTTATAAGAAAATATTTAATAAACTCAAGAATTAATAAAATTTATACAAATGGATTAGAAAGAATTTGTTTTATTGAATTTGAATGTTTTAATGAAATGAATGATAAAATTTATAGAACTTTAGCCATTGAGCTTATGGGAAAATACAGTAATGTCATTCTTGTTAATTCTGAAAATACTATAATTGATGCTTTAAAAAGATTCGATAGTGAATCTGAAATAATAAATACATCAAAAACTTCTAATGCAAAAGATATAACAAATACTAATTCATCGAGTATTAGAAGAGACATTATGCCTGGTCGTAAATATGTTTTTCCTAATTCAGATAAGCAAGACTTCTTAAGTTTTACTGAAAAAGATTTTGTGGATTATTGTATGAAATCAGATTATCATACTTTAGACGCTTTACTACCCTCTTCATTTACTGGAATAAGCAAATTATTCATTCAAAGCTGTTTAGAAGAGCTAAAAATATCTAATACTGTTTCTGAAAATAGTTTAAAAGAAATTTACAAATATATAAAAGATATTTTAAATGGAATTAGCATTTGCAAAAATTATAAAAATAATTATACTATTTTTAAAGACAATGCAGAAAACAATACTCATATAAGTTCAAAAGCTGAAACGAGTTTAAGTGATTCAAGCGACAATAATATTAATATAGATAATGACGCAAATGCTAACCTACAAATAAACTTCTTTTTAGATGATTTTTATTTTAATAAAGCTCAAGAAGATATTTTCAAAAATTATAGAAATAATCTTCTTAAAATAATTAACGGAACTCTAGATAAGCTTACAAGAAAACTAGATAATATCAATTCAAAAATAGAAGCATGTCAAAACATGGAGAAATACAAGGTTTATGGAGAATTGCTTATTGCAAATATTTATAGAATTGATACATTAAAAACATCAGATGACTTTGTGGAATTAGAAAACTATTATGATAACAATAATTTAGTTAAAATTCCTATAAATAATGAACTTTCTACTTCTCAAAATGCTGAAAATTACTTTAAAAAATACAATAAGCAAAAGAATACATTAGAAATAGTAAATGCTCAAAAAAAGGATTCTGAGAAAGAATTAGATTATTTAGAAAGCCTAATCTATGAATTAGACAATGCTAATGATTTAGATTCTGTGAATGAAATATATAATGAAGTTTCAGAAAATATATTATTTAATGATAACACTAATTTAAAATCAAATGGTAAAATGCAAAATAAAGAAGTAAAAAAAGAAACTTCTAGTATAGATAATTATATGAGGATGAATATTGATGGTTACACAGTTTTAATCGGTAAAAATAACAGGCAAAATGATTATCTAACTATGAAAGTGGCTAATGACAATGATTACTGGTTTCATACTAAAGATATTCATGGTAGCCATGTAATTTTACGCTGTAATGGAGATATGCCTAAAATGGAAACAATAATAAAATGTGCCAAAATTGCAGCTTATTATAGTAAAGCCAAATTTTCTTCAAATGTACCAGTTGACTATACTTTAGTTAAATATGTAAAAAAGCCAAATGGCGCAGTTCCAGGATATGTAATATATACAAATCAAAAAACTGTTAATGTAGAACCAACATCAGGAATCGACTTTTAAATTTTACATTGGGGACGGAGCAAATCGTAAAATTTTACGAAAAGGACCGTCCCAAATGTAAAATCATCCTTCAGGCGGATGCAAAAAGTTATTTATATCTTCATCTTTTCTAAGTTCGTCAGTCAAAAACATTTCTGCCCTTTTATCCTGTTTTATTGCAGCCATTCCAATGTCTTTATCTCCTCTAAGTCTTTTGCTTGCATATTTAAGTATTAAACCTTTATTAGTTACTGCTGCTAAAACGACATCTTTGTCATCTCTTAGTTCTTTACTTGCATAATATAAAAGTTGTCCATCTTGAGCAACTGCTTTTAAAACTAAATCTTTATCTTCAAACAACTTACTTGATGCATATGCTAAAACCCAACTTGCTTTATCTTTTAATGCTTGAAGCATAAATTCTTTATTGTCAGCATTTGCTTCAGCGTCTTCTATTTGATACTCTTTCTCTTCCTCTTCTTCCATTATCTCATCTCATTTCTTCCTGATTTTTCAACCCTATCCCTTATCCTGCTTATATTCTATTTCTTCCATATACGGAAACATTTGCTTAATTGCTTTTGTTGTAATCATTGCTTTTACTGGCACTGGATTTTTGCTCATTTGCTCTACTAATTCTTGCATATAGCAATTTTCTCTAACTTTATAAACCATATATCTATTTCTTACATAATTAAATAATATTTTATATCCATCGTCTAAATCTTCTGAAAAGCGTTTGAAAGTGTACTTGCCATCCATTTAGTAATAATCTCTCCTTTTTAATAAATTTGTGCCAATAGGGACGCTTCTTATTTACTACTTAGTGACAATGATGTGGCATCCCTATTGACAATTACTTTCCTTTATTTAATCATTTGCTCAAATTCTTCCTCACTAATTACTGTGACTCCAAGTTTTTGAGCCTTATCTAATTTGCTTCCTGCATCTTCTCCTGCTAGCACATAATCTGTTTTCTTTGATACACTTGATGAAGTTTTTCCACCCATTTTTTCTATTATATCACTAGCTTCTACCCTCGAATATTTTGAAAGCGAACCTGTAATCACAAAAGTTTTTCCATCAAATCTATTGTCTATTTGCTCTTCTAAATGTTTTGTATTAACTCCTGCTTTTACTAATCTGTGTACCAAGTCAATTGTCTGCTTTTCTTTAAAGAAACTACATATGCTTTCCGCAATTACTTCGCCTATATCGTCCTTTGTAGTCAAGTCAAAAGCGGTTGCATTCATCAAATTTTCTAGTGTTCCATATTTCTTAGCTAAAACTTTTGCTAATTTCTTTCCTACGTGTCTAATTCCAAATGCAGAAATCAAATTTTCTAAATCTCTATTTTTACTTTCATTTATTGCATTTATTAAGTTCTCGGCAAATTTTTTGCCATTTTTCTTTAAAGATGCTACATCTTCTACTGTTAGACTATATATATCTGCTATATCTTTTATAAGTTTATTATCCAATAATTGCTCAACTATTTTATATCCAAGACCTGCAATGTCCATTCCATCATTTGAAGCAAAATGTACAATATTCCTTAATGCCTTTGCACTACATTCTATTCCTGTACATCTAATTGCCGCTTCGCCCGGTTCTCTTACTGCTGGTGCACCACAGACTGGACACACTTTTGGCATCTCAAACTCTTTTTCTTCACCTGTTCTTTTATCTTTTAGTACATCTACTACTTCTGGTATTACATCGCCTTGTTTTTGTATAACAACATGGTCGCCTATCATAAGTCCTTTTTCTTTTATAAAGTCTTCATTGTGAAGAGTTGTTTTAGATATTGTTGAACCAGCAACTTTTACAGGTTCTAATACTGCCATTGGAGTAATTACACCTGTTCTTCCAACTTGGCAAATTATATCCTTTAAAATTGTTTCTTTTTTTTCTGGTGGATATTTATATGCTATTGCCCATTTTGGCACTTTAAATGTTGTTCCTAATTCTTCTCTAAACTTTAAGTTATCTACTTTTACAACGGCTCCATCTATTCCAAATGTAAGCTCTTCTCTTCTATCTCCAATTTCTTTTATTGCTTGGGCTGCTTCATCTATGTTATGACAAAGCTTTCTAAAAGGTACTACATTGAATCCTAAATCAGCCAAAAAATTCAGTTCTTCCCAATGTGAATTAAAAGTAGTTCCATCAAATTTTTGTACATTAAATATGTATATATCTAGTGGTCTTTCTGCTGTTATTTTGCTATTCAATTGTCTTAAAGAACCAGCAGCTGCATTTCTAGCATTTGCGAAAAGAGTTTGTCCTAGTACTTCCCTTTCTTCATTTAGAGTTTCAAATTCTTTTTTACCAATAAAGATTTCACCTCTAACAGTAATATCTAATGGCTCTTTTAATTTATGAGGTATTGATTTTATTGTTTTAACATTTGGTGTTACATCTTCTCCAACTAGTCCATCTCCTCTTGTAGCACCTTGAACTAAAATGCCTTTTTCATATTTAAGTGCACAAGATAAACCATCTATTTTTGTTTCAACACAATAGTTGGTTTCCTCACCATATTCTTCTGCTTTTTCTTTTATTCTTTTATCAAAATCATATAATTCTTCAAAAGAAAATATATCTTGCAAACTTTGAAGAGGAACCTCATGTTTTACTTTTGCAAAATCTTCTTTTACATGGCCCCCAACCTTTTGCGTTGGTGAATCAGGAGTTATAAGTTCTGGATGCTCCTTTTCTAACTCCTTTAATTCATTCATTAACATATCATATTCATAATCAGATATTTCCGGTTTATCTTCATCATAGTATTTTTTTGAATGATAATTTATCGTTTTACGTAATTCTTCAATTCTTTCTTTTGCTTCCATTTGAAACCTCACTTCTTTTTCATATCTTTAAACAATTCTTTTGAGCCTTTTAAATAATCATAACCTGAGAAAATTGTTGCAACTAAGCAAATAATCATTAAAATTGTAGAAGCTAAATTTAATGCAAATGCTCCTCCACTCAAATTTCCAGTAAATATAGCCCCAAAGCTATTTACATCTACAAATGCCAATATTATTGCTAGCATTTGAGTAACTGTCTTCAATTTTCCCCATACGCTTGCTGCTATTACTTTACCATTTTGTTCTACTGCTATAAGTCTATATCCTGAAACAGCAAACTCTCTTGTTATAATTATAATAGGAATCCATGCAGGTAGTTTTCCTGCTCCTACCAATATAAGCATTGCAGAAACCACTAAAATTTTATCTGCTATTGGGTCTAAGAATTTTCCAAAGTTTGTGATTTCATTATTTTTTCTTGCTAAGTAACCATCTAATTTGTCAGTAAGAGATGCTATTATAAATATAATATCCATTATTATAAAATTCAAAGGCACTCCTAGAACATCTACTGGTATATTTATTAGTGAAAATATAACCATTATTGGTACTAATATTATTCTAAATATAGTTAATTTATTAGGTGTATTCATTAAGCTACATTCCTTGCATAAATATTTAGGTTATTAAGGCTAGCCTATAAGCCTGCATACTAGGAAGCTCTGTATAAAAGCAGGCTACCTATGAATTTTTGCAAAAATATTATTACTTATTACTGTACAACACTATTTACAGTTTCATTAACATCATTACTAAAAACTTCATTGTTACTTACTCCATTTTGCACTTCTGTTTCATTTGATGTAGTATTTGTTTCTTGGTCATTTACTGCGTTTTCTAATTGATCTATTAAACCGGTTAATGTTTGCATATCTTCTCCAAATAGTTTCCAATCATTGTTACTGCTTGAATTTTTAACATTTCCATTTGCCTTAATTATTTCATTTATTAAATCATCAATATTATCCGGATCTGTAATCTCTATATTGCCAGCAGATTGTGACATTAAATTTGTTAGTGCTTCATCTACAGTATTTCCTATAGCAATTTTGTTTCCTGATGCCACTACAACCCTTTTTAAAGTAGGCTTTTGCTCTGTTGTTTCATTTAATAATTGTTGATAAACTGGTTCTACATATAAAATAGTATTATTTATTGGAACAGCTATTAAATTTCTTGTAATTCTTGTTCCGCTTACAGAAAGACTAGCTATATCTGTTGAAATTGTTCCATCTTGATTTATTTGTGTTTCAACCTGCATTGGTCCTAGTACATTGCTATCAGATGGGAATTCATATAATGTAAGTTTTGCCTCTCCATTTTCATATGTTCCTACCATATATGAAATCATATTTTGTTTTCCATATGGAGTAAATGGTATTACCAATCCTAAAGTTTCTTCCTCAGTTCCAACTGGTTTTACCATTGTATAATAGCTTTCCATTTGCGTTGTTCTTCCACTGTTATTAGTTTCTGCAACTTGCCATATATCATTTGCTCTATACAATACTCCTGGCTCAATATTATGATATTTTTGTATTATTTCTGCTTGTATATCATATAAATATTGTGGATATACAAAATGTTTACTTATATCTTCTGGAATTTCTTCATCTCTATCTACAAATAATCCGGGATACATATTGTTGTATGCCATAGCAATTGGGTCAGTCCTATCTGTAATGTAGAATTTTATTGTTCCATCAAAGGCATTTACTATAACTTTTACTGAATTACGTATATAATTTATTGTTTGACCATTTTCTAAATCCAATTGTTGTGAAAATGGATAACTATTTGATGTAGTGTAAGCATCTATTACCCAATATTGATTGCCAGAATCATCTATTACCATATATGGATTATCATCATATGTTAAATATGGCATAATTATTCTTGCTCTATGTAAAATATTTCTATTAATTATTATCTTGCTATTACTATCTACATTTCCTGAAAATGCTAATTGTAAATCTCCTTCTTTTATTCCAAGTATAATTCTATCTAAAAAGTTTAAAGTTAATCCTGCATCACCTGTATATGAATAGTTTTTCTCAGTTCCGTCTTCATTTAAGTAATCGAATTCTGTATTCTCATCTTTATTTACAACAACAGCATCATTTGTTTCTAGTCCAAAGTATATTCTTGGTTCTGAAGTTGATACTGCTGATTCAGATAAATCTCCAAAGTCCTTTTGAATATTACTTAAGTTGCCTTCCTCATCTGTTTCTCCCGCCATGGTAATTACAGTACCATAGCCATGAGTATATTCATAGGTTTTATTTGAATACGTCGTATTACTACTATCTATTTCTCTAGGACTTACATATACTAGAGTAGGTTTATCATCTATATTGTATAATTCAATTTGTGTATTTCTATATGTATAATATCCTTTTTCAGTTTGAGAACTTTGCAAATCTTGCAATACATTACTACTACTAACTATAGCTACATTATCTATAACATTCTCATTTTGATTTAATTCTTCTCTTGTAATTGTTCCACTATAATTTATATTTTGTTCTTCTATATTTATTCCAAAAGCATTCTTAGTTTGCCTAATATTTTCTGCTATATATTCTTGATTTTTGTCAAGAACATTTGATCCGATAAAAATTATTTGATAACCAGCTAAAACCACAGCTAAAATTATTAAATAGACTGGTACAATAAGTAAGTTACCCAAAACTCTTCTTGTACTTTTATCTTTTAATGCCTTATATGCTCTCCATACTGAAATAACTGCTAATATGGCAAATACCACATATCCCCATAGTTTAATAGTAACGTCTGAATTGCCTGCACCAAATAGAGAATATTGAGTTGCATCACTAAGCTCAATAGTCAAAAACTTTTCATTTCCTATATTTTGTACCATATAGAAGAATATAAATAAGCCTAAAAATATTGCAATTAATTTAATTCTTGGACCAATTTTGCCAATTAAGTCAACTTTTTTAATCGATTCTCTAGCAACACCCTCAAAGCTGATATTTAATACTATTAGTGCATAAACTACAGCATACACTATAGTAGCAACTACAGCCACTAGCAAATATGATAACATAAATGTTATAAAAGGTCTTTGGAACATAAAATATGAAATATCCATTCCAAATACTAGATCAGTACTTCCAAATTGTGAATTGCTGAAAAATAGTAGTATGTTATTTAATAGCAACTGCGTTGTAGCAATACTCCCAACAAGTGCTATTATAAAGCTAATTGATTTATTTGGAAATTTTGGCATTTCCTTCTTTTCATCGTCAAAAAAAACTTTAAGTCCTTTTTTTAATGTTCTATTTGTAAAGTAAAATGCACTATATAAAAATATAAAGTTAACAGTAAAAGTAAGCAATGAATACGCTAAGTTTCTCCAAAATACAGGTATATAATTCTCACCAATAGCTTCAAATTCAAGGTAACTTCCTCTTACATATACATATAAAGAAATAAGTGCAATTATTAGTATTGCTAACACTATTATAGTTCTTTTTCGTGTATGTTTTATTTTAGATGCTTTAGCTTGTGTTTTTTTCTCTTCTTCTTTTGCTATATTTTTTTCTACTTTGTTTTCTTCTTTCAAACAAATCTCCTCCTTAAATCTTAAGCATACTTTTCCTCATAATTTATATTATATATTTTTGCTATATGATAGCGTCAATAAAATCTTTACTATTAAATACTTCCATGTCTTCTATTTGTTCCCCAACACCTATGTATTTTATTGGTATTTTATTTTCATCAACAATTCCTATAACTACTCCACCTTTTGCTGTTCCATCAAGTTTTGTAAGTACTAGTCCTGTTACTCCAGTAGTTTCTGTAAATGATTTTACTTGAGATATTGCATTTTGACCTGTTGATGCATCTAATACTAATAAAACCTCTTTTGAACTATTTGGTAGTTCTCTGTCTATAACTCTTTTAATCTTTTCTAATTCATCCATCAAGTATTTCTTGTTTTGCAATCTTCCTGCTGTATCACAAATAAGTACATCTGCTTTTTTTTCTTTGGCAACTTTTATTGAATCAAATATAACCGAAGCAGGATCTGAACCCTCTGGACCTTTTACTAATTCTGCACCAGCTCTATTAGCCCATACTTCAAGTTGCTCTGTTGCCGCTGCTCTAAATGTATCTCCTGAAGCAATTATAACTTTTTTTCCTTGCTTTATTAAATTATTAGCTATTTTTCCAATTGATGTTGTTTTTCCAGCTCCATTTACACCAACCATTAATATTACTGCTGGTTTGTTAGTTAAATCTAGCTCTGGATTATTATCTTTAAATATTTCTTCTATTTCTTCTCTTAAAGCTTGTTTTACTTGTTCTGCTTCTTTTAAATTTTCTTTCTTAATTCTAGTTCTTAAATTACTTATTATTTTTTCTGTTGTTTCCATTCCAACATCTGCAATAATTAATTTTTCTTCTAATTCATCTAATAAATTTTCATCTACTTTCGTAAAGCTAAAAACTTGTTTTGTCTTTGCTAAGCCTTGTTTTAATTTATCAAAAAAACCCATTTTTATATTTTCGCACATTCATTTTATATAATTTTAATGCGAATCTCCTTTTCTAAATTTTCACATAATTAGTATAACATAGTTTTTTGAAAAAGTGTACTGTTTTATGAAATTTATTTGCAATAAATGGGTCAAATATGATATACTTTTATTGTTAAGTTATAAAAACATATTTGCCATTTCTTTTAATATAAGGCAAACTCTTTTCTATCAAAATTTGCAGGTATAATTTAGTGGTAGAATGCCATGCTTCCGACCTGGTCGCGCGAGTTCGATTCTCGCTACCTGCTCCAAAAAAAGAGCCTAACGGCTCTTTTTAATTGATTTCATCTATAAAACCTTGGTCTATGCTGTCTGCCTGCTCCTGGCTTATGTAACCATATTCAACCATTGAAGATATTACTTTGTTTTTCCTTTGCTTGCAAAGTTCTTTATTAACAGTTGGCGCATAAACAGATGGTGCATTAGGTATACCTGCCATCATTGTTGATTCAGCCAAGGTCATATCCTTAGGCTCTTTGTCTAGATATCCGGCACATGCCTCTTTAATACCATAATATCCATCTCCAAAGTAAATAGTATTTATATACATTTCTAGTATATCATCTTTATCATAATTATTTTCTATGTCTATTGCCATAAACATTTCAGCAATTTTTCTTCTAAAAACATTATCCTCTTCAATAAAGTATAAGTTTTTTGCAACCTGTTGTGTAATTGTACTTCCACCTTCTTGCATCTCTCCATTTTTAATATTTGTAAATAATGCTCTTCCTAGTCCTATAATATCTATAGCACCATGGTCATAGTACCTATGGTCTTCTACTGCAACTACTGCATTTATATAATCTTTTGGAACTTCTTCTATGCTTACAAAGTTGGTATTATTTTTAATATCACTCACTTTATCTGGTAAAGGTTGTTCGTCTAATTTATCTTCATACAAAGTGTAACCATACATTCCTATGCCTAGTCCTGCAATTACTATTAAAACAAATAAAACAATTAGTATCCTTTTAAAAATTTTCATAATATCACCATCTATATTATAAACTAAAAAACAAAAAGAAGAAAGATAGAAAACGAATTAAATTTATTTTCTAAAAAATTCTTCCTTTCTTTATTTTTTTAGGCATTTCTATTTCAAATTCCTCATTATTTAAAATACTTCTAGGATTAATTTCGCTTAGCTCATATAATTTATCTCTTCCAATTTTTCTTCTGAATTCTTTTTTTATCTCATCCATCCTTGTGTAAACACTGCTCGATCTATGATTGTCAGTCCCTAAAAAATGTACTGCATTAGCATCTAGTAGCTTTAATAAGGTTTCTTTTGCCTTCATTCCATACCTGCCAATAATGCTTGCATAATTTGCTTGAAGAAGGGCTCCTTGCTCAACCCAATCAATAGCAATATTGGGTTCATCTTGAATAAGTTCATATCTTTCAGGATGAGCTATTATTGGAATAAGTTTCATTGAAAGTAATTTGTTAATAACCTCGTTTGTATACATAACTTTTGCTCTTAAAGGCAATTCAAAAAGTACATATCTGCTATCACCTAAAGTAGGTACAATACCTTCTTTAATTAAATTAGGTAATTCATTAGATATATATCCTTCTGCGCCATTATGTATTTTTATATCAATGCCTTCTTCAGAAACCTTTTGCATTATAGCCTCAATAATATATTCTCTATCTGTTTTATTAAATTCATATTCGCCTTCTATATAATGAGACGTGGCAAATACATCAGAAAAGCCTGCCATGCAGGCTTCACGTAATATTTTAAATGTTTCTTCTATATCTTTTGAGCCATCATCAATGCTAGGTAATATATGTGTATGAACATCTATCATATGTCATTTCCTTTCAGATTAAACAAATATTAAATTTGTAATTTAGATAATTTAATTACTTTTATAATTTTATTTGTACTTTTTGATACTTTCTAGTATTTCCTTTGCTTTATCTGATGGTACTTCCACTTTTGACTTAAATCTTTTGCTATTTTGTATTTCTTCTTGTATTTGTTTTTGAGTATCTTCTACTTTGTCATTAATATAATCATTTATTCTTTTGTCATCATTTTCTGTTTTTTCTTTTTTTGAATCTACTCTTATTCTTTTAATCAAGTCTAATTCATCTTCCATATCTCTAGAAGATTTATGTTCCGCATTATTAGTTTTACTTCTTCTGTCATTTCTTAATGCAGGAGTATTTGAACTAGCATAATAGTATTTGTTTTCATATTTCTTCTTAGAAATTTCAACTCTATTTAATACAACACCAGCAATATTTCCACCAACGCGTTTTATGCGCTTTTTAGCTTCTTTTAGATCATCAATCTTGGTATATTTGTAACTTGTAACTAATATAGTACTATCAACTAATCTAGATAAAATAGTCGAATCTGTAACCAATAAACAAGGTGCTCCATCAAAAATAACAACATCAAAATTGATTGTAACTGAATCAATAAGTTCAAGCGTTTTTTCTGACATCAAAAGCTCTGATGGATTTGGTGGTATATTACCAGAAGGCAATAAATATAAATTTTCTACTTCTGTTTTTTTAATGCAATCTAGTGCATCTATTTTTTGTCTTCTACCTGAATCATTTATTTCAGACAAATAATTTGATAATCCTGGAGCAGCATTCATTTGAAAAATTTTATATTGTCTTGGTTTTCTCATGTCTGCATCTATTATTAATGTTTTGCTTCCAGACTGTGCAAAAGTTGTTGCAAGATTTGCAGAAATCCAACTTTTACCTTCAGCTTGAACTGTGCTTGTAACTAAAATAGTTTGGCATTGATCTGCTTTATTCAAAAATTGAAGGTTTGTTCTTAGGGCTCTAAAGACTTCTGAAATTGGTGATTTTGGATCTGATTGAGTAATTATTTCTTTTTTCATTTATCTTTTCCTCCCTTTATTAAACTCATATACTGGTATTTCTGCAATAACATTTAATCCTGTAGCCTTTTCTATGTCATTACTATTTTTTACTGTATTATCTAGTAAATTGGCAAGCATTGCATATAATATTCCTAAAACTAAACCTATAGCAAAAAATACTACAATATCTTTAAAATGGTGAATATTGCTAGGACTTGTAGGAACTTTAGCGTCTTCAAATGATCTAATATTTTCTATACCATATATTTCAAAAACTCTATCAGCAAATACCTCTTTTAATTCATTAGCCACATTCTTTGCCAAATTAGCATCCTCATTTTGTACTGTTATTTCAATTATTTGGCTATCTTCTGTTGAAGCAACTGTAATATCATTTCTTAAACTCTCAACACTTATTGAATTAAGAGATAAGTTATTAATAACTTTACTTATTACTGTGTCACTTTTAGCAATTTCACTATATGTAATTAATAAAGATGAGTTTAATGTAATCTCACCTTGTGTAATCTCACCATTTTCATTTTCAACATTATTAGCTAATATTACTTTAGAAGTTGCTGAATATAGTGGTTTTACCAAGAAAAAAGTATAACCAAGCCCGATTACTAAGCAAATAAATATTATAATTAATATTCCTATTTTTCTATCCCATATATTCTTTATACTTTCTAGTATATTAAATTCCTCTTCCATATTTACTCCTATTTATTTAATATTTATATAGTATAACACATTATTAATTATATTTCAATATTAAAATAAAAAATTGCTTATCTACATGTTTTACCAAAGTGAAGAGATAATTACAAGGTTTAAAAAGCCTTTCACTTATCTCTTCACTTTACGTAATTAATCATAAAACTTTTTATATTTAATAAATATCATTATGCTTACTATTAAAATTAAAGCTATAAATATGATAAGGGTATTCTTAACACCTGTTTGAGGTAATTTTTCATCTTTTGTTGTAGTTAAATCTTCTACAAAATTTAAATTATTATTTGATACTTCATTTTTATTTATATTTTGATTATTATTTGTTTCTTCGCTTTGGCCATTGTTCTCTCCGCCATGTGAGTTATCTCCATTATTGCCTGTCTGATCATTATTAGTAGTATTATTATTTTCATTGCTTATATCATTATTTGTTTCATTTTTATTATCTTGTCCAGCATTTGAATTATTTTCTTCGTTTGAATCCGATTCTCCATTATTTAAAGATACATATGCAGTTAAATTTAAATTGTCCACTTTTATTCCTTCTCCAATATCATTAAAAGCTGCTATTGTTATTGAATTAAATTTAATCTGTGAATTATCAATAACTTTTATATTGTCAGATAGTACAAGTGTAAATTTAGCTATTATGCCATCATTTGGTATTGAATTTCCATCAGCTAAAAATTTATATGTAGCTTTTGTTAATTGTCCATTCCAACCATTTGTTGATCCTTCAATTTCAATATCTGAAAATATGTTTTTATCATAATCTATATATCCTGAGACAGCAATTGGTTTAGATACATCTATCCCTTCTAGATTTGAAAGTTTTAATTCTAAGTTAACTTTTTGATTCGATGCAACCCTAGATGTATCAATAAGAATCTCAGCATTAACTGATGATGCATATGATACTTTAAAAATCAGAAATAAAATTATTAATAAATTTACGAATAATATTTTCTTTTTGTTCATTTTTCTTCTCCTTTTGTTTATCTAAATAATTTTTTATAAACTACTATGTATCAATTTAAATATTATAACATTTGATAAATGTTGTCAATAACTATTTCAATTTTGTATTATTCTATTTCAATATTAAATTTCTCATATATATTAAATCCAATACATCAATAGACTCATCTGTGTTTATATCTGCAGAAACACTTTCCAATTCTGAAAAATCTACTTCACCCAAAATTGCTGCTCTAATATTTATAAGATCAGAAACAGTTACATCCCCATCACTATCTATATCTCCATTTACTATTAAAAAATAATTAGTATCATTATAATTTAATATGTCTCCAGATATAATATTTTCACTATTTTGTAGATTTTCATCATTACGTGTGATCTTATAATTTTTAATTTTTAATTTATTATCAAGTTGACTTCTACTCGTATTTTTATCAATTCCAATAAAATAATTTTTGACTATTTTAAAATCGTTTATAATCCAATTTACTTCTACCTTTATTTTATAAACTATAGTATTGGTACTAAGAACAAAGTCAAATGTTCCATTTTCGTTAAATACATATTCGTTCTTTCCACTATTATTAATAATGTTTGTACCTTCTGTTGTTTTTATAATTGCTCTTACCTCATTATTAGTTAAATCCAAGGTAGAATATTCTATTTCAGTATTTTTTATTTGCTCGTTTATAAATTCATCTATTTGTATTTGAGCATCAATTATATTATTGCAAGTTTGTGTTATTTTCAAAATTCTATTTGCAGATAAATAATTTTTTATATAATCATCTGTTTGTAGATTATTATTATATAGTTCAGTAGCTTTATTTAATAAGTTATAAGATAAATATAAATTATAATTATCTTTATTTGTCATGTATTTTGAGATAACATTATTGAGATTCTCTTTTATATTGCTTAAATCAATATTATTTTGACGAATAAAATTTCTTATTAATTCTGCAAACTCATAAGAAATATCTTCTAAATTTGTAACCTTGTCCACTACATCATCATCACTATTTTCTAAGACTCCTTTATAATATTCTGTAGAAATCGTATAAACAGCATCATAAATCATATTAAAGCATTGTACAATATCTTGCTCTGTTATAATTTCGCTATTTTCTTTTAAATTACTCAATGAATCTTGTATATTTTTTATACTATAATGTATCTTTTCATTCGATAAAAGATTTTCATTAATTTCCACGAAATTATTTATCTTGCTTTCTATATTATCAATTATAGGATTAATATTCTTTTGTATTTCTATATTAATAAATTTCATTGCCCAATCTATAAGTCCGCTAGACTGCATAATCATACCATTGATCATTCCGATTTTTATGTCGTTTTGATCATTTAGTTCGTTAATATAATTTGCTTTTTCAAATAGTTCATTTGCCCATTTATATATTTTTGTTGGATAAGTTAAATCAATGGTTTGATTAGTTTGTATAAATTGTTTAATTTTATCTAAATTATTTTTTTCTGCTGAAAAATCTGAAATTTTTGTTTTTGCTGTAACTACAACTAGATCTTTCAATGAATCCGCTATATTATTTAAACTGTCTAACATAGAACTTATTTTAACAGGTTCAGCATTAATTAATATTCCATCTTCATATTCATCTAAAATTTTATTTCCAATACTAAAAACCTCTTGCATTTTTTCGACAGCATTATCCTCATTTTCATTAGTTTTGGTACTTAAAGTATTTATATACTTTTCTATACTTTCAAAAGTGTTTTTAATATCTTCTACTTCATTTATATCATTATAATATTTTTCTTTAAAACTATTAAATTTATCTAAAGCATTATTATATATAGCTTTATAAAAGTAGTCATAACTAATATTATCAAGATATATAGGTGTGATTGTAACAATTAATTTTTCATCTTCATTCTTTTCAATTATATTTCCATATATATCTTTTGCCTGAAAGCCATTAAAATCTAATGTAAATTCCTTATTCTCAACATTTGACCATACTATAGCTTTAGGCTTTCCGTCTTTATCATATATATGAAATTCTAAATCATTATCTAATTTTATATTACCTATATATTCGGCTCCATCAGTATTTTCATAAAAAGTTTTTAAAGCATAAACTGCTGTTTTAGGCGTATAATCATACTCAACAGTACCAAAATTTTGTTCCATACTGCTTTCATTAGTATTTGTATTTCTAAAATTATAAATATATGAACTCTCTATATCATATTTATCTCTTAATACACTCTGTTGAATCAAATATTCATCTTTTTTCTTTCCTTCTGCACCTCCATCAATATAATTAGATATACCTGTTTCCGTTATAGCCAACTTTTGAAATCCGCCAATATTATTAATCATTTCTTTATGTGAAGTAGAATATTTATTATATTTTTCATTAAATATTGTAGGTACTTTATTCCAATCATATAGATGAAACGAATAATAATCAGAGCTATTATATGCTCCTTTTTTTGAAATGTCTGTCAAGAATTGTTCTGAACCAGTTAATACTGTAGCACCTGCAAAAACGTTTTTATCTCCAATAACTTTTTTAGCCTCTTGCACAGCTTTTGCATACCAAGTTGTTCCCTCATCATCTCCATATTTTCCGTTTGGTTCGTTCATTATTTCAAAATTTTCAACCCATTCATAATGTTCTACTACACCCTTTATATATTTTAAATACTTTTGTACATCTTCTTCTGAAGAAATTCTATCATCTTCACCAAAATATGCGTTTGGAGCTCCTAAAATGACTAATGGCTTTATTCCATTCTGCCTAAATGATTCCATCATTGGATCACAGTAATCAAAATTATACTCCTTTGCATTTGGTCCACCTATACTTTGCCATCTAATTTCAACTCTAACAGTATTGATTCCCATTGCTTTCAATAATTGTGTAGTTTTATCTATATCATAATCTTTGGCAGTAAGATGTACAATTAATCCATTATTTTCTAATTCACTCAAAAATTGTTTTTGTATGGATTTAATATACATTATATCTTTACTCCAAGTATATATTTCATTATTATTTTTTAAAACCCTTATCTTACATGTATTTTCTTGCTCGTTTTCAAAATTAAATGAAATATTATATACGCCATCACTATTTCCTACAGCTACTTTTTCTTCTCCATTGTTAATTTGATAAATTACTTCATATTCACTATTTTCTTCTTTATTAAGTATAACTTTTACATCATAATTTTCATCATCTACAATATAATTTTGGTTTACATCATATTCAACTTTTACTTCTTCAACATAAATCTCATATATGTATCTTATTAAATCAACAACATTATATATTTTTTGTTCTGATACTTCTAAACTATTTTTATTAAACACAAAAAAAATTGTGGGTATTATAAATACTATTGAGATTAATATTAAAATTATAACTATAATTTTTCTTCTTGTTTTTCTTACCATCTTTTCTCCTATGCTAATAAATTTATTGCTTTTTAAAAAAATTTAGAACTTTTTTAATTATTTCATCTATAATATTATCTTTTGTTAATAATAATACCACTACATATATTATTATTGCAACAGGAATTAAAACAAAAATATTATTTATTATAAAAAATTTAATTAATTCACAAATAACAAACATAATAACTGAAGCAAATAAGTACTTCCAACATGACTTTATTATCATAATAAATTTTATATCTTTTTTCGTAAAAGTTAATTCAATTATTAATATAACTAATTCCCCTATAATAGTTGTTATTGAAGCTGCAACCGCTCCTCCATAAGGTATAAATATATAATTTAATATTCCGGTTTATAATTGTTCCAGTAACTATAGCTGTTGTATAAATTTTTTCCTTTTTGGTAGGAAGTAAAAATTGTTTTCCTATAACATTTGTCATTCCTGTTAAAAGAATAATTGGAGAAATCACCTTTAAAATAGTAGATACTCTTTCATAACCATTACCAAAGAATATTGGTACAAATTCATCAGCAACAATAAAAATTCCAAATATCATTGGTAAAGCTAAAAAATATGTAAATTTGAATGATTTACTAATATATTCTTTTAACTTTTTGATATTACCAGTAGAAAACACATTTGCTATTCTTGGAATCAGAACGATTCCTAAAGATGTAACTACTGCTACACATAAATTAATTATCTTTTGGGCTTGCTCATAATATCCAACTTCAATTTTGCTATTGCTTGCGTTTCCAAGCATGGTCTTATCCAACATAGCGTATATTTGAGATGATATTTGAGGAATAAACAAAGCCAATGTTGGTTTTATATGCTTTATAATATTTAAATCTCTTAACTTAACTTTGCAAATATATTTTGGCAAATATACCCATAAAGTTATATTACCTAATACTTCTGATAGTCCATATATTAAGAAATATTTCCATAAGTCATCGCTATTTTTAACAAATATAAAAATTGCTGCAAAACAAAATAGCTTGACTAAAATATTTCTAGTAACTGTTTTTTTAAATTCTTCTAATCCTTGAAAGAACCATATAATTTCTATTGCAGTAGATAACAAGTTTAAAGACAATAATGCATAGTAAAAATTATACTGTGTGCCCATTATAAATGCAAAAAAGAAAACTGCCAAAGATATACTTGTAGTAAGAAATTTTAAAATGGCAATTTCCCAAAAAGTCTTTGACCTTTTGTATTTATCATTTTGTAAATATGCTATTTCTCTTTGTCCATATAAAGAGATTCCCATACTTCCAATTATTATAAAATATGTTGTAATAGAATATGTATAACTATAAATTCCTATGTTTTCTGCACCTAGAACTCTAGATAAATAAGGTGTTGTAACAATTGGCAATAAAATAGTTAAAATCTGATAAACCAAATTATATATATAATTTTTAGTTACACTTTTCTTTGTCTCGCTCATTTTTTCTCCTTTATAAAATTTCTTTTATAATAGTATTCTGATATAGATCATAAGCTTCATTATTATTTTTTTCATTCGATAGATCTTTTGTTCTAACCTCATTTACAAATTTTCCTGGAATAGCCTTTCTTTTTTTTACGCCTCTTAAGAACCATTCATACTCTATATCTATATGACCTAAATCAACTGCTGTATAACCTTCTAATTTACTTAAATCATAGGCTAAAATAGTTGCAGTAGGACCTAAAGCCAATATTATAGTTTTGTTTTTACCATATTTTTTTACGCTTTCAAAAATTTCGTTATACCTTTCAAAAGCATTTTTAGAAGGACATATTATACGCTCAACCTTATTAGCATTGCTTAATAAATCGTTTCCAATTCCTAGTTTAGTTTTTTCGCCTTCCACTATTAGTATATTTTTATTGTCCCATATTCGTTTTAAATTATCATATCTTGCTCCAGATGTATTTTTATTTTTATAATCTATATAGCATCTGCTTATTTGTGTATCCGCATAAATTTTATTTGTATTAATTAATGGTTTTACATATTTGAAATATTTATCCATAAAATTTACCCAATGAATTCTACTATGTAACATATATTTATTTAAATTTTCTTCATCCATAACATTTGGTAGGCCAATAATAAGGTTGTCATTATTAGATGTTAATACTTCTTTTAGTCTTCTTGACAATTCTTCTGAGGCCACTTGGTATGTTTCAGTTTTAATATTAAGAATCCATAAAAATTCTCCATCTCCAAATCTTGACAATGATTTATGGTTTTCTGTAATTTCATTTACGGTTTCTTCATCAGTATAAAATTTTAAATTCATATCTTTCATGTTTTTTAAATATTTTTTTTTATTTAATCTATACTCAATATATTTTTTAGGCATTCTAAATTTATTTAGGAAAGGTTTCATTCTTGTTGGTACTATTTTTTTTAATAAATTAATCATTCTCTTTCTCCTCAATATATTTTATAAACTCATTATAACCATTAAACATAGGCTTTGTACTCATAAATAATTTGTATGAATTTTCATAATTATTTTCTAATTCAAGTACTTTTTTATAAACCTCTGGTAGTTCTTCATTTCTATTTTGAAATATCCAAAAGAATTCTCTTAATGCTTCTTTAGGAGGATATTCACCATTTACTTTTTTGTATTGCTTTACTAATTCAACAGCTTCTTTTTCTTGATAATTTGTTCTCTTTTTGTAATAATCTTCTATAGAACATATATATCTCACTGGGTTTCCTGCATAAACTGCATTACTTTCCAATTTCTTGCTAACTAATGAATTAGCTCCTATTATAACATTATCTCCTATTTCAGTACCTTTAAGAATTGTGGTATTAACTCCTATAAAAACATTATTTCCTATTTTTACTTGTCCACAAGAACCTAATACCGTTCCATACTTTTTTTGCAATACACACCAATCATATCCATGTTGTAAAATTGACACACCTCTTGTTATATGTACATCATTTCCTATCTCAATCATCCAAGGTCTTTGAACATCAATATTTATAGTCCACGGACTATAAAACTTTACATTTTTCCCTAAGGTTATTCCCTTATCCTTTAAATATTTATAATATGATTCTGATGTTGCTTTATACTGGTATTTGATTTTTAATAATATTTTTTTTATAAAATTCATTTTTCCACTTCCATTTTAATTATTTATTAATTCATCTTTCCATATAATCTTTCTTGTTTTGCCCTTAAAAAGATTATATAGCTTAAAAGCAAAAGAATATAAACTTGGAATATATCTTATCATAATCAATTGCATTTTTCTACTTTTGGAATTTATTTTTAATCTTTTAATTTCTTGATAATATTTTCTCACTTCAGCCATAATAAATTTCTTTAGTTCATCTATTTTAGTTCCTTTTTCTTTACTTTTAAGAATAGTATCATAAACTCCTATTATAGAATAAACATAATTATTTTCAACAACACTTTTTATTTTAGGATATTTCTTTTCTACAAAGACCATCATTTCCTTTGATGCATCTATTATATCCAAATTAATATTTTTCGCACTTGTTATACTACCTTCTCTCTGTCTATAGTAATATAAAGGTGTTGCGTCATAAACTATAGTTGATGCTTTGTCAAACAATTTATACATTATAAAAACATCTTCGGACTTTTTTCCAGTCGGAAATTCTGTTCCTTTAAATAATTTTTTTTCATATAATTTAGTATAAGCAGATTCTCCAATATACCCATATGTACACATTAATTCTATTGCCCTCTCACTATTCATTACTTCATAATAAGATGAAGTACCGTACTCCTTTTGTTTATTAGAATATACTAATAAACGATTACAACAAGATATTTCTGCATTTTCATTTTTAAGATTATTATATAATCTATTATACATATCCAAATCTATCCAATCATCACTGTCAACAAATCCTATATATTTTCCTGTTGCACTTTTAATTCCGGCATTTCTTGCTGACGAAATACCTCCATTTTCTTTATGAATTACTTTAATTCTACTATCAATTTTAGCATACTCGTCGCATATCTTTCCTGAGTTATCTGTTGAACCATCATCTATTAAAATTATTTCCAAATTTGTATATGTTTGATTAATAATTGTATCTAAACATTTTCTTATATATTTGCTAACATTATATACTGGTACAATAATACTAATCTTGTCCATTTTTTCCTCCATTTATGTTACACAACTTGTCTAAAAACTCTATTGACCCTTTTCTTTCTTTTTCGATGATTTTTGCAGTTTCATTATAGTTAAAATTTCTCACTATTATTTCTTCATTTTTAACTAATCTCTCTGACATATTTAATTCATTAAGTAAATCTAGCATTCTTGAATTTTCTTTACCACTTTTCATGAATTGATGAACATTTTTTCTATATATTATTGAGAATGAAAGACCATGAAATGAATTAGTAACCACAGCCTCTGCATTTCTTAATAAATTAAGAAAATCTTCTGGCGATACATTGTAAAAATACTTATCTACATCTAATAAATAGTCTTCTATATTAGTGTTTACTGAAAAAACTTTGCAGCCCTTTTCTTTAGCAAGTTTTCTGGCATATTGATATATATTTTTTTGCCTCTTAAAACCATATACAAAAATGTATTTTTCATGTTTTAAATTAAGCTTACTTTTATTAGCCAATTCATCCCAGTTATTCTTATCTAGTAAAAATACTGGATCTAAAACTTTTTCCGCATTATTAATCTCACATTCATTTAATAATTTAACTGCTGTTTTCTCTCTTACTGAAATAGCATAAAATCCTTTCAATCTATCAGCAAATCTTTTCTTTTGTTCATTTGTTAATTCATCCATTGCAATACTTGCTGCATAAGATGCCCTAATTTTATTTTTAGGAACAAATGTTAAAAAATAACTATCATCATTTCCATTTCTCGTATTGCAATTCCACACTTGATCACTTCCAACAATATATAAGTCTCCTTTGGGAGGTTCTTCTTTTAGCTGTTCTAATGAATAATATCTTTGTGTTAATTTCAAATTGTTTTTTAAAAAATTTCCAAATACTTTTTCAGACTTTCTAAAATCAAAAAATCTAATAAAATTTCTTCCTAATTTTTTTAGACCTTTTTGTTTTTCACTTTTATGCAAGTCTTTTGGATAATAATCTATTATTTTTACTTCATTTTCTTGGCTTTCCAAATAATGTTCCAAAGCATACGCTTGTAAAACAGCTCCGTAATTATATGCTCTATGACATGTTATAATATTAATTTTCACTTCAATCACTCCTTTTTAAAAAAGACCTTAGTTTATTCACTATATTTTCCGGTAAAATTCTAGCGATATAAAATTCAATTTTTGATTTTTTCTTTACATATTTATTTACAATTTCACAAAAATCCCCCTTATTAAGCTCTCTCAAGAACTCTTCATAGTAGTTATTTTTCTTTGATGGTCGTCTTAAACTATTATTATTTTCTATCGCCAATTTATAGTCTTCTTCTCTTGTATTTACTGAGTATCTTAGTTTTTCACATAAATTATTATAGTTAACATTATTTATAGTAACTAGTGAAATACCTTTTTGAGGATTTAATTTAGGATTCCTTTTTGCTATTCCCCAAAAGTCTGCAATAGTAATATCTCCTGTACGTTTTGCTGTTGCAAAAGGACAAGAATAACAAGATGGTCTATAAGTCAATCCATCATAAAAAGCTTTCATATATTCATCTTCAAAAGAGTATTTATATATATTTTTATATTTTTCTTCTTTTTCTAATGTATACATAATAGAACTTGAATCTATAATATTTAATAACTTATATCTCTTTCTAAATTCATAATTTACAATTGTTTCATTTTCCTTTTTTTCTAAACTTTGTATATATTGATCAAATATTTTTTGACTTGGAACTCCATGACAGACTAAATCTATTAAGATTAATTTGCCTTTTTTAATATTTTGTGTATATAATTTAACTGCAGCAACTTGACAAGGTGTGCCAACAAATAAGACAGTTTTATTTGCGTTCAAATCGTCTTTTATTCTATAAAACACGTCTTTCATATCACTTTGTATATATTTAGACTTTTGCAATAAATGTATATCTTCTATATTTGTTATTCCTATATGTTTAACTCTTAATCTTTTATCCATAGTAGCACCATAAATTGCATAGTTTCCTTCGTATTCATTTGCTATACTTTCTGCTATAGCTGTAAAAGCCCCTCCTGATGAACTATGTTCTATAACATATTTATCTTTATGTATTAATGCATAAGCTTTTCCCTCTTTGTTTTTTACCTTTTCACTATTTATCATCGGACAAACTTTTTTACACATATTACAATGAATACATCTTTCTTCATCTATTTTAGGATATAAAAAACCATTTTTATCCTCAAATATTTTTATACATTTTTTGGGGCAAATCTGTTCACATGCCCTACATCCACAACATTTTTCTTTATTCATTAATTTTTCACCTATTTCAATTCTTTTATTAAATTATTATAAAATTTATCTAAAGTAAGCTCGCGAGAATTTTTTATACTTATTTTTACCATTTCATTTCTTTTGCTTTTGTTTTTTATTAGTAAAGATAGAGAAGATGCTAAATTATTAACTAAATTTTCATCACGTTCCAATATTATAGCACAACCATCTTTAGCGTATTCTGGAATCCCTCCTGAATTAGTTGTTATTATTGGCAAACCACTAGCCATTGATTCTAATATGGTTAAAGGTGCAGCATCATTAACTATTGAAGGTAAAACAGCAATATCTGAAATATTATATAGTTTTGCAATCTCATTATGTTTAACAAAGCCTGTAAAAACAACTTTATCTTTTACTTTATCAACATACTGTTTTAATTTTGTATCAAAATTGTTTTTTATATTAGTATCAAAGAAAAAACTTCCAACAATTATTAGCTTAAACTTTTCGTCTTTAATTTTGTTAATCGCTAATAATAACTCATTAATGCCTTTTTCTGCAGAAACCCTACCAGTAAAAAGTAATACGGCTTCATCCTTTTTTATATTATACTTTTCTTTTAATTTTGCTTTTTCCTTATCACTCATTTTTAAGTCAAACAAAGAATTATCTACACAGTTTTTTAATACATAAACATTATCAGCTTTGCCTGTTAGTGTCTTTATATTATTCTTTATAAAGCTACTAACACATAATATTTTTTTACAATTTTTAATAATATCCTTACAACCATACAATTTGTTTTGCTCATTATGTAAATGGTAATAATAATTTCCTTCATATTTTTTATAATTTTTTCTCCATTTAAGAGCCAAAAATAGTGTTGGATGATTTTCAAGTAAAATTTTGTCAAAATTATTTTTCTTAAGATATTTGCTTACTTTATTCAAAAAATACAATCTCTGAAAAATATACCTATATGACATTACTCTCTCTTTTTTTAATACATATTTTGCAAATCCATATACTAATTTATCAAAAAAATTAATTATTCCATTCTTTTTTATAAATATAGCTTCTGAATTTTTATACTTTTTTATCTCTTTTTCTGCATCTTTATCGTAAATACTAAATATAATAAATTTTGTATCATTATAATTTTCATTTACTTTCATCCAATCTTCAACTATAGTTTCTACTGCCCCTCCTCTTGTTGCTGGAACAGGCAAATACCCTGAAGTTATAATTGCTATTTTCATAATTTACACCCCTTTTTTATAGCAGTTTTTAAATTGATTTTGCGAGAATTTCCATAGTTTAAAAAAATCCCAGCTAGTAAAAAATAATTCATTAATGAAGGAGGATAATTAAATGAAGAATCTACACAAAAAGCTATAAATACTCCTAGTAATCCTATTGCCATTATTTTATTTCCATTTTTAAATAATTTTATTATTGGTAAAATTAGTATAGCCAAAAAAGAAATCATAGTTATAATTCCATATTTAAAAAATGTATATAATATTCCTTCTGAAGTCGCTCCAATTTCCCATGGTACACCTAAAATAATAGCTCTTACCTTTTCTAAGAAATTCAGTTTTGAAATTTCTTCAAACGATTCCTTAATCATTGTTGTTCTACCACTACCTGTACTATCTGATAATGTTGTCAAAATATATCTATTATATGCATACTCTATTAAATCACTATTAAATAATGTGATATATAATATAGCTGTTACAAAAATCAAAAATATAACTAATAAAAATATTTGTCTTCCTCTATTTGTTTTTATTTTTTTATATAAACTGTATATAACATATGGTATAAGTATAACAACTGGTATAATTATTGATCTAGATCCAGACATTAATAGTCCTATAAGTCCAATAAATATAGCAAAATTTTTTAAAATTTTATTTTGAAATTTATATGATAATAAAGCTGCTAAAGCTAGAATATAAAATAGCCCTGCTCCATTTCCTACTTGATAAGTAGAAGGCATTTTTATTGCTTCTTTTCCATCAACTCCATATCCATTTGTTTTATCATCTAGCGTATCACCATATGCATATGTTAATCCTTCGACTTTTGTATTATTTATGCCGAAACTCCATTGAATTAGAGCATACATTCCAACTATTATTAAACATATAGTTATAATCTTTATTGATTTACTAGTTTTCAAGCTTTCCCCTATACCTATTGATAAAGGAGATATAATCAAAACTACACTTATCGCTATTCTAAATAATGGTGCTTCATTCAGATTAATTAAAGTTGCTATAATTATTGTAATTGCATATAATCCATAACAAGCTGTCCAATATTTATTTTTTTTAAAAAAATTATATATATATCCTCTATATTTTATAATACAAATTGCAAATAAAATTTCTGCTATAGTAATTGGTGTTGATGCAATAAGTATACCAGCTTTAGGAAAAGCCATTGTCATAAATAAAAATATATTATTAAGTAACATTTTCTACCTCAATATAATCAAGTTTTTTGCTCAACATTTTTACTTTTCATTATAAAGTTTTTCAAATATGTTCATACTACTTTTTGCTGTGTTTTCTATGCTATATTTATTTCTATATATTTTATTATTTTCAATCATTTTTTTAGTTAATTCTTTATTCGAAATTAATTCTAAAATTTTATTACTTAGTTCTTGATAGTCTTCTGGTTTTACCAAGTATCCATTTAGATTATTTTTGATAATATCCGAAATTCCTCCAACATTAGTCGCTACAATAGGTTTATCACATGCCATATATTCTAATATTGCTAATCCAAATCCTTCCCATTTAGAAGGTAGTATAGCTATATCTACTGATGAAATGTATTCTTTAACACTTTTAACCCAATTTGTAATAATGACCTTATCCTCTATGTTATTCTTTTTTGCAAAGTCCATTACATTATTTTCAAGTTCTCCTGACCCAATAAACATTAGTCTAAAATTGTTACTTTCTTTATTTAGGATTTCAAAAGCTTTTATCGTTGTCATTGGATCTTTTTGCTCTGATATTCTTCCAACCACCCCAATAACTATTTCATCATCTTTTATATCATATTTCTTTCTTATTATTTTTCTATATTTTTCATAGTCTTTGAAATAATTAAAATCTATTCCATTTTCAACAATTTGCATCTTGTTTTTTTTAGCAATTTTCCATTGTAGAGCAGCATTATACTCACTTTTAGATATATTAATTATAATATTAGTTTTTAATG
>CAMMFK010000007.1 GCA_946496115.1 uncultured Clostridium sp.
TTTCCAGTAGTTCCTTCTATTGGTGCTATCACTTTACCACTTTTCTTAAAACTGTCATCTGTATAGTTATCATTTTTTATATAATAACTTTTTAAATTATTTTCTTTTGGTATTTCGTATGTTCCATATCCATTTGTTCCGCCATTCACCACTTCCTCCAACGGCTAAGTCTGCAAATATTACTCCATCTACTGTTCCATCATCATTTATATCTGCATAATTTCCAACATAAGATTCGGTTTCTAAGGCTGCACCCATCGTTCCAACTATTCTTTCTCCTCTTGCATATGCTACTTTTCCTGCTAGTATATCATCTGCATAGGCTGTGGCATCATTTGTATCAAGTGTTTCTAATGTTCCTGTTATTCCTCCTATTGTTATTCCTTTTTTTATGTAACTTGCAACTAAACTTGATCCTGCATTTGCTGTTGTAGCTAAATAGTCTTCTTGGCTTGCTAGTTGGTTACTTTGATTATTATTACCTATTATATTTGTAGTAATTACTATTGCTAATATTACTGCTACTAATAAAATTGCTATTCCTCCTACTAACTTTTGCTTTTTACTTAGTTTTTTCATTTTTGAAATTCTCCTTTCGCTCTTGCTTTTCTTAAGATTTTTCTTTTTATTAATTTATATCACAAGTAATTTAGTTTCGCAATTATTTTTAATTGCTTTTTTTGTTTTCCTTGTTTTGCTATTGTAATTATTTCCAAATTTATATTATTTATACATACACAAAAAAGCCATGCGCTTTAAACGAATTTTATGTTCGTCTAAAACACATAGCTTGTATTCTATGTTCTATTATTGTTTTATTTACAAAATTAAATGTGATCGAGATGACAGATTTTGTGTCGAGTAAAAGTATACTCTCTCTCTCTCTCTCTCTCTCTACAGCCGCAAGGCTTTCAGCGTTTCTCATCTTAATTTTATCCTTCTTTCTTGTTTTTTTGTTTACCTTATATCATTTTTATACATTTAATTTCTATATTTGTCAATCGCTAACGTAAAATTTTTTCAATTTTTTTCCGCCACAACACACCTAAGATTATTAGGCAAGTCTTTTACATATGTAATTAAAATTAATATATCATTTAGGGATGAAGTATTATCTTGTGCAATTGTTACATTTCCTTTACTATTATTAATTTTTAAGGCGTTTATATAACTACATATTTTAGTAAATTCATTTGTTTCATCAAGCTCTTCGTTACATTCAATTATTTTATTTGAAACAACTTTGTATGTTTTTTGCTTATCATTTACTATATATTTTATCTCATCACCAACTTGGAGTTCTTTTAAATTAGCAAAATAGTTATTGCGTTGTCCTGAATTGTAAGCTTTTAGTGCAATTATTCCATTTAAAATATTTGAACTAGTGTAATGCCCTACATTGTTTTGTATTATTTCGTCATTTGCTCCTTCTGCTATATTAGTTTTTAAATTTAATTTTTCAATTTCTATTTGCCAATTCGTAATTTCATTTATATATATATTATTTTCATTGTTTGCTACCATTCCATCGACATTTTGTTTATTTTCAAACTCATTTGAAAGTATTGGTTCAGTGTTTATATTACTGATTTCACTGCTTGGCATTTTATAAAAATAATTTTGATTAAGTTTTTGATTTGAGATAATATATATAATTATTAAAATAATTGAAAAAATAATTAAAGATACCAAAAATGATATAATGTTTAAATTTCTTTTATTAAAATTAATTTTCATAGAAACATTATATCATCTTTGGTAATTTATGTAAATAGGTTTGTTAATATTCTTTTTATTTTCCGTCCCCGACGGAAAATTTTACGCTTTTTTATTTATATCACAATAAAATTCAACACCATTTTCTAAGTTTCTCACACCATATTCATTATTGTAATTGTTCATTATAGCTTTAACCAATGCTAAACCAATTCCTGTACCACCTTGGTTTCTATTTCTTGAAGAATCTACTTTATAAAATCTTCCCCAAATTTTATTTATATATTCTTTTGGAATATTTTCGCCTGTGTTATAAACAAATAGTCTAACTTTGTCTTTTTTATTTTCCGTTCTAATAATTATTTTCTTTTCGCTATTTTTTTCTTCAGCATGTTTTATAGCATTTGTTAAATAATTGCTTACAACTTGTTCTATATATTCTTGGTCTGCAAATACTTTTATTTTTTTCTTATCTTCAAATTCTATATTTATATTATTTTCTTTTATTACAACTGTATTTCTTCTTAGTTCTTCTTTTATTAACTCTGTTAAATCAAATTCTGTATCATTAAATTTTCTTTCTTGGTATTCCAGTTTCATTAGCTCTAGTAATCTTTTTACCATTGTATCCATTTTATTTGACTCATCTAAGATTACTTCTGCATAAAATTTTCTTGATTCTTCATCAGAATTTACATTTTCTATTAAACCTTCTGCATATCCTTGAATAAGTGCTATTGGTGTTTTTAATTCGTGTGATACATCTGAAATGAACTGTTTTCTCATTTCGTCTATTTTAGATTTTTCCTCTATATTTTGTTCCAATTTTGAATTATTGCTTTGTAACCTATTTATTGTTAACTCTAGCTTATCAGACATTTCATTTATATTTCTTCCGAGCATATTTATTTCATCTTCTGTGTCAGATATTCTATATCTTTGGCTAAAGTCTAAATTTGCCATTCTTTTTGTTATTCTATTTAGTTGTAAAATTGGTTTTGTAAATTTATTTGCTATAATAGAAGCTATTACAGCTGCAATTATAATCATAAGAACACCTATTATTAAAAGTAAATCGTTAGATATTCTTACAGTTTCTTTTATTGGCTGTATTTGAATTTTTATATAATTTATATATCCATTATCTAAATATGCTCTTAATAATAAATATTGATTATTTTTACTTTCTTCAACTTTTTGTATTAATATATTACTTTGAGAATATATTAAATTGCTTCTTATATTGTATACAGAATTTAATATATTTACACTGTCTATAATCTCTTGATTACTACAATATACAACATTAAAGCTTTCATCTAAAATTAATATATCTATATTATTTTTTCTTTCTTGTTCTCTTAATCTATCATTTATATTATATGTAAAAACGCCATTATAATAATCGTTAATACCTTCACTTATATTAACTGCAGTTGTTGTTTTAGAATATAAATAAAATGTTTCTAAAACAACATTATTTATGATTATAAGGCAAAATATAATTAACACTATGCTAATACATAGTGTTCCAAATAGTCTGAATCTAATTGATTTAAAAGTATTATTTAACTTCAAACTTATATCCAACTCCTCTGATAGTTTTAATGTACTTACCTTTTTTACCTAGTTTATGTCTTATCTTTTTTATGTGACTATCTATTGTTCTAGAATCTCCATAATAGTCATAGTTCCATACATTATTCAATATTTTATCCCTTGATAATGCTACATTTTCATTATCTAATAAATATTTTAATAGCTCATACTCTCTCAAACTTAATTCTACTAGCTTTCCATCAACTGTTACAGTTCTTCCTTCTGTATTTATTTCAATGCCACCATAGTTTTTATTTTCTTTTTGTTTATCCTCTGTTCTATTTAATATTGCCTTAATTCTTGCAACAAGTATTTTAGGACTGAATGGTTTTGAAATATATTCATCAACTCCTAACTCAAACCCAAATAACTCGTCCTGTTCTTCTCCTCTTGCAGTAAGCATTATAACTGGAACTTTTGATTCTTGTCTAATTTGCCTTAAAACTGACCATCCATCAAGTTTTGGCATCATTACATCTAATAATATTAAATTAATTTTCTCTTTATTCTCATCAAAAGTTTTTATTGCCTCTTCTCCATCGCCCGCTTCTAATACAGTAAAATCTTCTTTTTGTAAAAAGTCTTTCACTAATTTTCTCATTCTAAATTCATCATCTACAACTAATATAGTAACGCCTTCCATTTATACCTTCTTCCCTTTTACAAGATAGCAACAAAAAATATTCTATCTTAATTTGAATATAATTACAAAATTATTTTGCTATGACTTGTAACTTTAATTTTTTATGAGATAATTGTACTACAATATTATGTCTATTATGTGAATTTTTGTTAACTATTAAGAATTTTAATTAATTTCCTTTTTATTCTTTGTTTCTTTTATTTTGTGTGGTCTACTATGTTTAACTATTGTTGTATTTTGTTCTGGCTCTGTTTTTATGTAAATATTTTGTCCTGGATAAGCAAGCTTAATTCCCTGTGTTTCCAGTATATTAAGCAAAGTAAGATTTAGTTTATTGCAAAAATCTTGATATTCCCCATATGCTGTAATACTTGTTTCTAAATAAATATTAATATTTATGCCGTCATCTTTGATCTCGTTAAAATGTACACTTACTGAATTTTTTATAATATCTTTGTTATATCTTAAAATAAATCTAATTCTGTTTAATGCTTTTTCAACTGTTACTTCTTCTGTTTCAAGAGGAAGTTTTAGATTTGCTTTATATATTCTTTTCTTAATAACACCCCAGTTAACTATGTTTTGTGAACTTATTGCAGAATTTTGTAGAGTAATTATTGTATCTTCTGTTGTTCTTAATTTTGTACTTCTAAAACTTATATTTTCTACTGTTCCAGATACATTGCCAATTTCTACCCAATCTCCTATTGCAAATGGTTTGTCCCAGAATATAGAAAGTCCTGAAAATACATCTTTAAAAGTATCTTGTGCAGCTAACGCTATAATAGCAGTGCTTAGACCTAGGCCTGTCAAGATACCTCCCAAGTCATAATTAAATTCCTTAAGTGTTAAATATGCTGCTAATATGTATAAAACTACTTTTATAGTTTTATTAATTATATTTATCATTGGGTCATTTGCTTTGTCTTTAAATTTTGATGCAAAGAATTTTCCTTTTGAAAATACATCCGAAACAGTTTTTGCAATTACCCAAACAATTGCTATTCTATATAGTTTATCAACAAAGTTACTTATTTCTTCATTTAGTCCTAAAATTCTAATTGACCATAGTATGCCTGTAGCCATAAGAAAATATTTTAGTGCATTATATATAATGCCATTTTTTAATTCTTTTTTAGTTTTTTTCCAGCCAAATATTTTTGCAATTGCTAAACTTATAAATGGGCTAATTATGACAGTAAATATGATTGCAACTATACAAATAATTACATTTATGACTTGTGAAAGTTCCATTGACTGTATCCATGCGACTAATTCATTAATTTTATCCATTGAAATTTCCTTTCGAATTACTTATTGAACTTTATTATACAATAAATTTAGAAAAAAATCATCAATTTTCCAAAAAATTTTCATATGAGCATAACTAAAAAAGGAATTGAAGTCACGACTAACACTTCAATCCCCAATTCATAACTAAACACACGAGTAAGAGCTTTGGCTCTTATTCTTTTTATATTAACATTTTATCATCAATTTTTCGTCTTGTCAAGAAATTTTTGTAGTGATATAATAATTTAAAATTTATAGAATTTTCATCTTAGCATAAAGCTAGAAAGGATGATATTTAAGTGAAAGAAACAAATGATACAATGATGCAATATTTTGAATGGTATATGCCAAATGACTGCAATCTTTGGCAAAGCCTTCAAAATGTAGGCAAAGATTTGAAAAAATTAGGCATAAATTATTTATGGCTTCCACCCTGCTTTAAATCTGCAGGTGGAATTAATGATACTGGTTATGGTGTATATGATTTATATGATATGGGCGAATTTATGCAAAAAGGCAGTATTCGTACTAAATATGGCACTAAGCAAGAATACCTAGATGCAATTAAATATTTGCAAAAATCTGGCATAAAAGTTTTAGCAGATATTGTTTTAAATCATAGATTTGGTGCAGATGAAAAAGAAGAAATTATAGCATATAAAGTTGATCCTAGTAACAGAAATGAGGTTATTGGAACATACAGAACAATTGAAGCTTGGACTAAATTTAAGTTTGATGGAAGAAATAATACCTATTCTGACTTTAATTTAGATTGGTCACATTTTAATGGTATTGACTATGATGACAAACAAAAAGAACATGGTATTTTTAGGTTTTACGGTAAGCATTGGAGTGATGATGTAGACAAAGAACTTGGCAACTATGATTATTTAATGGGTTGTGATGTTGATTTTAATAACCTAGACGTTGTTGATGACTTATTTAGATGGGGAAAATGGTTTTTAAATCAAACTAATGTTGATGGTTTTAGACTAGATGCTATAAAACATATACGTTCCTCTTTTTACAAAAGGTGGCTACATGATTTAAAAGCTGAAACGGATAAAGATTTGTTTACTGTTGGCGAATATTTTAGTTGTAATGTTAATTCTCTTATAAACTATTTGCAAAAGAATGATGAAATAGATACATTATTTGATGTTCCGCTTCATGACCATTTTAAAATTGCATCAGAAAGTTTTGGCCACTATGATATGAGAAAATTATTTGAAGACACATTAGTTGATAAAAGACCATCTAAAGCTGTAACTTTTGTAGATAATCATGATACTGAACCTCGGACAAAGTTTGGAATCGTGGGTAAAAGAATGGTTTAAACCTCTTGCCTATGCTTGTATTTTATTAAGACAAGAAGGAATTCCTTGTATATTTTATGGAGATTATTACGGTATTCCTTTCAAAAACATAGCTCCTATGAAAGAAATTTTGAACATATTGCTTTTGGCTAGAAAATATTTAGCCTATGGCATTCAAAGAGATTATTTAGACGATAACAATATTATAGGTTGGGTTAGAGAAGGTGATTATTATCACCAAGATTCTGGAATGGCTGTCATTTTAAGTGATGGTGACGGTGGATGCAAATGTATGAATGTTGGAAAAAATTTAGCTAATAGTATTTTATATGATTGCACAGGTAATATAAAAGAAACTGTATATGTTGATAAAGATGGAAATGGTATTTTCTATGTAAATGGTGGCAGTGTTTCGGTATGGATTAAAAAGGATAATATGTATAATTTGTAAATTCTAAATATATGTTCTAGAACATATATTTAGAATTTCATTGAAGTATTTGCATTTTAAACTGAATTTTTTGATTTAGCTTACTTCTTCTAATTCCTCATTAAAAGCAACTACATCTTCGTTTTTAGCAATTAAAGCTTTTATTTTTATTCCGTCTTTCTTAAACATTTTCTCATGCTCTGTTTCAATATTTTCTTCTCCAAGCCAAAATCCTTGCTCATTTGCTAAATCATAAGTTGTTTTTTCTATATTAAAACCTGCAGATTTAAAATATTTAATAGAATCTTCAAATAAATAATTATCATCTGTTTTAAAAAATATATATCCACCTTTTGCTAAGAATGTTTTGTATTGTTCGAGTTGTCTTGGATGAGTAAGTCTTTTTTTATGATGTTTTCCTCTAGGCCAAGGATTGCAGAAATTTATATAAATTCTTTGTACATTATCTTCTTTTCCAAATATGTTTGATATTAAAGAAATGTCATAGCGAGTAAGTTTTAAGTTTGTAACTACTTTTTGCTTTTCTAATTCATTATCTATATTTTCTTTTTGCAAAGTATTTCTAATTCCATACTCTTTTTCAACATTTCTTTTGGCTATTCCAAGCATACTATCTACTAGGTCAATTGCTACATAGTTAATGAACCTATCTTTATTCGAATAAGCCATTTTAGCTATAAAATTACCCTTACCACATCCTAATTCTAAATAGATTGGATAATCATTATTAAAAGCAGTTTTCCACTTATTTTTAAACATTTGTGGATTATCTATATAAAAAGGACTTGTTTCAAGCTCTTCTCTAGCCCATGGTTTAAATCTTATTCGCATTTAAACGTTCTCCTTTCTTTGATTGTGTTTTTTAACTTTATTTTAATATTTTAAACTCTAAAACATAAATACTTTTTAATTCATAAATATATTTTAGCAAAATTTCTAATGTTTTTCAATGTTTTTTCATCATTTTTTTAAAATACTCTTACTAGTCCAGAACAAACTAGTAAGAGATACTTGATATAATAAAAGGCGTTGTAGAGGAAACTTAATAAATTTTTAGCTTTTGGGGGGCACTAATATTTTTTATAGGAATAATTTAGAAAACAAATCCAAGACTTTATAACAAAGCTATTGTTATAAAGATAGAAAATAATTTAAAACTTTAATTCAATATAATAATTTAATTATCCTTTTGTTTCCTCTACAAGATTAATAACTTAGTTAAATATTAAAAGTTTATTTGTGAAAAATTATGTGATTTTAATTGAGATATTAAAATAAACTGATAAAATAATAAATAAAATAAATATTAGATAATATTTTAAATATCTATAAAGTCTGCCTTGCTAAGTTGTATGACAATATAATACATTGTTTTCCACTAAATGTCAATATATTTTTGACAATAATTCGTCGACAAATTCCGACATTATTCGACATTTTTTACAGTCAGAAGTGGTTACTTCATAAAAATGGCTAAAATATATATTTATAATTTTATTAGTGAACTACAAAAAATTATTGAAGTTATACAGTTTTTGTGCTATAATAATTTAGAATTTTAAAAACTTATGTAAGGAGTTGAAATTAATTGAAAATTACATCTGATAGTGAAACATTGGCTGAGAACAAAGTTTTAATATTATATGTATTAGATACAGTAAAGAAGCCAATCACAAATGATGCATTGTATAGTATTGTTAGTTCTGCAATAGATCTAAATTACTTCTATTTTCAACAATTTTTACTAGACCTAATTGAAGTTAAGTATGTTGTACGCTATACAAAAGAAACTCAAGATGTATATGAACTCACAGAAGCTGGTAAAAATACTCTAGATTTAACTCTAGATATATTACCAGGAATTATAAAATTAAAAGTTGATACTAATTTAAAAAGTAATATAGAAATGTTTGAAAATGCTCAATCTATAGTGTCAGAATACACACCAAAAAGTGAAAATGAATATGAAGTAGTTTGCAAAATTATTGAAGATAATGAAGTTATTTTTGAAATAAAAACTTTTGCTTATTCTAGAGAGCAAGCTCAAAACATAGTTGAAAATTGGAAGAAAAATGCTACGAATTTATACCCTCAACTAATTGGTCTGCTAACTAAAAAATAAATTTCAGTTGGAGACGGTCTTAAATCGAAAAAATAAAATAAATTATGAATGTATATTGTGATTTAAGTATCATCTAAAATTTTCGATTTAAGACCGTCTCCAACTGAAATTTTAGCCTAATAGTTTTGCTTTAATTTGGTTTATATCTAATATTTCTTTTTTACCAGTTTTAGTATTTTCAACTTCTGCTTTTCCTTCTTCTACTTTATCTCCAAGTATAACCATATATGGAGTTCCAAGTATTTTGCAGTCTTTTATTTTGGCTCCCATTGACATATTTTCTCTATCGTCTAGAATTGCTTTTCCTGCAAAGCTATCATATAGTTCTTTAGCCTCTTTTACCTTTTCTTCATTGTCTAATTTAGGTATTATTTGAATTGTATATGGAGCAATTTGCTCTGGTAATGAAATTCCTATAACTGTTCCATTTGCATCCTTTATAACTGAATTTTCATAAATAGCTGCAACTAATCTACTTACACCTATTCCATAGCAACCCATATAATATGGTTTTTGAGTATTATCTTTGTCAATAAATCCTATATTCATTGAATCTGAATATCTTGTTCCTAGTTGGAATATATGTCCTACTTCAATTGCCTTTGTTGTTTTTAAGTTAGATATATCTTCTATTCCATATTCTTCTTTCAAATATTCTTCATAGTTTTCTTTTTCTAATACTTCTGTATTTAGTGCTATTTTTCTATTTTCATCATAAAGAATTGTATCTTCACCAATTGGTGATACAAGCATAAACTCTTCACTCTTTTTTCCACCCATTGCACCATTATCTGCAATAACTGGTAATAGCTCTATACCTAATATTTCTCCCATTTTGATATATGCATTTCTAACCTTTGCATATGATTCTTCTAATCCACTTAAGTCTGTATCAAAGCTATATGCATCCATCATTAGAAATGACCTACCTCTTAATAAATATCCTCTTGTTCTAATTTCATTTCTGTACTTTTCGCCTATTTGGTAAACTGTAACTGGCATATGTTTATATGATTTTAATTTTTCTGCCATAAATTCTATACAAGCTTCTTCTGCTGTTGGAGCTAAACAGAGCTCTCCTCTATCTGAATCTACAACTAACATTGTGCCATCATTTACATATGTATCCCATCTACCTGATTTTTTCCAAATAGTATCTGGTTGAAGTGTTGGAAGTTGTATTTCTGTGCAACCTGCTTCATTTAAGCATTGCTCTATTATTCTTTCTATATTTCTTTTTACAAGCATTGCAATATTTCCATATCCAAATATGCCTGTACCATATTGAACTAATTGTCCTGATTGCATTAGCATATCTTGTGCTGGATACATTTCATCTAATTTATTTACTCTCATTGTGCCTAAACCGGCTTCAGATAATTTCATAATTTCCTCCTAAAACATATTCTTTCTATTAAGTATTATATTCTTCACCCTCTTGGGGTTCTGGAGCCTCCGCTTTATTTTGTAATTCATTATTGATTGTATTAACCTCTTTTATTTCATCAATAATTGCATTTTTATCTGAACTGTCTTCTTCTTCTTTTTCTAATTCATCAATAACAATTTGCCTATTGCTATCAAGTTTATATTTTGGCAATTCTGGTAAGTCTTTAATGCTGTTTAGTCCAAATATTTTTAAAAATTCATCTGTCACTTTATATGTCATTGGCTTACCAGGCAAATCTGCTTTTCCCGCTTGCTCAATTAAATTATATTCTAATAATCTATATATTGAAGCTGATGAATCTACACCTCTTATAGTATCTACATCTGTTTTTGTTGCTCTACTATTGTATGCAATTATACTTAGTACTTCAAGTGAGGCTTGTGAAAGTGTTGGTTTTGCTGTTCTGCTAATCATTGGATAAATATATTCGTGATATTCTTTTTTTGAAGCAAGTTGATATCCATCTTCTACACGCACTATTTCAAGTCCTCTACCTAAAGTAGAATATTCTTGTTCTAATTCTGCTATAGCACCAATTATTTCATCTGAATTTAGTTCTAATAATGTCATAAGCTCTCTTATTTTTACTACTTTACCAGCAGAAAATAAAATAGCTTCAATTATTCCTTTTAATTTTTCCTTTTCCTTTTCCATTTTCATTCCTTTTCTAATATTTAGTGTATTAATTCTATCAAAATTCTCACGCTTTTTCAACCTATTTAGCAAATAAATGTTTATCTTTTTTCACACTAGTGTAAACATAATTTTTTTATTTTCCTTATATAATAATTTTGTTTAAATTTATAATTAGATAAATAATTAGTTGGAACGAGAAAGGACATTTTATGAATAATTGTAGTAAGTATGAAAACAACCTTAACCTAATCGGTCCTATTCTAAGGGAAAAACGTAAGGAAAAGCATATGTCTCTCGAAATCCTCTCTAACAAATTACAATTACTTGGAGTTAATCTACCCATAACAAGCTTACACAGAATTGAAAATAATCAAAGAACAATTAGAGATTACGAAATATGTGCGATATCAGTTGTTCTAAATATAAAAGTTACTGATTTATTAGATCCTATTACTCAAAAATTTAAAGCTTCATAAAAGTTTTTTCTTTCAATTTAACTAAACTTCGTCTATTAAAAATCCATATTAATTATATATATTTTTTCTAATATTTTTCTTTATTACTTGTAATGTAAATATTTTTATGATATATTTTTTATATAATTATAGTAGTGATTAAGGGTGATATATAATGATAGAGGAAAAAGGTCAAGAAAAAAGAAAACAAAAAAAAATTGAAATTATTAGAGGGAATTCAAAAGATTTAAACATTTCGAATGTTAAAGATAGTTTAATTATAGAAAAACCCGAAGAAAATAAAAAGGATAATATTGTTATACCTGAAACTGTTAATTCCTCAGATGAACAGTAGAGGCTATATTTCTGTAGCCCCTATTATTCCTGCGTCATTTTTTAATTTGGCTTTTATTAAGTCTGTTTTTGTATCTTTATTAAACATCATTATTTCTAGTTTTTCTTTTAATATAGGTAAAAATATGTCACAATAATAAGAAAAACTTCCTCCAAAGCTTATTGCCTGTGGTTCAAATATTGTAATAATATTAGATAGCCCTATACTTATATTGTTTAAATATTCATTAACAAAATCACATACATTTTTTTTATTCATATTGTTTCTAATATACATCTGGACTTCTTCTGCTTCTACAGTAGAATCCATTTTAAAATTATTTATCGCTTCTAGTTTAAATTTTTTCATTGAAGCATATGTCTCAAAACAACCTAATTTTCCACAATTACATTTTCTTCCTTTTTTATCTATAATCATATGCCCAAATTCAAATCCTGGATTTTGTATTGGTTCAAGCATTTCGTCATTAAAGAATACACAACTGCCTACTCCGGTTCCTATACATAAAAATATACAGTCTTTATATTTCTTTAGTGAACCATATTTTTTTTCCGCTATTCCAGCACATTTTCCATCATTCTTTATTGTTACATTTACCTTATATTTTTGATTAAGTATTTCCCCTAAGTTAAATTCTTTTATATGTAAGTTAACTAAGTTTCGTATCTTGCCTTGTTTTGGACTACCAGGAACTCCAATTCCTATTTTTGTTATATCATTTATTGTATAATCATTTTTTTCTAATAACATTTCTATTTCATTTTCTATTATTTCTAATAGTAGTTTTTCTACTCTTTTTCCATCATTAATATTACTTATATTTATATCTCTAGTTTCTTTAGAAATTATTTCTCCTCTTTTATTAACAAGTCCCGTTGCAATATGACTACCGCCAATATCAATTCCAATTTTCATAAAATACTCTCCTTTTATTATTTTTAAATCAAATATGAACTTTAGAGATTATCCCTAAAGTTCATTTTTTTAGAATCCTGCTGCTGAAAATAAGAAGGTAGCCATATAAACTTGAATACAAGGTACAAGTACTACTAATGTTATTAGTATAATTAACACGCCAATAATTGAATAAAGAACTTGTGGTAATATTTTTATTATTCTATCTATTATTTGATCTATATCCATGTCCATATATTCAACAAGTTTGTCCATCATTGTTGGTAAATCAGTTTGCATACCTATTTTTAACATTTCTGTTATCATAGGATCAGCTAGACCAGATTTTTCAAAAGGTTCAACCCAAGAATCACCAACTATAATGTTATTGATTGATGTTTCTATAATTGATAACATAACTAAATTTTTTACAACGTTTCTACTAACTTCTAGAGCTTCTTGTATTCTCATACCATTTTTTAAGTTTAGTACCATCGCTTTTGAAACTCTTGAAAAATCAATAGCAAAAATTAGTTTTCCGAAAATAGGCATTTTATATTTAAAATAATCCCATTTATATTTTCCTTTTGGTGTTCTTATATATAATGCTATACCAATAATTATTAATGCTATAATCAAAGTTGGAATAAACCAGTAATGTTGTATATTTGATAAGAAGCTTGAAAAAGCAAGCGTATACCAAGGTAAAGTATCTGTACTACCAACTTCTGTAAATATATCTTGTATTATTGGAACAACATACATACTTCCAAAGAATAATATAACTAGTAATGTTACAAATTGTAAAATGTTTGGTATTAAAATTCTTTTTAATTTTTTGTTTAGTTCATTTGATGAATCCAAATAGTCAACTGCTTGTTTTAACGATTCTTCAAGTGATCCAGATAGTTCTCCTACTTTTACTAAGTTTATATATATATATGGGAATATATCAGAATAATATTCCATAGTAGTATACATATAATCTCCAGCTTCTACACCTGCTAGTATATCTTCTAGAATACTTCTTAATGTTGTATTTTCAGTTGATTGTATTATTGTTTCTAGTGCATGAACATTATTGAATCCTGCTTTTTTTAGTAAATACAGATTTTGAGTAAAAATGACAATATCTCTATTACTAACTTTATGTGTAATATTTAATGTCATACTTATTTTTTCAAAAGTAGATGCCTTTTTAGCTTGCTTATTTTGTGTAATATTTGCTGTATTTGCCATATGCATTATTTCATCTAAATTAGATACATTCTTTTTTTTAATTCCTTTGCTATACTTGCCAAATCCTACCTGTGATACATCAATAGGCATTAACCCATTGTCTTTTAGTTTTTTGATGAGTTCTTCTTTGCTTTTGTCTTGTACTCTATTTTTTACTACTGTACCATTGCTATCGACTGCTTTATACACATACTCTGGCATTTGTTTTTCCTCCTTTTACTCTATTTAATCGTTTATGCATTTGCCCCTGTTGCTTTTTGGCTGTCTTCAGTTTCTTTCTTTAGTTTCATTTGCATTATTGTTCTATTTAATACTTCTATATTCTTTTCTTCTAATTGGGCTTTTGCTTGATCTAATGTAATTATATCATCAGTAAATAATTTTGCAAGTGAATTTATTAATCCTATGCTTCCATTATTTGATCCACTTTGTATAGCATCTTCGACTTCTGATTTTGTTAACTTATCTTTTCTTAATATTCCTGATACTACGTTGTCTACGACTAATACTTCTGGAACTAAAGTTAAAGTTCCTATTTTATTTTTTATTAATCTTTGAGATATAACCAATTTTAATAAAGATGAAATTAAGAATCTTACTTGTGGTTGATCTGATATATCATAAAAATTAATTATTCTATCTATTGCTTCAGCACATGATTTAGTGTGTAATGTTCCTATAACTAAATGTCCTGACTCTGCTGTTTCAATTGCTGCTTCCATTGTTTCTTTGTCCCTTATTTCACCTATTACTAATATGTCACAGTCTTCTCTTAATGAATTTTTTGTACCCATACTATATTTTAATATGTCTCCTCCGACACCTACTTCTTTTTGTACAATTATTGATTTTTTACATTTATGCTTATATTCAATTGGACTTTCTAATGTTAATATTTTTTTGTTATAATTATCATTTATAAAATTTATTAATGCATTTAAAGTTGTAGTTTTTCCTGAGTTGGTTTTACCGGTAACAAGTATTAATCCTTGCTCTTGATTTGTCATCCTTCTTACTATGTCAGGTACACCTAATTCTTCATATGTTGGAAGCTCGTTTTTTATTAGTCTAGTAATAATTACAGGTAGTCCTTCAGAACAAGATATATTTACTCTTAATCGAATATCTTGGAATTCTGCTGATATATCTAATACTTTATTTTTTCTATAATATTCGTCTTTATCCACATTTCCTTGTAAAAAATAATCGTATATTTCCATTATATCATCTTTTGAAATTTCGCTATACTGTTCAAGTTCTATTAGATCTCTGTTAACTCTAGTTATAGGTTTAATTCCAGGTATAAAATGAACATCTGAAGCATCCAATTTCTTTGCCTCCGCTAAAATGCTGTTTACATCCATTTTCTTATCCTCCTAATAAAATAATAATTTACTATTTAGTTCTGTTAAAGTTGTTAATCCATTTATGACTTTTTTAATTCCTTCTACTATCATAGGTCTATAACCTTCTTTATATGCCTCTTCTCGGATTTCAAGTGTTGATGCATTCTTCACTATTAAATCTTTTATTGGATCAGTTATAAGAAGTGTTTCAAATATTCCTATCCTGTCATAATATCCGCTTTGATTACATTTTTCACAACCTATTGCATCAAATGTTTTAGCATTTTCCAAATCAAATTTTATGTTATATTTTTCTCCTATTTCTCCTATAATTTGTTTTTCTTCTGCTGTAAATTCTCTTTCTTTTTTACAATAAGGGCATAATTTTCTTATTAATCTTTGTGAAATTGATGTGGCAAGTGTACTTGCAATATCATAATTAGATACTTTCATTTTTCTTAATCTTGAAATGACTTCTATTGCATTTATAGTATGAATAGTTGAAAGTACATAATGTCCTGTTTGTCCAGCTTGCATAGCTATTTCAGCAGTTTCTTCATCTCTTACTTCTCCAAGAAGTATTATATCCGGGTCTTGTCTTAAAACTGTTCTAAGTGATCCAGCAAAAGTGGTTTTTGCATCTATTTCTATTTGGTTTAATCCTGGTATACGTATTTCTACTGGATCTTCTATTGTTGTTATATTTATCTCTGGTCTATCTAAATAATTTATTACACTATATAATGTTGTAGTTTTTCCTTCTCCTGTAGGAGCAGCTATTACTGTAATGCTATTTCTTTTATCAAATGCTTCTTTTAGTAACTGGTCATTTTCTGGATATCCAAGTTCAAATAATCCTCTTATATCTGTGTCTTTTTTTAATAGCCTTAAAACAAATTTTTCACCATAAATATTTTTTTGCGAAGAAACACGAATATTATAATCTGGATACATTATTATTCTTCCATCTTGAGGTTCTTGTTTTTCTTGATGCATATTCGAAATAGCTTTTAGTCTGCCTATTATTTGTGATTGCTTTTCTTTATCTATTTTTGCAACAGTAAATAATCTACCATCTATTCTATATCTCACTCTTATACTATCTTCTAGTGGTTCCACGTGTATATCACTAGCTCTTTTGGCCATACCACTTCTTATAATATTATCTACAATTTTTGTTCCTGTTGCGTCAGTATCTATAGTATCTGTAGATACTGATGCAATTGTTCTTAAAACTTCATCAACATTTGCTTTAAAAGTTATAAATTTTTCCATTACTAATCCTTTGTTAAGCATTAGTAACCTTACTGATTCAACCTTTTGCTTATTACTCGTATCAGCGAAACATACTTTTATTGTACCATCTTCTATATCAAATGGTATAGCGTTTGTTTCTCTAGCAATATCTAAAGACATAAATTTTGTCACATCTATTCTTATATCCGTATCTGTTAAATAAATTGTTTTTTCACCTAATATTTCTCCCATAGCTTCTAAAAGTTTCTTAGAATCTGCTAGTTTTAAATCATTTAAAATGTCTCCTAATTTTTCTTTAGTGTGAGTTTTTTGATATTCTAAGGCTTCTGAAATATCTTCTTGACTAACTATACCTCTTCTTACAAGTTCTATACCTAAAGGTTGCCTTTGAATTGTAGCCATTTTTAATCTCCTTTCAAATCACCAATATTTTAATACATAATTAGTTGTTTTAGTGTAATTTGCTTCGTCCTTTGTTCCAATTTCTATGCTAACTTGAATATATGTTTTGTTATTTTTTTTATATCCTTCTGCATTAAATGCTTCAATATTCCTTGCTATTTTTTGTTCGTTTTTATATATACTTTTTTCGTCTTCAACGTAGCTATAAACATCGCCATCTTGAAATATTATTTGTATTGTGTTTTGATTATTATCTGATAACGTTTTAACATCTGCTTGATTATTTGTTTTTATATCACTAATAAAGTACATATTAAATTTATTAATTTCTGATATATCAACACTACTATCATTAATATTCTCAATATTTGAATAAATATAGCTACTTAAATTTGCTAAGAGCACTATTATAATAGAAAATACTATGATATAAATTGATAATACTATAAGCGTTATGCCTTTTTCAGATTTCATCATTTCACCTACTCTTTTATTTTGCTTAATTTTTTTATTATAATTCCCTTACTTTTATTTTTTTTACTTCTATACTTCTTTCTTCTGCATCAAAAGTATATTTAATATTGACTGTTATCTTTTTTACCAAGTCCTGTGCATTAGGATGTGTTTCTATATATTTTTCTACACCCAATGTTAAATCATAATTTTCTTCTGGAAGTCCTATTTCTTTTATAATATATTCCTTATATTCTTGAAGGTCTTCAGTTGCATTATAATCCTGAAGATCTATGTCTTCACATATTTGAACAATATATCCCATTGCTTGTTGATGAATTTTTATTAATGCTGATTGTTCATATACTTGTAAAAATAAAGTAAATATAAGTGTTGTAAATAAGAAAAATACAATTGCACCTGTTGTTATATCAAGTCCTGTAACTCCCTTTTCTTTCTTTAATTTACATATAAATTTATTCATTTTACCACCTACTATGCTAAGAGATTATATATATTAATATAATTGATAAGACATTTGAAACACATAAGTAAAATGCAAATTGCAAATTGGTTCTACTTTTTATCTTAAATATTCCTTTTAAAATATTTTTTACTGCTACAATTAATAATGTAAATACTATTGAAATTATGGTTGCGATTTCATATGTTATTAATGCCATTATTATGCACACAATTAATATATTAAGTGAATACTGATCTTTTCCTTTTTTTTTCATTTGCATTAAATTAATCATTAATACAATTACAAGCATTATAAGATAGATCACTATTCTATTTAAATTAATATTTTTAGAGTAAAAATATTCATAAGTTGAATTTAATATCGCTAGTATAAATCCATATATTAATACTCCTTTATCCACTTTATTATGTTCTTTGTCTATTCCTGCAACTAAAAATAAAAATACAATATATAATACTCCTAATACAAAATTTATTATTGTTGTTGCATTCTTTATAGTATATATATTAACATTTAGTCCAATGGCAAGCAATACAAAAGCTATACCAGATAGTATTTCTATTATTATATATCTTGGACTAATTTTAGTTTTACAATATCTACATCTTCCTCTAAGCAATATATAACTAAGAATTGGAATCATGTCTAAAAAATTTAACTTATGATTACATTTTGGGCAATACGAATGTTTATGAGTTATATCATCATTAAGTGGTATTCTATAAGTAGCTAGTGTTAAAAAGCTACCAAAAACGCTTCCCATAATAAATATTATTATATATAAAAATGTATTCATTTTATTTTCCTTTTTATAATAGAGGTTACCTAAATACGAAATGATTTAGGTAACCTCCATATTTAGTACTATTATATAAAATAATAGAGATTTTTAATTCAACTATTTTATTTGACTAGTCACCAGTTACATATCTATCATAAACGCTGTCAAAATCTGAGTCAAATTCATTCATAGTGTGTTGTTCGTTTGTTTCTGCATTTCTCCAAGTATTAGCTGCGTTTTGTGCTCTTTGGAATAAACCATTGTTTCCTATTGTTAAACTTATAGCTACGCCTGCTAAAATTAGTAGAACGATAATTGTAACAACTAAAGCTACTAATGTTATACCTCTTTCTTTCTTAAACATTTCAAATTCCCTCCTTAGTAAAATTTTGTATATATTTATATTATTATAAATATTACCTAAAACTTATAAATTATTTTGTACCTTTTCCTACATTTTGAGAAGTATAATAGTTATCTGTAACATTTCTATCTACAGACTGTTCATTCTCAGTATTTGTATCAGATTCAGTATTAGTATTGTTTGTAGAATTTTCTGTTTCATCTGCAGATATTGCAAATGGATCTGCCTTTCCTGGATTATAGCTTTGTGCAGCTTCATACCTTGAAAGATCAGAATCATCAATAGTATAATTTACAGATGCACTATTAAAGCTATCGATTGTAGTTTCATTTATAACCTCTTCTACATTTTGTGGCAATTGATATGCTGTAACTTTTGCTGGTATCACTTTGTTATTTGGAATATAATTATAAAAGATAACTGCCATAACCAAAATTATTGCAACACATACTAATAATATAATTAGTATTTCTTTAAAAATTGATTTTGTCATAATCTACTCCTTTTTAATCTACAGTATTTGTATTTTCTTCATCTGTTATATTATTGTTTGCATTATTTGTTGTAGTGTTTGTATTATTTTGTTTTGAGTCTTCGTCTGAACTTTCACTTTCGTCATTTTTTTCTTCTGTTACTGTTGTATTTTCATGTTTTATGAATACATCTCTTACAACAAATGTACATTGATTTTGTGTCATTGAAAACTCATCTATTGTAAATTGTAATGATGAATCATTTTCAAGTGATGTTATAAAATTTGTAATAGCTAAATAATTTCCTGAAACAGTAAAGTTTAAATTTCTAGCATCCTCTGTGACTCCAGATACAACATCCATTTTAATACTTACGCCTTCTTGTGTAGCATGATTTCCTACTTGACTCCACAAATATTCAATCGTATAATTCTTTGTTTGTGTTGCCTCTTTTATTTCACTCTCTGTGCTCACATTGATAGTTTGTAAGTATTCATTTCTTGTCTCTCCTAAGTCTGTGATTAGCTTTTTTATTTCTGTTAATTTATTAGTATAATCATCATTTGTACTTTTTGCTTCCGCTATTTTCTTAGTAAGTTCTCCATTTGCTTCTTGAATTTGTGATATTCCCAGTACATGCAATGGTCCAATATTTATACCATTTTTAACGCATAGTACAGTCATTATGACTAATAAAATTAACAAAATAGATATTAATAATTTTCTCATTGCATTTCTCCTTATTTTTTATGGCAAATCGCCTTCTATTGTAACAACAACATATTCGCCTTGTTTTGTTCCTTCTGTTGAAGTAACATTTAATAGATATCCACTATTGCTTAATCTTGCTTTAAAATATGCTAATTGTTCATATTGTCTTGACTGTGCATTAATTATGATATGCTGTTTTGTTTCATCCCCTGCTTTTTGCTCTACATTTTTAATACTAGTTAGTTGAACATTTTTAGGTATTGTATAAACTATTTGATTTAATAGAGTAGGTATTTCATTTTTTCTACCTTGTTTTAAAGCGATTGATGAGCTTGCATTTTGTAAATTTGTTGTAATTCTTTCAAAATCTGTTATCTTTTTGTTTATAGCATTTTTATTTGAGTCTAATTTATTTAATTGTTTTGTTGTATCATCAATAACTTCTTGTGCTTCTTGAGTTTTTGCAGAAATTTGATTTTTCAATAATACTGAACATACACCAAATATTATTGTAATCATTAAGACCATTATACAACATCTTACTAACCACATTTCAGAAGGTTTAAGTGGGCCCTTCATGTTAGTATCTAATTTAAGGTTTCCTTTGCCCCTTGTATTCTTTCCTAATGTTTTTATGTCTGAATGTAATATTGTATTTAAATCACCTTTCCAATCACTTTTTGTAAAGTTCAAGTCTTTAAGTCCATAGTCTAAACCTTCTAATGCTAGTGCTATTGCACTATTAACTTCTATATAATCTTTAATGTTTATCTTGCTGTTATTAGCTGCAAAATATGGTTTTAATATTTCACACTTAGCCTCTTTAAAGTACTCTTGGAAATATAATTCTATATTGTTTATGACAGTTCCTAATCCCGTTAAATATATTTTGTCTATTCTTTGAAATTTTTCCTTTATTTTTTGTACTTCTTGTACTATATTAAATAATGTTGGAATTATAAGAGATAAGTATTTATTATTAGGGTCCTCTGTTGCTGTAGTTTCCATTGTATAAATTGTAGTATTTTTACATGCTTCATAAGATTTAGTGTATGAGTTTTCTTTTTCATTTATTTTGTCAATTATCTCTGTCATTCCACTTTCTATAGTGTCAATATTGTAGATTTTTTGATTTAATATTGTAGTAACTTTTGTAGTTCCTTCAATGTTTACTATCATAATGTTTTCACCTTTATCAGCTTCTGCAATATTGCATATTGAAGTTGAAAGAGGTGTTATAGAATAAAGTTTTCCATTTTTAAATAGAGACGACCTCTCGTCTATTGCACTTTTGCTTTCGGTAAAATAAATTACTCTGTTCTTGTCTTTGCTTTCTGCATCATTAACAATTAGATATCTTCCTTCATAAGCGTTAGGATTCATATGATTTTCAGAGCACATTGTTTGATATTCAGTGTCTATTGTTTTTTTAGTATCATTTTTGCTAAGTAAACTAAACACACTGAAATAGTCTACTCTTTCACTTTGAGTATTTACGCAAATAGGTATGTTTTTGCTATTTGTTTCTAAAACTATTTGCTCCAAGTCTTTTTCTAAGTTGTCATAAAACTTAACGCCAAAAGATGCAACATCTAGCTGGTCATTGTTTTTAATAATTTTAGCATACTTTATTACTTGATTAGATATACTTATTCCTAAACTTTCTTGCACCTTTTTTACTCCTTCTTTAGATTTTTTTACATTATTTATGATTTACATTTTTTTTGTAAATATTCAATTTTGTCTCATTTTGTAATTTCATCATTTATATTTTATATTTTTTTTGTTAAAAGTCAATAACTTGTCGATTAATGTAAAAAAAATGTAATATTTGTAATATTTGTAACATAAAGCTAGTAAATATTTAAACTTCTTTAATTACTTTATATATATAATCTTTTAAATATTCTGCACAAGTAGCAGGTGCAACTTTACCAGGAAGTGCTGATGCAAGTATTGCCTTTATTCCAAGTTTTTTTGCAGTATCATAATCTACTCCACCTGGTGCTGATGCAAGATCTATAATTAATGTTTCTCTTCTTAATAGTAGCAAATTATTTTTATCTAAAATTTTTTCAGGAATTGTATTGAATATTATGTTCATTTTACATAAATTTTCTTTTAATTTTTTTAATGGTACGTGGTTATATCCATATGCTTTTATCCATGCCAAATCACTTTCTTTTCTTGCTTCACAATAAACTTGCATTCCTATTTTAGAAAGCTTATTTGCTAATGTTTTTCCAACTCTTCCAAAACCTAATACCAGTGCCCTCTTTTCGCTCAAAGTATAGTTTGTTTCTTCCATTGCTATTTGTATTGCCCCTTCTGCAGTAGGTATAGTATTCAAAATAGTAGTGGTTTCATCTTCTAATACGTCATAGATTTTGTCATTTCTTAATTTCACTTCTCTTGGTTCGAATTTTTTTGGAATTTTACCAGCAATCAAAATTTTATTTTCTGAAATTTCTTTTAATTCTCTCAAACTTATTTTTTTACTGCTTAATGGTGTATTTACTGTGATTTCATCTTTTGTTAATGGCATTGCACTTATTACTATATCATAATTGTAATTCTTAATATCTTCTATACAATCTATTTCTTTTATTCCCTCTGTTTTATTCGCAAATGAGTAAACATTATTTCCATCTTTTAAGAGTTTGCTCGCAAGTAAGTTTATTCTTTTGTCTCCACCTATAATCAAAAAATTGTAATTCATTTTTACCATCCTTTCTTATTTGCTTGTAGATTAAACAAATATTAGTTAGTATAGTATATTATAAATTACAATTTTTATTTGTATTAGTTATATATTTTTAGTAATCTCTTTCGTCTTTTTGACGATTTGTTTCTTCCCTTTCAATATTTAAGGTTAATGTTTGTACTACTCCAAAAGTATTATCCAAATAATTAATAATATTCCTTTCTTCTTTGCTTAGTTTAGTTTTTGAAATTTTATTATCTTTAATTTTTACTTTTCCTAAGATACTTGCAAAATATATATCTTTTTCCATTCTATTTATAAGATTTGGCTCTAATTCTAGTGCAATATTTGCATAATGTATTGCAAGTATAGTCTCACTGTTTATCAACTTTATTTTTGACAAATAGTAGTATGCTTCTGCTTGAATTTCCTCCTCATCATTCTCAATACATTCCATAAAGTATTTTTCCGCTTCATTATAGTCCTTAAAAATAAGAGCAATTTGTCCTAAATTAAGTTTTGCAACATTTAATGATGAGTTTATAAGTGCTGCTCTTTTATAATACTCTTTAGCATTTGGAAAATCATTTATTCTAGTATAAGTCATACCCATGTAATAATATAGTTTATATTCCCCAGGGTTATATTTTAAAGCCTCTTGATATACATTTATAGCCTCTTTATACATTTCTGTTTCGTATAGTATATTGCCTAAACATAAACTTGCGTCAAGATAATCCGCTTTTCTTTTTAGGACTTCTTTTAAAATTTCTATAGCCTCATCTTTCTTTTGATCTTTATTATAAATCAAAGCAAGTTTATAATAATTTTCGTATTTTTTCGGTTTTAATTCAATTACCTTTAAATATTCGCTTTCTGCTTTTTCTAATTCCCCATTTTTCTCATACCATTCACCAAGTTTTTGATGACTTAAAAAATTGTTTGAATATCTATTTACATTATAAATTAACTGTTTTTTAGCCAAATCATGTTGACCTTTATTTTCGTAAAAATTTACTTTTGCAATATTTACAATTTCTGCTATATTGACTTCTTTCTTTTCTAGTATTAGTAGTATAATAGGAATTATAAGACCAAATATATACATTATTAGTAACAAAAATAAATTGGGATCAATTTTAAAAAATATGCATATAAAATCAATTATTAACCCAACAAATTCTGGAATTAGTGCAAAAAGATAATTTGAATTATTTTTTCTTATTAAATTAATAACAGTATATATAAATATAGATAAAGCTACTATACTAAAAACAATTATATTAATCATGCTTTGCCTTTCTTTTTTATTTTTAAGAGTATATCATATTTTGTTAATTTAAACAATATATATTTAGAAAACTATATATTCTCTCCTTTATTTTAGAGTTAATCTCAAGAAAAATGCTTAATTTGGCGTATTGTCGTCATCATTTTTTCGTATATTTTGTTATACTGTTAATGAAAGGAGAGATTGATTATGTTATTATGTACAGCTGTTAGGCAAAGAATAATAAATATTGCTGCAAGCAAAGAAGTTTCTCTTCATAAATTAGCTTTAAGTTCAGGTATTCCATATTCTACTCTAAGCAGTTTTATGAACGGAAAAAGTAATAGCCTCACATTAACAACTTTATTACATTTATGTGAAGGTGCACATATGGATTTAGTTGACTTCTTCAAAGATCCATTATTTAAAGATGTAGAGGCAGATGATGTCCAAAAAGCTTTAGCTGATTAGAATATTTATGCGATAAAATATTGTCGTAATTTATGAGCCAAGCATAAGACCTTGGCTTTTTATTTGATTTATTTAGAAAGGACTTATTTTTATTATGAGATTAAATGTTGTATTAGTTGAGCCAGAAATTCCACAAAATACAGGAAACATTGCAAGAACTTGTGCCGCCATTGGAGCCAAGCTTCATTTAGTATATCCTTTAGGATTTAGTATATCTGAAAAGGCTGTAAAAAGAGCAGGTTTAGATTATTGGGATAAATTAGATATAGAAGAGCATTCATCTTTACAAACATTTTTAACAAAGTATCCTCCAGAGACAAATAATATGTTTTTTGCTACAACTAAAGGAAAACATATATATTGTGACCCTGATTATGGCAAAATGGAGGAAGTATTTGTTTTATTTGGAAAAGAAACAAAAGGTTTACCAGAAGATTTGTTATTAAAGTATATTAATAATACAATTAGAATTCCAATGAGAAAAACATTAAGATCTTTGAATCTTGCCAATTCAGTTTGTGTTGTAGTTTATGATATTTTAAGACAATGTAATTTTGACAATTTGCAAGAAATTAGTGACTATTTTGATTAGACTAATTTTCACAAAGAATTCATTATGAACACATAAATTAGTAATATTATTTTTATAAATTTGCATTGTATAATTATTAAAAAATAAGAATTGGTTATAATTAATTATATACTAAAGTTTACAGGAGGATTTAGAATTATGACAAGAACAAAACTGGCTGATAGAGTTTTGCCCACCTACACTAAAGGTGAAGAAATATTTAATATGACATCGCATATAGTTGGTGGTGTTTTAGGAATAGTCGCAACTGTTCTTTGCGTTATATTTGCAGCTCTTCACGGAAACGTATATGGAGTTGTAAGTGGTGCTATTTATGGTGCGTCTTTAATAATTTTGTATACAATGTCAAGTATTTATCATGGACTTAGCCCTAGATTATTCTCAAAAAGAGTATTTCAGGTATTAGACCATTGCACCATATTTTTATTAATTGCAGGTTGTTATACTCCTGTCGTTCTTTGCAATATACGAGAAGTTAATCCTTCTGCCGGATGGTGGATATTCGGTATTATATGGGGTTTAGCAATTTTAGGAATTGTGCTTAACGCTATCGATTTAAAAAAGTATAAAGTATTTTCTATGATATGTTATTTGCTTATGGGATGGTGCATTATATTTAGGCTTGATCTACTTTTGCAATCTGTTCCTACACCTGGAATTATATTGCTTGTTGCTGGTGGAATTTCATATACTATTGGCTCTATTTTATATGGTATTGGCAAAAAGCATAAATATGTGCATTCAATATTTCATTTGTTCATACTGTTAGGAAGCTTTTTGCAGTTCTTTTGCATTTTGCTTTATGTGATGTAGTAATTTTTTCATCAAATTGCAAATTTTCTCTTGACAAAGTACGCTGAATGATATTATAATAGTTATTGTTCAGCAATAATTTATGCAGATATGGCGGAACTGGTAGACGCACAGGACTTAAAATCCTGCGGACTAATAATCCGTCCCGGTTCGATTCCGGGTATCTGCACCATAAGAGCATCAAGGCTTTTGAGATATATAACCTTGATGCTTTTATAATAAAATTGCTAGAATTTTCTAACAAATTTCTAACAATTTTAGAAAATGATTATTTATTAGGTATATTAGAGTCCAGATCTAATATATCTTTTTTATTTATTTTAATATCTGTATTAGTATTAAAACTCAATGCCTTTTCTATTGCTGATGCAGAATTTATTTTTGTACTTGAATCCAAATGAGTATACCTTTCTGTTGTTTTAGAGCTAGAATGTCCCAACCAATCTTGTATTTCTCTTAAAGATATTCCTTTTTTAACAAGTAATGTAGCACAACTGTGTCTTAAATCGTGAAATCTTATTTCTCTTAAATCATTATTTCTTAATATCTGTTTAAATTTATGACTAACATAATCAGGTTTTCTTAAATTCCCTAACTCATCTAAACAAACAAAATCTTTATATTGTTTATTGTAACTATCTTTAAATATAG
>CAMMFK010000008.1 GCA_946496115.1 uncultured Clostridium sp.
AGAGGTCAAATCATGACAAGAAAAATAGGAGTAATTATATCTATAATTTTAATTACCATTATAATATTTGCTACTAGCATTCATGCAGTAAGTGATACAAATGGTATATATTTAGGATTAAGGGAAGGAACAACAGAAAGAGAAACAGGAAAATATACATTCAATACCAAAGATATATTTAAAATAGTACAATATAGTAATAACATTGGATCAACTCAAATAGATAATACAATATATTGCATTAAAGCTGGTCCGGGCTTTGGATCAGAGTCATATCAAAACAGTATAGTTAATTATACTCAATATTTTAATATGAAAAATCCAGATGCAATAGAGCAACCATATAGAAATCAATTACCAACAGATATGGAAACATATAATAAACTAATATGGGTATTAGATCATTTATATATCCCTGCAAAAGAGGGAGCAAGTTCAGATGAAATTACATTGGCAAATGAATCAAAAGAAAACTTGCTAAATAATGCAGGAGTTTCAGAAGACAGTTTTTTAAGAGATGAAGCAACATATGGACAAGAAATAGAAGATATACTAGAGTGCATACAACAAGTAGCGATTTGGTACTTTACAAATCCAGATGGGGATTATCATAATAACTCTACGGATGCTTTAGAGATTGAAGTAGATGGACAATCTTTATCAGATAAATATAGTTTAGATTTAGTAGATAATGAAATAGACCAAATCTATAGTTACTTGGTACAAGGAGCAATAAATGCAGTCGCAGATGGATTCACATATGAAGACTCAAACAATGGAACATCACCAATTAATTTTATAAAAGACGGAGCTACTTTAATATTAGATAATTCTAATTATATATTAGGACCATACAGAATAGAAGAGGTATCAAATACAGAATATACACTTAGTGCAGAGTTATATAGTAATTCTGGTACAATTTCAAATGCAACTGTACTTGACCAAAACAGACAACCTATAAGCGAAGGATCTAGCTTAGCTGAAAAAATACAAACAACAGTAGGTACAAACTTTTATATTTCAGTACCAGTATCATCAAATATAAGTAATGCAACATTATCTATTAATGCAGAATATTATAATACTACACAAACTATGTGGACAGTTGGTAGTTCAAGCTTGGCAACAAATCAACCTGTTGTAATAATTTCAAGACAAAAACAAAATTATAGAGACGCAGTAACAATAAATATTACTCAACCTGAATTTGACTTAGCACTTAGAAAATTTATTACATCAATAAATGGTCAAAATGTTGAAATTAGCAGAGAACCAGTTATAACACAAGAAGATTTAAGAGAACTTGCAACGGGAACAGCTTATTTCGACAATGGTACAACAGTTACAAAAACACATACAAAAACACCTTTGGTTGTGGAAAAAGATGACAAAATAGTATACACAATAAGAATTTATAATGAAGGAGATATAGACGGCTATGTTGATTCAATAGTTGACCATCTACCAGAAGGATTGGAACTAGTAGACCCAAGCGAAAGCACAATTAATACAAGATATGGTTGGAAATTAGCTGAAGAATTTCCACAAACTGTAAACAGTACTAATTCAAATCAGGAAATTTATACAAATTATTTAAAAGATACATTGATATCAGCTTTTGATAAAGATCCAGAAAATGGAACATATAATATAGACTATGTAGATGTGCAAATAGAATGCAGAGTAACAAGAGACCCTACAGAGCAAGATGTTTCACTAAAGAATGTGGCAGAAATAGATAAAGCACATGACATCACTGGTGAAGAATTAGACAGAGATTCACAGCCTTACAATTTGACTAATGATCAGATAAACAGTTACTTGCCAGGAACATCAGAAGATGGCAAAGGCTATGAAGACGATGACGACTATGAAGAACTTATTATGCTAGGCAAATATTTTGACTTATCTTTAAGAAAATTCATCACGGCAATAAATGACAGAAAAATAACAAATAGGGTTCCACAAGTTGACGTAAGTCCATTACTTTCGGGAGAAACAACAGCAAATTACAACCACACTAAAAATCCAGTAAGTGTAGAAGTAGGAGATATTGTAACATACACAATAAGAGTATACAATGAAGGACAAGTAGATGGATATGTAGATGAAATAGTAGATCATTTACCACCTTATTTAGAATTCATAATAGATGATGAATTGAATGCTCAATACGGTTGGATAATAGATCCATCTGATGAGACTCAAAGGACTCTTAGAACAAACATATTATCTAGAGAGAATGATATAGAAAATATTATACCAGCATTTAATTCTAATTCAAATGAATTGAGTTATAAAGAAGTGCAGATAAGATGTCAAGTTGTAAATACAGCTCCAACGCTTACAAACATAACAAATATAGCAGAGATTACAAAATACAGTAATGACTCTAACTTAATAGACAGGGATAATGCCAGAGATGTAGTGCTACCATCAGATGAAGATTTACCAGGATATAAAGATGAAGAAATTAATTCAGGGATAGAATATATACCAGGTCAAGAAGATGACGATGACTTTGAAAAAGTTATTTTACAAAAATTCGACTTAGCATTAAGAAAATTCATAACAGGAGTAAATGAAGAAGAAATAACAAATAGAGAACCAGAAGTAGATACAAGCAAATATGGAACAACAGATGAAAATGGAAATCTAATTACAAGTTTCACATATAATCATACAAAAGATCCAGTAAGAGTATGTCAGAACGATATAGTAATATATACAATAAGAGTGTATAATGAAGGAACAATGTCAGGATATGCAGAAGAAATAAGAGACGACATACCAGAAGGACTAGAATACCTACCAGAAAACGAAATCAACCAAGAATATAGATGGACAATGTATGATGCAGAAGGAAACGAAACACAAGAAATAAGCGAAGCAGTAGATATAAGAACAGACTATTTATCTAAAGCTAATGAAACAACAGATGGAGAAAATTTATTACAAGCATACAATAGTGAAACAATGGAAGGACCAGACTATAAAGACGTAAGAGTAGCATTTAAAGTAACTGAGCCAAACACATCAGACAGAATAATAATAAATCATGCACAAATAAGCGAAGACAAAGACGAAGAAGGAGAAGATGTAACAGATATAGACTCAACACCAGATGAATGGAATGAAGGAGAAGACGATCAAGACATAGAAAAAATATATGTACAATATTTTGATTTAGCGTTAAGAAAATGGGTAAGTCAAGTAATACTAATAGAAGATGGAGTAGAAAAAGTAAAAGACACAGGACATTATGCAGAACAAGATCCAGAACCAGTAGTAAGAGTTGACCTAAACCAAAACAGAATAGACAACACAATAATCAAATTCAAATATCAAATAAGAATAACAAACGAAGGCGAAATAGCAGGATATGCAACAGAAATATCGGACTACATTCCAGAAGGATTAGAATTTAATCAAGCAGATAATCCATTATGGAAAGAAGTAGATGGAAAAATAGTAACAGATCAGTTAAAAGACACAATATTGCAACCAGGAGAATCTGCAACAGTAGAAGTAATACTAACATGGATAAATGATGAAGAAAACATGGGAGTAATGATAAACACAGCAGAAATAAGCGAAGACTATAATGAAAGTGGAACACCAGATATAGATTCAACACCAAATAACAAAGTAGAAGGAGAGGATGATATAGATGATGCACCAGTAGCTCTAACAATGGTAACAGGTAGTGCTCCTTTATATATAGGACTAACAGCCGGAACATTAGCAATTATAGCAGGAGGAGTATTCTTAATTAAAAAATATGTAATATAATTTAAAAGGCTATCCCTTTATACAATGGGGATAGTCCTTTTTGTATAAATGCAGGATATTACAAAAGGTAAAATTTTTGCAAAATATGTTGAAAAAAATATATTCTTGATATATAGTATAATATAAATAAAAATGCAAAAAATGATAATAGCCTATGAAAAAAGTAAAAAAAGGGGTAGAAACAATATGAAACAAAAAATAGAGTTAAAAGTAATAGTTTCAATAATAATTTCCATATTGATTTTTTTTGGATTTAATATGGTAAGAGGAGCAACAGGTTCCTTATACTTAGCATTAAAAGGACTCTCTACAGAAAGGGAAACTGGAAGATATGTCTTTAATCAAAAAGATGTGTTTAAGATAGTAAAAAGTAATCAGTCAGGAACTGTAGAAAATGACGATGGTACAGTGATATATTGTTTAAAAGGAGGACCTGGATTTGGATCCGAATCTTATCAAAACAATGCTATAAACTATACACAATACTTTGACATAAAGCAACCAAATACAATAACAGGAGCTTATAGAAATCAACTACCTAGTGATATGACAACTTATAATGAATTAGTATGGGTACTAGAACATGTCTATTCTCCAGAAGATGAAACAATGGATGAGTACTTAGAAAGGGCTGGAATATCAAACAGTAGTGATTTTAGAAATGGAACTATACCAGATGAAGAAGTAAAAGACATTGTGGAAGTAATAGAACAAGTAGCAATTTGGTATTTTACAAATCCAGACGGTGACTACCATAACAACTCTACAGACACTTTAGAAATAGAAGTAGATGGACAATCTTTATCAGATAAATATAGCTTAGATTTAGTTGATAATGAAGTAGACAAAATTTATGCTTATCTAGTTGAAGGTGCAATTGATGCAGTTACAAATGATGGCTATACTTATAACACAAATAATCAGAACCCAATAACCTTTAGTGATAGTCAAGCAACGGCAACAATAGAAGGTACAAACTATATCATAGGACCATATATAATTCAAGAAGATAATACCGCTAAATATACTTTAACTGCTACACTAACAGATGGAACAAATCCAATTAATAATGCCAAAATATTAAATCAAAATAAGCAAGAAATAATAGAAGGGAATACATTAGGTGATAAAATTCAAACTGCAATGGGAAGTAGTTTTTATATCTCAATTCCATTTGACCCAGACTTAAATAATATTAAACTAGATATGAGTATACAAACACAGACAACAGTAGCTATGATGTGGACTGTTGGCGAAAATGAATTATCTATAAATCAACCTGTAGTAGTATTAGATAAACTATCTAGGCATTGTTCAATAGGTACAGGAACGAATTTGCCAAAACCAACTGGTTCATATAACCTAAAATTAATTAAACAAGATTCAGAAGACAGTAGCAAACTTGAAGACGTAAAATTTAACATAAAAATTAATAATGGAGAGGTATCAGAATACGAAACAAATTCTAGTGGAGAAATAAATATAAATGACATTGCTATAACAGACATAAGAACTAACGATACAATAATTATTACTGAAACTGAACCAGCAAAAGGATATTTAGCAAATAATACACCAATAACATTAACGATAACAAAAACATTAGAAAACGGAAAATATGTTGCGAAAACAGTAACTGGAAATGAGAATGCAAACTTAAGCAATGATCCTTCAGGAAAAAATACAGTAAATATTACAGTAAATAATAAGAAAAAAACAGGCTCATATAAACTGAAATTAATAAAAGAAGATGAAACAACTAAAAATAAATTAAAAAATGCAAAATTTGAAATTAATATTAACAATGGTGGAGCAACGGAATACACTACTGATACAAATGGAGAAATTAACATTAATAACATAGAAATAGAAAATCCAGATACAGCAGATACTATCACAATAAAAGAAATAGAAGCACCAGAAGGATATGTATTAAATGATGAAATAGTCGAATTAAGAGTAGTCAAACAAGAAACAGATGATAAATATATAGCTAGTTCTGTTAGCTTGAATTCTGGAAGAGGAAATGCACAATTAACTCAAGATCAATCAGGAATAAATACAGTACAAATAAACATAGACAATACAAAAATAAGTGGAAAATATAATTTGAAAATAGTTAAAACAGATGAAGAAGGCACACAAAGATTACAAAATGCTAGATTTAACATAGTAAAACCAGATAACAGCTCAGAAGATTTATATACAAATTCTAATGGAGAAATAACAATTGAAGATATACAAATAACAGATGTTAGTGAAGATGACTATATTAAAATTACTGAGGCAGCAGCACCAGCAGGATATGCCATAATTGATGAGTTATTACAGGTGCACATTACTAAAAAAGAAGAAAATGAAAAATATGTAATAGATAGTGTTGAAGTGCAAAAAGAAGATGGATCAAGCTATGATGAAAACTTAGTAAGTGTAACAGAAGATTCAGGAGTTCAAACAATACAAGTAAGTGTAAAAAATAAAAAGGCAGAAGGTTCGTACAACTTAAAAATTGTAAAACAAGATGAAGAAAATGAAAACAATAAATTATCAGGTGCAGAATTTGAAATTACAACAAATATGCAATCTTCGCAATTACCATCAGGATATAATGAAACCACAAGAAAATATACAACTGATTCAAATGGAGAAATAATTACAACTACTGAAATACCAGCTTCGTCTGTAACAATTAATTTAACTATAACAGAAACAAATCCACCAAGAGGATATGATGCAATACTTACAGAACCAATAAAATTAAGAATAGAAACAACTGAAAAAGACGGGAAATATATTATTGAAAGTGTAGAATCTCTTACTAATAATGCAAACTATACATTTGATGAAGAAAATAATGCAATAACATTAGTTGTAACGAACAAAAAACAAGACTTCGATTTAGCATTAAGAAAATATATAACGCACATTAATGGAAATGCAGTTTCATCACGTGAGCCACAAATACAAGAAGATGAAATTAGCAGACTAAAAAATAAATCAGCAACTTTTGATAATGGAACAACAGCAGAAAAAAATCATACAAAAGAGCCAATAATGGTATCAACAGGAGATGTTGTAAGGTACACCATAAGAATTTATAATGAAGGAAAAATAGATGGATATGCTAAAGAAATAACAGACTATTTGCCAGAAGGTCTTGAGTTAGTACCAGCATCAGAAAGTAGCATAAATGCACAATATGGCTGGACTGCAGATGGGCAAACTATAAAAACAACATATTTAGCAAATACATTAATGGAAGGTACAGATTCAGTTAGTGGTATAGATTATCAAGATATTAAAGTAGAATGCAGAGTAGTTAAAAAGCAAAGCGATACAGAAATATCTCTAAAAAATGTTGCTGAAATTACAGAAGCTGAAGACATATTAGGAAATACAGAAGATATTGACTCAACACCTAATAATCTAACAGACGACCAAAAGAATAATTATAATCCAGATTCTTCTGAAAGAGGCAAAGGTTATCAAGATGATGATGATTATGAAGAACTAATTTTAAAACCAACATATTTTGACTTATCACTTAGAAAATTCATAACAGGCATAAATGGTAAAGAAATAACAAACAGAGTTCCTCAGGTAGACACTAGCCCACTTTTAAATGGAGGCACAACAGCAAACTACAATCACCCAAAAGAACCAATTGAAGTAAAAGCGGGAGATGAGGTAATATATACAATAAGAGTATATAATGAAGGTGAAGTAGATGGATATGTGGAAAAAATAGTGGATCATTTACCACCAGAATTAGAATTTTTACCAGATGATGATTTGAATACAAAATATGGATGGACACAAACTAATGAAAGAACAGTCGAAACCGATTACTTAAGAAATACTTTGCTTACTGCATTTGATGGTGGAAGTGAATTGGATTATACAGACATCCAAATAAAATGTATAGTAAAAGATGATGCAGAATACTTAAAAGAAATAACCAATATTGCAGAAATTACCGAATACAGAAACGAGTTAAATATAAATGACAGAGACAATGAAAATGAAGTAAACTTACCATCAGATGAAGATTTACCAGGATATAAAGATGAAGAAATCAATTCGGGAATAGAATATATACCAGGTCAAGAAGATGACGATGATTTTGAAAAAGTTATTTTACAAAAATTCGACTTAGCATTAAGAAAATTCATAACAGGAGTAAATGAAGAAGAAATAACAAATAGAGAACCAGAAGTAGATACAAGCAAATATGGAACAACAGATGAAAATGGAAATCTAATTACAAGTTTCACATATAATCATACAAAAGATCCAGTAAGAGTATGTCAGAACGATATAGTAATATATACAATAAGAGTGTATAATGAAGGAACAATGTCAGGATATGCAGAAGAAATAAGAGACGACATACCAGAAGGACTAGAATACCTACCAGAAAACGAAATCAACCAAGAATATAGATGGACAATGTATGATGCAGAAGGAAACGAAACACAAGAAATAAGCGAAGCAGTAGATATAAGAACAGACTATTTATCTAAAGCTAATGAAACAACAGATGGAGAAAATTTATTACAAGCATACAATAGTGAAACAATGGAAGGACCAGACTATAAAGACGTAAGAGTAGCATTTAAAGTAACTGAGCCAAACACATCAGACAGAATAATAATAAATCATGCACAAATAAGCGAAGACAAAGACGAAGAAGGAGAAGATGTAACAGATATAGACTCAACACCAGATGAATGGAATGAAGGAGAAGACGATCAAGACATAGAAAAAATATATGTACAATATTTTGATTTAGCGTTAAGAAAATGGGTAAGTCAAGTAATACTAATAGAAGATGGAGTAGAAAAAGTAAAAGACACAGGACATTATGCAGAACAAGATCCAGAACCAGTAGTAAGAGTTGACCTAAACCAAAACAGAATAGACAACACAATAATCAAATTCAAATATCAAATAAGAATAACAAACGAAGGCGAAATAGCAGGATATGCAACAGAAATATCGGACTACATTCCAGAAGGATTAGAATTTAATCAAGCAGATAATCCATTATGGAAAGAAGTAGATGGAAAAATAGTAACAGATCAGTTAAAAGACACAATATTGCAACCAGGAGAATCTGCAACAGTAGAAGTAATACTAACATGGATAAATGATGAAGAAAACATGGGAGTAATGATAAACACAGCAGAAATAAGCGAAGACTATAATGAAAGTGGAACACCAGATATAGATTCAACACCAAATAACAAAGTAGAAGGAGAGGATGATATAGATGATGCTCCAGTAGCATTAACAATGGTAACAGGTAGTACACCTTTATATATAGGACTAACAGCAGGAACACTAGCAATTATAGCAGGTGGAGTATTCTTAATAAAAAGATACGTAATTTAGATATAAAAGACTCCAATATACATTGGAGTCTAAAAAATAAGTAAAAACGAAAGGAAACATAGAATATGAATCAAATATTATCTATGCAACAGACTTCAGGAAAAGAAAACAAAAAGAAATCACAAATTAATTACGGAAGGCCTAGTAACAAAGCAAATATAGTATCAATAGCGAGAGTATTTTCCATACTTATAATAATATTTGGAATTGTACTTATTGGCGATGCTACTTATGGTATTATAGGCTCGAGACCTACTGTAAAAGATCAAGTACAAGTAACAGCAAATGCAATAGGTACAGAAGTAACAATTAGAGCTGTTGGAAGTATGCCAATACAAAGCTTAACATATAGATGGGGACAAGGAGAAGAAACAACTGTATCTGGAAATGGTACTGTAGAACTTGAAACTAAAGTACAAATTCCAACTGGAAACAACATTTTAAATATGTCAGTTATAGATTATTATGGAAATAAATCAGAATTTCAAAAACAATATATAAATGAACAAGACGATAATTCTAAACCTACAATAGAAATTAGTGTATCGGGTAATATGCTAAACATAACAGCTATAGATGAAACAGAAATGTCATATTTAACATATAGTTGGAATAATGATACCCCAACAAGAGTAGATATTAATACGGATGCTACAGATAAAAAAACTTTAAGAACTAGTATTGAGGTACAAAAAGGAGAAAATACATTATCAATAGTAGCAGTAGATATTGATGGAAACACAAGTACAAGAACAGAAAAAATAAAAGGAGCTAATAAACCAACCTTTACGGTAGAAGCAGATGGAACAAATATTGTAATAAATGCAAAAGACGACGAAGGAATTAATAAAGTATCTATTACGATCGATGGAGTTACAGCAGAAGAAGAAGTTGATAATTTAAAAGAGTTAACAGCTACCCAAGCTATAACACCTGGCGAACATACAGTAACAATAAAAATAACAAATATAAATGGATTATCAGAAGAACAATCTTTTACAGTAAGATTATAAAAATAAATATTGCAATTAAATAGTTCATGTGGTAATATAATAAAACACACATATATCTGAAAGGACTTGGATTATGAAAAAAATATATTTATTAGATGGAGACAAAGAACAAAAATTGTATAACAAATTAAAAGACATAATGAAAAAAGAACAAAATGTAGAAATAGTAAATATAAATACTAAAGCGATAAAAGATAAATTTAAAACTATGCCAGATATCTGCATAATAAATGAAGAAAATCTAAGTTGCAATATCAAAGTGATTTTTCAACAGATAAAAGAAGCACAGCAAAATAATAATATTCCATTAATTGTACTAACAACAGAAGAAGATGAAGAACATATTGTAGAGATACTGAAAAATGATGTGGAAATATGTCTAAAAAAGCCATCAAACTGTGAAATATTATATTATACGATAATGAACTTGATAAAACTATTAAATAGAAACAGAACAGTAAGCCCTCTGACAGGGCTTCCTGGAAATAACCAGATTCAAATTGAAATGAAAGAAAGGTTAGAAAATGGAGAAAAATATGCTTTAATGTATATCGATTTAGATAATTTTAAAGCATATAATGATACTTATGGATTCTCTAATGGAGATGAAATAATAAAACTTACAGCTAATATTATTACAAAAAAAGTATTTAAAAAAGGTAACAGTTCAAGAAATTTTGTTGGACACATTGGCGGGGATGACTTTGTCGCATTGGTAGAAGACGACAACTACGAAAAAATATGTCAAGACATAATTGCAGAATTTGATAAAAGAATTGTAAAATATTTTACAAAAGAAGATATTGAAAGAGGTTATTTAGAAGTTGAAAATAGAAAAGGAATTGTTGAACCATTCCCATTAACTACAATAAGCATAGGAGTTTTAGAAGTCACCAATAAGAGATTTAAAAACACCTTAGAAATTGGAGAAGCAGGGGCGGCTGTAAAGCATTTAGCAAAAACAATTTGGGGGAGTACATATGTAATAGATAGAAGAAAAAATAGGGAAGAAATTTACGATAAAGCTAAAAACAAAATAGTTAAATAATTTACTTAAGCCTCAATATACATTCATTGAAACTGAGTATAAAAGTTAAAACTGTGAATTGTATTACAAAATGCAAAACTTTTTTAAAAAATTTTAAAAAAGCTATTGCATTTTTTTTTATGTTGTATTACAATTTTATTGAAGTGGAGGAAAGTGGTATAAAGTGACACAAAGTGAAAAGGAAGTGAGTAAAAGTTGTTAATAGGTGAATATGAACATTCTCTTGATACAAAAGGAAGATTAATCATGCCAGCAAGAATAAGAGAAGACCTAGGAGAAAAATTCATAATAACAAAAGGATTAGACGGATGTCTATTTGGATTTTCAAAAAATGAATGGAACAACTTTGAAGAAAAATTAAAAACACTACCACTTACAAACAAAAACGCTAGAGACTTTGTGAGATTCTTTTTATCTGGTGCTATAGAATGTGAAATAGACAAGCAGGGTAGATTTCTTATAGCAAGTAATTTAAGAGAATATGCAGCACTAGAAAAAGAGGCAGTTATTATAGGCGTAGGAACTAGAATTGAAATTTGGAACAAGGATAAATGGAAAGCTTACAATAGTGAAGAAAACTTATCAGCTGACCAAATTGCCGAAAACATGGCTAACCTTGGAATGCTTGGTATATAATCCTACTAAGGTTTATATAGATTTTTACCAAAGATAGAAATGTACATAAGATAAAAAGCTAAGATGCCAAAGATAAAATTTATAAAAACAAATGACAAAATCCTGAATAGGATATATTCAAAACATAATTTACAAAAGATCCCTTTTACTAATGATAATAGTTAAAATCAACAAGAGATAACATTGTCAAAGCACTAGCCCAACAGTTGGCATTTATTGCCAACTGCTTGTGCAATTTAAAAAAACAATATTATTAAATAAATTTGTTTAACAAATGATTAACTAAATTATAATAAAACATAAAGCCTAAAGGAGTATCAATTGGAATTTAAACATATACCAGTTCTTTTAAATGAAACTATTGAAGGGTTAAATATTAAGCCGGATGGAATATATGTAGATGGTACAATTGGGGGAGCTGGACATAGTAAAAAAATAATAGAAAAGTTATCACAAAAAGGATTTTTAATTGGAATAGATAAAGATGAAGAAGCACTAAAAGCAGCAAGAGAAAATCTTAAAGATTATAAAAACTTTAAACTAGTTCATGGAAATCACGACAATATTAGGGAAATTTTAGAAGATTTAGGAATAAATAAAGTTGATGGTATATTACTTGACCTAGGAGTATCATCATATCAACTAGATGAAAAACAAAGAGGATTTAGCTATATTAGTGATAATAAACTAGACATGAGAATGGATAAAAGACAAAGATTATCTGCCTATGAAGTTGTTAATACATATAAAGAAGAAGATATAGCAAATTTAATATATAAATATGGAGAAGAAAAATATTCAAGGCGAATTGCCAAAAATATTTGTATAGCAAGACAAAATAAACCTATAGAGACTACAAAAGAACTAGCTGAAATAATAGAAAAGTCTGTACCATTTAATAAAAATGGACATCCTGCAAAAAGAACATTTCAAGCAATTAGAATAGAAGTCAACAATGAAATAGAACCACTATATAATACAGTAATGGAATCTATAAATTTGCTAAAAACAGGTGGAAGATTATGTATTATAACATTTCATTCCCTAGAAGATAGAGCAGTAAAAAAAGCTTATAAAGATGCAGAAGGCAAATGTACTTGTCCAAATGGCTTACCTTATTGCATATGTGGAAATAAGACACTTGGAAAAATAATAAACAAAAAACCAATAGAAGCAAATGAAGATGAATTAAAAATAAATTCTAGAGCCCAAAGTGCAAAATTAAGAATATTTGAAAGAAGAGAAAAATCTAACCCCAAAAACGATAAGTAAAAGAGAAAATATTAAAACAGGCAAATCAAATGAAAAGAGGTGATAACTTATGATAGACTATTATGAATATGAAACCAGTCCTAGGAAAATTGACCCGGACTACAATAACAAAGTAGCTAAAAAAACAAATACCAAAAAAAAGGAGAAAAATAAGGTAGTTAAAGAATCAAGAAAAACAGTAAAGTATGTTCTAGAAATTGCTATTGCATTTGCAGTTCTATTAACCATAAGTTATCGTTACTCACTTATAAATACAAAATTTGCAGAAAAAGAGAATCTTAAAACTCAATTACAAGATTTGCAAAAACAAAATGCTCAATTGCAATTAAGCATTGAAACAGGCACAAATATAAACAATATTGAGCAACAAGCAAAAGAAAAGCTTGGAATGAAAAAATTAGACAATAGTCAAAAAGTATATGTAAGCTTACCAAAAGAAGACTATGTTGAATCAGGTGCTGAACAAGTTGAAACTGGTGAAGATGAAACTTGGTGGCAAGCTTTAATGAATGATTTATTTGGCAATTAAAGACCGTTTAGGTCTTTTTTTCTTTCCTTTTTCATAAATTTATATAAAGGTTACAAATCTTAAGATCGCAGAGATTCGTTCACTGAAATATATATTGGAGCTTTTTAATAATAGCCTTGTTTATATAAATTTATGAAAAGGAGAGACTATGATTGGTAGGTTGAGTGTAAAAAAACGAATGAAAAACACTATATTTTTATCTGTAATATTGATGATAACATTATTAGCTAGAATAGGATACATACAATTTATACAAGGAAATGAGCTAAAAGAAAAAGCATATGCTCAGCAAACATCAGATAGAATTGTAAGTAGCAAAAGAGGGACAATTTATGATAGCATAGGCACAACTTTAGCTGTTAGTAGCACTGTAGAAACTGTAACTGTAAATCCAACACATATTAAAGATGAGGATAAAGAAAAGGTGGCACAAAAACTTAGTGAAATATTTGAATTAGATTATGAAACAGTGTTAAAAAGAGTAAAAAAACGTTCATCAATAGAAACAATAGTAAGAAAAGTAGATAAAGAAAAAACAAATATATTAAGAGAATGGATGAGTGAAAATAATATTACAGAAGGAATAAATATAGATGAAGACTCAAAAAGATATTATCCTCTTAACAATTTAGCATCACAGGTAATAGGATTTTGCGGAAGTGATAATCAAGGACTAAATGGTATTGAAGCAAAATATGATGAATATTTAAAAGGAAAAGCAGGCTCAATTAGTAAAGTAACAGATGCATCAGGAGGTACGATAGAAGATAACCCAGAAGAATATAATGAGCCTCAAGATGGAGATGATTTAGTATTAACAATAGATGCCACTATTCAGGCAATAGCTGAAAAATATCTAAAAGAAGCGTGCATTGACAATGTGTGTACAGATGGTGGAAATGTAATTATAATGAATCCAAAAAATGGAGACATATTAGCACTAGCAGGCTATCCGGATTATAACTTAAATGATCCTTTTGCAGTAGATGAAAGTTTATCCAAAGAAGAACAAAGCACTCAAATGCAAAAATTGTGGCGTAATAAAGCAATATCTGATACATATGAGCCTGGTTCTACATTTAAATTAGTTACAGCATCAGCAGCATTAGAAGAAGGAATAACAACACCGGACAAAGAAGGAGAGTTTACATGTATTGGATATATAGATGTAGCAGGAGTAAAAATGAAATGCTGGAGATATTATAGACCTCACGGGTCAGAAAGCTTAAGACAGGCACTAATGAATTCTTGTAATCCAGTATTTATAGGTCTAGGACAAAAATTAGGAGTTCATAAATATTATGAATATTTAAATAAATTTGGATTTTTCAAAACTACTGGAATAGATTTGCCGGGAGAAGCAAATTCAATATTTTTAAAAGAAGAAAAAGTTGGACCTGTAGAACTTGGCACAATTGCATTTGGTCAAAGATTTGAAGTAACACCTATACAGATGGCAACAATGCTATCAACAATAGCTAATGGAGGAGTTTATACAAAACCAAGGTTAGTTAAACAAATAATAAGCAATAGCGAAGTAGATGAAAACGGGAATAAAAAAGTTACAAATATAGAGCCAGAATATGGAGATAGAGTAATTTCAAAAGAAACAGCAAAAAATATTTTGAGCATGATGTACACGGTTGTTGATGAGGGAACTGGTAAAAATGCTAAAGTTGCAGGATACTCTATTGGCGGAAAAACTGGAACATCAGAAGATGGAGTAAATACAGGCAAATATGTAACATCATTTATAGGAACAGCACCAATAGAAGACCCAGAAGTTGTTGTGTTAATAACACTATATAATCCAACAGGAGAAGGAGGACATCAAGGAGGTGGAGTTGCTGCACCAGTTGCAGGTCAAATATTTAGTGAAATACTCCCATACCTAGAAGTGCAAAAAAATGAAGAGGAAAACTAAAAGGTCACATATCGGGACCTTTTTTTGCTATTAATTTGTTTGACATAAATATACTAAATGTGATATAATAAATACGTTAAGCTAAGAATAAGTATAATGGGGGAAAGGAAATAATAGATATGGAATTGATTAGCGTTATTATCCCAGCACATAACGAAGAAGAAAGAATAGGACAAGTTATAGACAAACTAAAAGAAACAAAATCAAACATTGAAATTTTAGTAATAGATAATTGCTCTACAGATAAAACATCAGATATAGCAATTGAAAAAAAAGTAAGATTAGTTCATTGCAATAGTCAGGGTAAAGGTTATGCAATGGAAGAAGGACTAAAATATGCAAGAGGTAATATTATTGTATTTGTAGATGGAGACTTAGAAGTATATATAGATGACTTGATAACTACAATGGTAACCCCTATAATAAATAATGAAGCAGACTTTGTAAAATCAGCATTTAAAAGAGATGGCGGAAGAGTTACAGAACTTGTTGTCAAACCTTTGCTAGAGCTATTATTCCCAAAAATGTACAAATTTGAACAACCACTAAGTGGAATTATTGCCGGAAGAAAAGATATTTTTGAAAAATTAGTTTTTGAAAAAGATTATGGCGTGGATATAGGTATATTAGTAGACGTAATTAAGTTAACAACAAAAGTAAAAGAAATTCACGTAGGAAGAATCGAAAATAATTCTCAATCATGGCACGCACTTTCAGATATGGCTAAAGAAGTAGAAAGAGCTATTTTAAAAAGGGCAAATTATCTTAAATAAAATATATGAAAAAAGAGATGTTAAAGCATCTCTTTTTTTCGTATATTAATTTTAATATAGTTTACATTATTATAATTTTTTACTAGAAATTATTTAGGCAATTTTTCAATTAAGCTTAAATATTCTTTAGCAATAATCAATCTATTCTCATTTCCACTATTTTTGCAATCTAATAAATCTTGCGAATGATATCTATTGTAAAGAAGATCAAGCCTAGCGTTTAGATATTCAATATATTCTTCAACTGTATCCAAAGAAAAATTCCAAGGCTTTTTAGTCAAAATAAAATGAAATACAGAAATATCATCTAAAGCATAATTACAATACTTAATATAGTAATCTAAATAAGTAAAAAAGGTATTATATTTTATATCTAAATGCAATTCAGGCATATTAGCCCAATTTGTATAATATTCTTGCAAAATATCTTGGTCACCAACAGATTGGCGTTTATCTGAAATATTAAGAAGAATATTAGAAAATTTATCTAATAATCCTTCTTGAGGCTCTATAACTAAAAGACCAGATATTAATTCAGGTGGTGGTGTAATATTAGGTCCATACTTTCTATTTGGCGTTGTAGCCATGTGAGGATATTCAAATAGTTCATCTATATTTTTTCTAATGTATAAATCAGCATCTAAATAAACAATTTTATCAAACTGAGTTAATTCAAAGATAGATAATTTATCAAAAGTATTAGTCCAATGAGAAAATTCACCTTGTGAATTTTTTAACTTTATAATTTCCGGTATTTCAATTGAATCTCTTCTTATAGTATGTATACCATAATTATTAAGCAAATCTTCAGTTTCAGAAGAAATTTGATTTGTTATTACAACATAAAAAGGATATTTAGCTTTTACCCTTTTCAAACATTCTGCTACACCTAATATACCAGTTAAATATGAGGGTGTAGATAATACTCCAACATATGCTCTATTCATAAAAACCTCCTAATGTGCTAATACATACTAATTATAACATCATAATTATAGTATAAAATAGGGAAAAAGTAAAGTTTAAAGGTAATAAACGGTTACTTTTTCATCTAATAATTATAAGAAAGATAGTAATAATAGCAGAAAAACAAAATTTACATAAAATAATTGATATATCTTTTGAAATATAGTATAATAAGAATTAGTTAAAATATCAATTTAAGGAGAGAAAAAATTGGACGAAGAATTAATTTCAGTAATAATCCCAGTATATAATGTGGAAAAATTTTTAAGATATTCATTAGAAAGCGTAATAAACCAATCATACAAAAATTTGGAAATAATTATAGTAAATGATGGTTCAACAGATGAGTCTAAAAATATTTGCAAAGAATATGAAGAAAAAGATAAAAGAGTAAAATTAATAAATCAAAAAAATCAAGGACTATCAGCAGCAAGAAATGCAGGACTAAATATTGCAACTGGTAAATATGTAGGATTTATAGATTCAGATGATATTATTTCACTTAAATTCTATGAAGGATTATATAAATTACTAAAAGAAACTAATTCAGACATCTCAGAATGTGCATCTGTACAAATAAGTGATGAAGACTTGTTTAATGGAAAAACAAAATTTGATGATATAGATAATATGGACTTTATTACAACAGATTCTCTAGGAGCATTAAACAGAATAAATAATGAAGACACATATATAATTGGAAAATCAGTTGTGGTTTGGAATAAATTATATAAAATGGAGCTTTTTAAAGACATTAGATTTCCAGTTGGAAAAAGATATGAAGATGATTTAACAACTTACAAATTGTTTAATAAAATGCATAAATTAGTTTCAACTGAAAAAGTTTTATATAATTATGTGCAAAGAAAAAACAGTATTATGCACCAAGAATTTTCAATAAAAAGACTAGAAGCTATAGATGTTTATGAAAACTACGAAAAGTTTTTTAGAGAATATGATAATAAATATCTATATGCGAAATGTTTAGTGAAATATTTAAGAATACTATGCAAAATATTAAATGAACTTTATGATTCAAATTATGAAGAAAAAGGAAAAATTAAAAAAATATTAAATGATAAATTTGTGGAAATATATGACAAATTACAAAATAATTTACAAGGACTAAGTGATAAAGAATTAGAATTCATAACAATAAATAGAGATAATTATTATAAGCAATTTTGGAGTATGATAAATAATACAAAATAATTATTTATATAATAGCAGAAATAATTTTTTCCTAAAATTTAAGGAGGGGTTTTACATGAAAATATATGTAGTCAGACATGGACAAACTGATTATAATATTAATGGATTATTTCAAGGAAGAAAAGATATTCCCTTAAATAGTGTTGGGATAAAACAAGCAGAGGAAACTGCTCAAAAATTTAAAAATATTCCAGTAGATATAATTTTAGTATCGCCACTTACAAGAGCAAAAGAAACTGCAAAATATATATCAAACGTTACAGGCATAAAGCCGGTAATTGAACAAGACTTAATTGAAAGAAACTTTGGAGATATGGAAGGAAAGCCTAATAGGGAAGATTGTAATATAAAAATGCTATTAGACTATGAAAAAAACTATAATATTTGTAATGTTGAACCTATTCAGTCACTTTTTAAAAGAGTTTCGGACTGCTTAGATAAAATAATAGATAAGTATATGGGAAAGAATGTAGTGCTTGTAACACACGGAGGAGTAGCACAAGCAATAGATATCTATTTTCATGGCTTCCCAGAAAATAAAGACTTACAATCAATTGCACTTAAAAATTGTGAAGTTAGAGAATATGTACCAAATGAAAGATTAATAGATAAAATAAAGAATCAATATACAAATGAAAGATAGTAATTGAAAAAGTAAATTTTATTAGAAAAATTGTAAAATTTTGTCAAAAACTATTGCAATATGTCGAAAATAGTAATATTATATTAACTATGGAAATAGTTAGGTATGAGGAGTAAAATTATGAATATTGCAATACTTGAAGGCAATGCTTTAATAATCTGCATAAGCATTATTATTTATACAGGTATAGCCATAGCCTTACAAAATAAAATACTAGCAAATGTTTTAACAATAAATAAAGAAACTATAAAAAGAACTTGGATGGTTCAAACCGTCCTTGTTTCTTTTATACGAATGGCTTCGCCTATGCCATATTCTATAATATTGGAAGTAGCTGTTCAAATGTTAATCTACAAATGGGTGTTAAATTTTAAATTTGAAAAACTTATAATTCTAGAAGAAATAAATCTAATAATGTCTACTAGTGCAAATTTAATTTGTGCAAAAATCAATCAAACAAATTTATTTTCTCAAATTTCAAACAATATAATCATGTTTATAATCGCGGGTTTTATAGCTATTTTTATTTATGCAATTTTACTTATCTTGGTCAAAAAATTTAAATTAAAAATCACACTTCCAGATAATATAAATGAAAAGTCAAAAAATCAAATAATTGAAGTAAGTGTCATTTCGTCAGTACTAATACTTATTAATGAAATAAGTTTATTTGAAATGCTTAATATACTTCCAACAGCAATATATTTTTTAGCAATTATTGTATTTATTTGCTATTACATAATAACAGTAATAAGCATTAATAAAACAGTTCAAATAGAAACAGAGCAAAGCAAAGTAAGTGAACTAGAGGGAAGTAATACAAGATTAAAAGAAAGTTTTGATGATATTTGTTCTTTCAGACACGATATGAAAAATATTATGCAAGGATTAGGCGGATATATAGCAGCAAAAGATATGGATGGCCTTACAAATATGTATAATGAATTTATATGTGATTGCAAAGGAGTAAGAAATGTAGAAAGTTTTGAAAGCCTTGCAAAGTCCAGCCCAGCAATCTATAACTTAATAAACAACAAATACATAGAAGCAAAAAAGTATGAAATAACCATAAATGTGGATGTGTATGTAAATTTAAATAGCTTAAAGATCAAAATTTATGAACTATGCAGAGTACTTGGAATTTTAATAGATAATGCAATAGAAGCAACAAAAGAATGTGAAAATAAGCAAATATGTATCAAATTTATAAAAGATAGTTACAACAATAGAAATTTGGTAATTGTAGAAAATCCTTGCAAAAACACTCTACTAGATTTATCTAAATTAAAACAAAAAGGCTTTACAACCAAAAAAGATAAGTGTAGCCATGGACTTGGACTATGGAGAGTAAACAAAATAGTACAAAAGAATGAAAACTTGCGTTTAGCCACTTCACGAGAAGAAGGAGGAATATTCAAACAACAACTAGAAATTTATAATTGGAAATAATGGGGACTGAATTTTATGTTACTATTCACAGTTTATATTATTTTTATAAAGGCGACAATATATGTTCTAGAGCATTTCAAGTGAGCGAAGACGACTTTGGAGCGGAGCGTAACGTGCGAGCGCCTGAGTGAGCCGTGCGAACGAATCGTGAAGTGAAATGCGGAAGAATGTATATTGGAGCCTTAGTAGAGAATCTTAAATGTGAATAGTAACTTTTATTCCAAAAAACAAGATTATTTCGCATATAATCTTGTTTTTTTAATAAAATAAGTTATATAATAGAATAAGTATCATTTTAGGCAATTGAATAAGATGATAAACCGTAATTTTTTAAAAGGAAAAATTGAGTTTACGGCAAATATTAATAAGGAGGGGTATGGCACAAAAACCATACAAAAAGTTTATGAATTTAAAAAATATTATCGTAGGAATCGAAGGACTAAAAGCTAAAGGAAATTTAGATGTAGAAGTAAACAACATAAGCACAGACTCTAGAAGCATAAAGCAAGGAGATATGTTTATAGCTATAAAAGGCTTTGACACAGATGGTCACAAATACATAGGGTCAGCACTTCAAAATGGTGCAAAAGTTATTTTAATTGACGAGTCTGAACTAAAAAATGTAATAAACATAATACCTCAAGATATAGTTTTAATAACTTCACCAGACTCAAGAATTGCAACAGCATTTATAGCTTGCAACTACTATGACAACCCATCAAGAAAAATGCAAGTTATAGGTGTTACAGGTACAAAAGGTAAAACCACAACAACATTTATGATAAAATCAATTTTAGAAAAGCAAGGCATAAAAACAGGATTAATTGGAACTATTGCTGCATATTCAGGTAGCAAAAAGTTAGAAGATAGTGATAGAACAACTCCAGACAGTATTAAATTACAAAGCTTATTCGCTCAAATGGTAGAAGACGGATGCACAGCTTGTGTAATGGAAGTTTCATCACAAAGTTTAAAATTACATAGAGTAGATGGCACAGACTTTAACATAGGCATATTTACTAATTTTTCAGAGGATCATATTAGTGAAAAAGAACATCCAGATATGGAAGATTACTTTAACTCAAAAGTTAAATTATTTCAAATGTGCAAATATGGCTTTATAAATGTTGATGATATAAATACAATAAGAGTACCAAGCTTAGCTCCAAATTGTATATTTAGAACATATGGAATAGATAATGAAAGCGATTTACTTGCAAAAGACATTACAATAACAAATTCTTATGTAGATTTTAGAGCCAAAGTAAACGGAAAAAATGAAAGAATAAAAACAGACATTCCAGGTAGATTTAGTGTATACAATAGTTTAGCTGCAATTTCAGTTGCAGAAAAATTAGGATGCTCAACAGAAAATATTAAATCAGCATTAGAAACAGTTAAAGTACCAGGAAGAAGTGAACTTGTAGATAATAAACTTGGCTTAACTATTATGATAGATTATGCTCATTCACCAGAAAGTTTAGAAAACATATTACAAGCTGTTAAATCATATACTAGAGGTAGAGTAATATCAGTTTTTGGATGTGGAGGAGATAGAGATAAAACAAAAAGACCTTTAATGGGCGCTATATCAGGTAAAATAGCGGCTTACACAATAATAACTTCAGACAATCCAAGAACAGAAGACCCAGAAACAATTGTAAAAGAAATTGAAGAAGGTATTAAAAAGACAAGTAATAGATATGAATGTATAGTAGACAGAACAGAGGCCATAAAAAAAGCTATAAAAATGGCAAATAAAAATGATATAATAGTTTTAGCTGGTAAAGGACATGAAACATATCAAGAAATAAATCATGTAAAACATCATTATGATGAAAGAGAAATAGTAGCACAAATTATAGACGAAATGGAAAATGACGAGTCAAAAAAGACTGCAAAAAAATAAATTAAAGCATTCGATTGAAATAAATGAATGATTAAACGAAGCACGTAAACGTTTTAAAAACGCTTAGGGGGAAATACAAATGAGTTTTCAAATAAAGATATTATTATTATCTTTTGCAGTAAGCATAATAATATCATTAATAGTAATACCGATACTTAGAAAATTAAAAGTAGGGCAATCAGAAAGAGAAGACGGACCACAATCACATTTGAAGAAAAAAGGAACTCCTACAATGGGAGGACTTATATTAATAATAACCACATTATTACTTAGCGCATTTTTATATATAGATTATGCTGGGAACGAACCAGAAATAGCAACAAGGCTATTACCAATGGTCTTTGTTACAATAGGATTTGGACTAATAGGATTTATAGACGATTTTAAAAAAGTAGTATTACACAATACAGATGGATTAAGTCCAAAACTAAAAATGCTAGGATTAATGGTTATAGCAGTTGCATATGTGGTAATGTTAGTATTTAACTTTGAAAATGGAACAGACATATATATACCATTTGTAAACAAATATATTACACTACCATTATGGTTATACATACCATTTGCAGTAATAGTAATTTTAGCAACAACAAATGCAGTTAATTTAACAGATGGAATAGATGGTTTGTCAACAAGTGTTACAACAATAATACTTACTTGTTTAACAGTAATTTCAATAATATGGGATATAAAAGAAACAACAATATTTGGATGCATTATGATTGGTTCTGCATTAGGATTTTTACTATTTAACTTGCATCCAGCCCATGTATTTATGGGAGACACTGGTTCGTTACTTTTAGGTGGAGCTATAGCAGGAATTGCACTTTATTTAAAACTACCTTTATTATTAATTATAATAGCAATAGTGCCTGTAATAGAGACCGCTTCAGTGATTTTACAAGTAGCATATTTCAAAAAGACAGGAAATAGATTGTTTAAAATGGCACCGATACACCATCATTTTGAGCTTTCAGGATGGAAAGAAAATAAGATTGTTTCAATATTTAGTTTAGTTACACTTATAATGAGTATGGTGGGAATAATGGCTATTTAGCCAAATAATAAATATTATAAAATTAAAGGAATGATGAGTAAATGCTAATGGCATCTAAAAAAGCTACTAAGAGAAAAGGTAGTAACCAAAATGTTTCTAAAAGCAAAATTAATTTATCATCTTTAAAATCAGGTAATCGAGTAGATTTACCTTTGCTAATTGTAGTCTTAATGCTTGTGGCATTAGGACTAGTAATGGTACTTTCTGCAAGTAGCCCATCTGCTATTGCCGAATCCGGAAACTGGTATACATATTTTAGAACACAATGTATTGCTGCAGTAATGGGATTAGTTTTTATGGTTATATTATCTAAAATAAATTATGATATATATAAACATTTCTACAAACTTATTTACATATTATCAGTAGCAATTTTATTTTTAGTTTTGCTACCAGTAATAGGCTCTGATGCAAATGGTGCAAGAAGGTGGATAAATATAGGAATTGGTGTTCAACCATCAGAAATTACCAAGATAGGTTTAATAGTTTGGGTAGCAGGATATTATAGCGATCCAAACAATAAAATAGAAGGAATTTGGAAATCTTGTATAAAACCACTTGTAGCAGTAGGAATACCTATACTAATTCTACTTGTGGTACAAAATCACTTAAGTGCAGGTATAATAATCGGATTAGTTACAGTAATAATGATTATAATGAGTGGATGTAAACTTAGATATATGTTAGAAATTGCAGGAGGAGTTTTGGGTGCTTGTGCAATAGCTTTTCCGTTTGTTAAAGATAAATTAATGAGTAGCTTTAGATCAGACAGAATTATGGCATGGTTAGACCCATGGGCAAATACAAGTGGAACATCTTATCAGACAGTTCAAGGATTATATGCAATAGGTTCAGGAGGACTATTTGGAGTAGGCTTAGGAGAAAGTACTCAAAAATATTTATACATACCAGAAGCTCACAATGACTTCATATTTGCAATACTTGCAGAAGAATTAGGTTTTGTTGGATGTGCTATAGTACTAACTTTGTTTACTATTTTAATTGTGCGAGGTGTATTAATAGCAATAAGAGCAAAAGATAGTTTTGGAAGCCTAATTGCAGTAGGAATAACAGCTTTAATTGCAATACAAGTGATACTTAATATTGCAGTTGTAACAAACTCAATACCAAATACAGGTATATCACTCCCTTTCCTAAGTTATGGAGGAAGTTCACTAGTTATATTGTTATCTGCAATGGGAATACTAATGAATATATCAAGGTCAGCGAAAAAAATATAGGAGGCTTTATGAAAGTTGTAATAGCTGCAGCTGGAACAGGAGGACATATAAATCCTGGTATAGCAATTGCCAATAAAATAATGAAAGAAGAACCAAATTCTAAGATAATATTTATAGGAACAAAAAGGGGACTAGAAACAAACTTAGTTCCAAGAGCAGGTTATGAACTAAAAACAATAGATTCATATGGAATCTCTAGAGAACTAAGCCTAAAAAATGTAAAAAGATTGGTAAAAACCATACACTCTATTTCAGAGGCAAAAGAAATACTTAAAAGTTTTAAGCCAGACCTAGTAATTGGAACTGGCGGATATATTTGCATATCAGTATGTATAGCATCGAAAAGGCTAAAAATACCATATATAATACATGAAAGTAATGTACTTCCAGGTGTGGCTACTAAAATGCTTTCAAAAAATGCTAAAAAAATTCTAGTAGGATTTAAAGAAGCAGAAAATAGATTGCCAAAGGCAAAAAATATTATTTATACTGGAACACCTACAAAGGTAAAGAAAATAAATTTTAGCCAAACTGAAATAGATAACAAAAAACAAGAATTAGGATTCACTAAAGAAAAACCACTAGTATTAGTATTTGGTGGAAGTCAAGGTGCTCAAAGTATAAATATAAGTATGACAGATATTATAAAAAATAAGTTAAATAAAAATTATCAAATAATTTGGTCAGCAGGACCAGAACAATATGAGAAGGTAAAAGAAGATTTACAAAAAGCAAAATTAGATATAGATAAATTGAGTAGTATAAAAGTAATGCCATACATATATAATATGGAAGAAATAATGAATATAGCAGATTTAATTGTCTCTAGAAGTGGAGCAATGACAGTTACAGAAATAGAAAATGTGGGTAAACCAGCCATATTTATACCATTTCCATTTGCAGCAGAAAATCATCAAGAATATAATGCAAGAGTTCTTGAAAAACAAAATGCAGCAAAGGTAATACTAGACAAAGACTTGACAGCAGAAATTTTAAATGCTACAATAACAAAATTGGCGAAAGATAGAAAACTACTAGAACAAATGGGCGAAAATGCTCACAAACTATCTACAAAAAATGTAGAAGATAAAATTTATAATGAAATAAAAAATTTCGAGAGGATTAAATAATGGCAGATAAATTAATAATAGTGGAATCTCCCTCAAAAGCAAATACAATAAAAAAGTTCTTAGGAAGCAATGTAAAAGTAGTTGCTTCTATGGGACATGTTAGAGATTTGCCTAAATCAAAGTTAGGAGTAGATGTTGAACACGATTTTGAACCTCAATATATTAATATTAGAGGAAAAGCAAATTTAATAAATAGTTTGAAAAAGGACGCTAAAAATGCAAAAATAGTTTATCTAGCAACTGACCCTGACCGTGAAGGTGAAGCAATTGCATGGCATTTGGCGTATCTTTTAGGCATACCAGAAGATTCGGTTTGCAGAGTTACATTCAATGAAATTACAAAAGAAACTGTAAAAGAATCAATGAAAAAACCTAGAAAAATAGATATGAACTTAACAGATGCACAGCAAGCAAGACGTGTACTAGACAGAATAGTAGGTTACAAAATAAGCCCAATACTTTGGAAAAAAGTAAAAAGAGGATTATCAGCAGGTAGGGTTCAGTCAGTTGCAGTAAAACTTATAGTAGATAGAGAAAATGAAATAGAAAAATTTATACCTGAAGAATATTGGAACATTTTAGCTACACTTTCAAAAAATAATGACAAATTTATAGCAAGATTTTACGGAAAAGATGGAAAGAAGGTAGAACTTCATAAAAAAGAAGAAGTAGACGAAATTTTGCAAAACTTAAAAAATGCAAAATACGTTGTAACAGATGTAAAAAAAGGAGAAAGGA
>CAMMFK010000009.1 GCA_946496115.1 uncultured Clostridium sp.
ACCCCAAGTCTTCATATTCTTCTTTACTTCTTTTTTCTATGTCACTTTGGTATTTTACCTGCATTTCTATATTGATTATTCTTTCGTTATCTATTTCTGCTCTTATATCCAACCTGCTTGCTTTTTCATCTAATAAATCTTTTGGTATTTCTGAGTTTAAAACTAGTACATTTCTAATTTTTATCTTTAGGATAGACTCTAGTAAATCTCTTAATATTCCATTAGGGTCATCTCTAGTAAATGTTCTTTTAAATATGTAATCATCTAAGAGTGGTGCACTTTTTCTATTCAGTGTTTTTTCTTCCATACTTACTCCATTTCTATTGTAGCAAATATATTACGATATTTCAATAGTTTTTTAAACTTATAAATTGAATTTTTAAAGAAATAATATAGTTGAATTAATTATAAAGAAACAATAAATATATTTGATACAAATTTCCAAGGTACTTGCACTTTTATTAATTTTATTGTATAAAATATAGTAGGTTTCTTAGTTTTAAAAAAAGTTACTTATGTAATCTAAAGAACAGATAGTAACTAAAAATTAATTTTAGCGCCTGGACAGCTACATATCTGAAAAATCATAACATAATTTTGCTTTTATTGAAATCAATTTATTTTATCAAATAATTAGCAAAGATAGCTGTTGACGAGGATAGAGTTTATCGAAATACTCGGCGGATACTCTATGGCACACTATTGCCAAAGACATTTACAAAACATACTAGTAATAGTATAACAAAATAATGTCAGTAGTCTATGGAACCTATAGTTACTATTTACAGTTATTTTAAGTAAACATATATTGAAAGTTTAAATTCAATCAATCAAACTGTGAATAGCAACAAATTAATACATTTTAAGGAGGTCCATATGTGTGGAATTGTAGGATACATTGGTACAAAGAAAGCAGTACCAGTGCTTATTAAAGGATTGCTTTCATTAGAATATAGGGGTTACGACTCTGCTGGTATTTGTGTACTAGATAATGACAAATTAGATGTTGTAAAAGATAAAGGTCGTGTAAAAAACTTAGAGGAAAAACCTGAACTTTCAAAATTATTAGGAAATATAGGTATTGCACATACTAGATGGGCAACTCATGGTATTCCATCAAAAGAAAATGCTCACCCTCATTTAGATTCTACTGGTAAATTTGCAGTAGTTCACAATGGTATAATAGAAAATTACACTGAGCTTAAAGATTTTTTAACATCTAAAGGATATACATTAAAATCTCAGACAGATACAGAGGTTATACCTAACCTTATTTCATATTATTATGATATAGAAAAAGATGTACTTAAAGCAGTTAATTTAGCAATAAAATCTTTAAAAGGAAGTTATGCTATAGAAGTAATTACACCTTACCTAAAAGATTCTATAATCGTTGCTAGAAAAGATAGCCCTTTAGTTATAGGTATTGGAGAAAGCGAAAACTTTATTGCTTCAGATATTCCAGCTGTTTTAAATTATACAAGTAAATTCTATTTTCTAGAAGATAAAGAATTAGCAACTGTAAAAAAAGATAAAATTACATTTTATAATTATGATTTAGAAGAAATTTCTAAAGACATTAAAGATATTGAATGGGACTGTGCAAGTAGTGAAAAAGGTAAATTTGAAGACTACATGCTTAAAGAAATATATGAACAACCAAATGTTGTTATGGAAACAATTGGGTCAAGATTAAAGCCAAATGAAAAATGTTATTTTGATGATTTAGATATTGATTTAAGTAGCATAAATAAAATTTATATTATAGCTTGTGGTACTGCTATGCATGCTGGTTTAGCTACAAAATATACATTTGAACATTTTTGCAAAATACCAGTCTATGTTGATATGGCTTCTGAATTCAGATACAGAGACCCTTTGATTGATAATCACACTTTATGTATTTTTGTTAGCCAATCTGGTGAAACTGCTGACACAATTGCAGCACTTAAACTTGCAAAAAATGCTGGCTCTACTACTTTAGCTGTAGTAAACGTTATTGGTAGCTCAATTACAAGAATCGCAGATCACACAATTTATACACACGCAGGTCCTGAAATAGCAGTTGCTTCTACAAAAGCATATACATGCCAAGTAGTATTATTAAACATATTAGCTGTATATTTTGCTGAATTACTTGGCAAAACATCTCAAGAATTAGAAGATTTTAAAGCTGAAATATTAGAACTTCCTGACAAGTTAAAATTAATTTTGGATTCTACAAAAAATATTAAAGAATTTGCAGATGAAGTTCATAACAAAAAAGATATATTCTTTATAGGAAGAAATACAGATTATGCAGTTTCTATGGAAGGCTCTTTAAAATTAAAAGAAATTTCATACATTCATTCTGAAGCTTATGCAGCAGGAGAATTAAAACATGGTCCAATTGCATTAATTGAGGATGGTGTAACAGTTGTCGGAATTGCTACAAATCCAAACTTAGTGGATAAAACAATGAGCAATTTAGAGGAAGTAATTACAAGAGGTGCAAATGTTATGGTTGTGAGCAACCAAACTTTGCCTAATATAAAAATTAGTTGTAATATAAAAATACCTGAGTGCTCTCCTATGCTTTCACCTATTCTATCTGTTGTACCATTACAACTATTTGCATATTATATTGCAAAAGATAAAAATTTGGATGTAGATAAACCTAGAAATTTAGCTAAGTCTGTAACAGTTGAATAATTTTAACAATTATAAAATGTTTTTATTTCACATAAGGAAAAGAGCAGAGATTGCTTAGCATAAAGCTTAGCAACCTCTGCTCTTTTCGCATTAATTTTGTTTTGCGCCGGTTCCTTATTTAGAATACCGGTAATTGCATTATTGTATTGATTTTTTAGCTTGCTCTGACATCATTGCTATTTCGTCCGCTTTCTTTTTTGTCAAATACCTTTCGTAGTGATTTATTTCTTTTTGTGCTCTCAATACTACGTTTGCGCTTTCTTGAATGGGTTCATTAAACCCATTTGAATTGTTCTTTGCAAAGACAAATTCCCTATAGAATCTTTTGAAGATTCTATACTTCCGATTTGCAATTGAGACTTGCGAGATAAGGTTGTATATGCTTATTCCCAAGCAAATTCCCATAAAGCATGCCAGAAGTTGGAATCTCATTCCTTCGAAAAAGCTAAGGACGATGATGGCTAATACTTCAACGACAATAATTGCAATGTTTTTTTTCATTTTACCTACCTCCAATTGTAGTACTAGGTTTTTTGCTTGCAATATTTTTATTCTAGCACAAAATTTTATATTAGTCAAATTTATGTAGACTCATATATATTCATATATTATTTTCTTTTTTAGCCAATATTACAGAATATTTTTAATATTATTAAAAGTACCGCTCCTGGCACTCCAAGTATTCCTACAATAATTGCATTTATAAAATTAAGTCCTATATGAAATCCAAATGATGTTCCTATAGTGTTTATTATAAATATTGTTAAAGCACCTAAAAATGTATTTAATATGAACTTGAAAATTTTTTTCATTGGAAATAAAAGAATTTTTCCAAATATAAGTAAAAAAATAATGCAAATTACTGCTGAAATAATTATATTAGTATCCACCATACTTTTCTTCCTTTCTTTTAAAATGTATGATGGACAAATCATTTTTATGCCAACTTTTCTACTTCTATCCCCTTTTCTTTAGCTAATTTTATTAAACTATCTAATTGAGCTTGCATTGATTTAATTTTATAAACATAATAGTCGATTAATTCATTTGTATTGGCAAATTCAAAATTTTTATTAGCATTAGTAAGCTCAGCTTTTGTATGAAATATGTTTCTAAGAATATCTTTTTTCTCCTCCTCTGGTGTCATTTCTATTAAATATCTATCTCTCAAATACCTTTCTTCCATAATACGTCATCCTCCTTCTCTAATTATATTCACATCAAATACCATTTATGCATAAATTTGCTAAAACTTATTGTAAAAGTGCATATTTGATGATAAAATAGTTACATAATAATATCAGTTATAGAATATATATTCTTGACTGCATTTGGGAGGTATTTATGATAGATATTAAATTTTTAAGAGAAAATCCTGATATTGTTAGAGAAAATATTAAGAAAAAGTTTCAGGATTACAAACTTCCTCTAGTAGACGAAGTTATCGAATTTGACAAAAAAAGCAGAGAAGCTACTTTAAAAGGTGATGAACTTAGAAGCAAACGTAACTCCTTAAGCAGTCAAATTGGAATGCTTATGAAGAATGGAAAAAAAGATGAAGCAGAAAAAGTAAAACTTGAAGTTCAAAATATAAATAAAGAATTAGAAGAAAATGAAAAATTAGAAACTGAGTACAGTGAAGAAGTTAAATCTAGAATGATGAAAATTCCTAACATTATAGCAGATAGTGTTCCTATTGGCGAAGATGACACTCATAATGTTGAAATCGAGAAGTTCGGTGAACCAGTTGTTCCAGATTATGAAATTCCTTACCATACAGATATTATGGAAAAGCTTAGTGGTATTGACTTAGACGCAGCTCGTCGTGTTGCTGGTAATGGCTTTTACTATCTAACAGGCAATATTGCAAGACTTCATTCAGCAATACTTGCTTATGCTAGAGATTTTATGATAAATAAAGGTTTTACTTATTGCATCCCACCTTTTATGATTCATGGAGATGTTGTAAGTGGAGTTATGTCTTTTGAAGAAATGGATGCAATGATGTACAAAATTGAAGGCGAAGATTTATATTTAATTGGTACAAGTGAACATTCAATGATAGGAAAATTTAAAGGACAAATTTTAGATAAAAGAAATATGCCTTATACTATGACATCATATTCTCCATGTTTTAGAAAAGAAAAAGGTGCACATGGTATTGAGGAACGTGGAATTTATCGTATACATCAATTTGAAAAGCAAGAAATGATTGTTGTTTGCGAACCAGAAGACAGCTGGAATTGGTATGACAAATTATGGTCATATACTGTTGAATTATTTAGAAGTATGGATATTCCAGTAAGAACTTTAGAATGTTGCAGTGGAGACTTAGCAGATTTAAAAGCTAAATCTTGCGATGTTGAAGCATGGTCTCCTAGACAAAAGAAATATTTTGAAGTTGGCAGTTGTTCAAACTTAACAGACGCTCAAGCTCGTAGACTTGGTATACGTATAAAAGGTGAAAAAGGAAACTATTTTGCACACACTTTAAATAACACTGTTGTTGCCCCACCTAGAATGCTTATTGCACTTCTTGAAAACCACTATAATCCTGATGGAAGTGTTGATATTCCAGAAGTTTTATGGCCATATATGGGTGGAACAAAGAAATTAGTACCATAATTTTTTACGATGGGGACGGAGCAAAACGTAAAATTTTACGAAAAGGACCGTCCCCATCGTAAAATGGAAAGGATTAAATTATGATAATAAAAAATGCAGAATTTACAATATCTGCTACAAACCCTAGGCAATATCCTAAAGATAATTTACCTCAAATTGTATTAGTTGGTAAATCAAATGTTGGTAAATCATCTTTTATTAATACAATGGTTAATCGAAAAAAATTAGCTAGGACTAGTAGTGAACCTGGTAAAACAAGATTAATTAATTTTTATAAAGTCTCTATTAAGCAAGATAATAATAACAATAGTTTTGCCAATGCTGATTCTAATAATAATAGTTCTATTAATTTAACTACTAATGAATTTTATTTTGTTGATTTACCTGGATACGGTTTTAGCAAAATGTCTAAAGCTCAGCAAGTAGAAGTAGGCAATTTTATTGAAGAATATTTACAAAAATGTCCAAACATTGCTTTAATTCTATTTCTTGTTGATATTAGACATAACCCAACTAGCAATGATAAATTAATGTATGATTACATTATAAGTCAAAATCTACCTTGCATAATTATTGCAAATAAAGCAGATAAAATTGCTGTGACAAAAGTTAATGATAGTGTAAAAAATATTCAGGATAGCCTTAATCCTTTACATGATTTAAAATTTATGCCTTTCTCTTCTGAAAGAAAAATATATTCAGAAGATTTATGGAATGAAATTTTGAAAAAATTTTAATGCTTTTCTGTTAATATATACTATGAAGAAGTCTCAATATACTTCTCGAACTTTCAAGTGAGCGCAGGCGACGTAGGAGCGGAGTGCAACGTGCAAGCTGGAGCGAAGCGACCCGCGCGGCGAAATGAGAGAGAATGTATATTGAGACTTCTTCTATTATTTGCTTAAAATTAATTTTAAATTATTTCATCCATCGTATAATATCCATTTTCTTTACCCACAATGTATTCTGCACCCTTTAAAGAACCTTCTGCAAAAAGTCCTCTTGAATAAGCTCTGTGAGTAATTTCTAAGCAATCATTTTCTCCAAAAAAGCAAACAGTATGCTCTCCTACTATATTTCCTCCTCTTATTGAAGAAAAGCCAATTTCATTTTTTTTGCGCTTTTCTCTATTTTGAAATCTATTAAAATTATATTCCATAGAATTGCCTAACGCTTCATTTATGCTATCTGCTAAAAATAAAGCTGTTCCGCTAGGAGCATCTACTTTTCTATTATGATGAGTTTCTATTATTTCTATATCTGTTCCAATTAAATTTTTTGCTACTTCCGCAACTATTCTTTTCATTAGGTTTATATCATAAGACATATTTGCAGATTGAAAAATTGGTATGTCTTTACTATATTCTTTTATTTTTTGCCTTTCTTCTTCTGATAATCCAGTAGTTGCAATAACAATTGGAACTTTGTTATTTTTAGCATATTCTAAAATTTGCATAGTTGCAACTGGTATAGAAAAGTCTATTATTACATCTGGCTTTTCTTTAATTTCATTTACATTTGTATAAACAGGAAATATGTAAGCAGGATTTTCTTCTTTATCCACTCCATTTAAAACTGTAAACTTTTCATTATTCTGTATTGCATTGATAACTTCTTGTCCCATTTTTCCATTGCATCCATTAATTAATACTTTTATCATATTTTCCTCCATTATTTTTAGACATTCAATTTATTAGAAATATCTAATTTGAATGCCTAAAACTAAATTAATTTATTAAGAAATATCAGTCCTAAAAATATGTATGCATATTTGAATAACTTTTTAGATTCTATTTTGTTTCTAAAATATTGTGCCGACTCTTGAAGAGCACTATATTTATCTACTAAAGTTATAATATATGTTTCTTTATATTTTGGAAGTGCCAAGGTTACTGGCCACATATGTTTTACTATTATGTCTTTTTCTTTGTCGTTTAAGTTATATAGCTTAGAGGCGTTTTCTAATGCTATTTTTGGATGTACAAATGCATGATAACCATCTAAATTTAATTGTTTTTTGCTATTTCTCCAATCATACAAGAATAAATCATGAAGCATTGCTCCTCTTGCCATTGATTTATAATCTAACTTTAATTTTTTACATATTCTATAGCTTATGTATGATACATTTAAGCAATGTTCAAATGTATTTATATCATAATGTTGCCTGTATTTTTTCATATCGGCAACAGTTTCATTATTGATTATGTCTTTTACTATTTCCATGTATTCTTTATCATTCATTGCTTTTTCTAAAAAAAGCTTATTTTCGCCTATTGAATATTCTTTTTCTTGGTTTATCACCATTTCTACATTATCAAATCTATTGTATAAATTTGAGTTATCTTTTGCTCTGTTTAATGATTTTATTTTTTCTTTCATTAAAATACTCCGTTTATATTAACATTTAGATAGCATTATGCTATTTATCGTATCTCCCCTTAAAATATATTATATGATGTTTAAGGTGCTAATGTCAATATAAACAGAATATTTAAGATAATATTAAGATTTTTGTTATAATTTTTAAATAACATATAAATGAAAATTTTTATGATATTTTGTTTTTTTAATAATCTATAAATTTAATCACATTATTTTATGTTCTATATTAAGAAGTCTATTGTATTTGCATACTCTATCTGTTCTACAAGGTGCTCCTGTCTTTATTTGCCCAGCGTTTAAGGCTACTGCTAAATCAGCTATAAAAGTATCTTCTGTTTCACCAGACCTATGAGAAATAACTGTATTATATCCATTTTCTTTTGCCAAGTTCATTGTTTCTAATGTCTCTGTTAAAGTTCCAATTTGATTTGGTTTAATTAGTATTGCATTTGCTACTTCTTCATCTATTCCCTTTTGCAATCTTTTTGGATTTGTAACAAATAAATCATCTCCAACCAACTGTATTTTATCTCCAATTCTTTTTGTAAGTTCCTTCCATGATTTCCAATCTTCTTCTGCTAATCCATCTTCAATTGACATTATTGGATATTTACTTGCTAAATCTATTATATAGTCTATCATTTCAGCTTTTGTTTTATATATGTCAGTTTTCCAAAAATAATATCCCTCTTTGTTTATCTTTTTAGCTGCTTCGTGCATTTCTGTACTTGCTACGTCTAGTGCTAATTTAAAATCTTTTCCGTCTTTAAAGCCTGCTTTTCCTATTGCTTCTAAAATTAATTCTATGGCTTCTTCATCATTTTCTAAGTCAGGAGCAAACCCGCCTTCATCACCAACTGATGTAACTAGTCCTCTCTTTTTTAGTACTTCTTTAAGCACTTTGTAAACTTCCACGCACATTTGGAGCATTTCTTTAAAACTATCTGCTCTAGCAGGAACTATCATAAACTCTTGTATGTTTAAATTGTTATTTGCATGTTTTCCACCATTTAATATATTCATCATAGGAAGTGGCATTTTATATGAGTTTATTCCTCCTATATATTGATATAATGGCATTTGCAAACTATTAGCCCCTGCTCTTGCAATTGCTAAAGATACACCTAAAATAGCGTTAGCACCAAGTTTTGATTTATTTGGAGTTCCATCTAATTTTATCATTTGGTCATCAATATACTTTTGGTCAAATACATTTTCTCCAATTATTGTTTTTGCAATTTTTTTATTAACATTTTCCACAGCCTTGCCAACACCAAGACCATTAAAATTTTGCATATCTCCATCTCTTAATTCTACCGCTTCAAAACTACCAGTAGAAGCCCCTGATGGAACCATAGCTACGCCTTCTGCTCCACTTTCTAATGTAGCCTTAACCTGTACTGTAGGATTTCCCCTTGAATCCAAAATTTGCATTCCTTCTACATTTTCAATATAATCTGCATACATATATTTCCTCCTTTTAACAAAGTATTTTTAACTACTGCAAACTTTTATCTTTGCATGGTAGATTGTCACTATAAAAAATATGTTATACAGATTATTGCCCAATTTTAAAGATATATACCTTAAAGTTGGCAAAATATTTATTCATACTATATGTATATATTTAGATTTGCAAAGTTTATACTGCTAAACAGTTTTATTTTTCAACTTCCAATGAAATACGGCCTTTTTTTGTAGAGCCTACAATCTTATTAATTTTAAATCTGCCTTTTCCTCTAATTGTAATAAAATCTCCTTCACTTACATTTTTAGAAGATCTTATTTCTTCTTTAAAGTTCACAAAAACTCTCTCCGCTTCTAATAACTTATTTGCATCATTTCTTGAACATCTTGCAAGTTCTCCTACTATACAATCTAATCTCATAGATGGTACATTTATTTTTATAATTTGTTTTTCTGGCTTTATATAAATAAGTTTTTCTATGCTTTTAATTTCTATCTTTGATTTTTGAAATCTTGTAAGTCCTTTTAAATTATTTTGCAAATACTCTGCCAAATCTTTTTTAACAATAATATCTGCACCATCATATCTTACAATTATATCTCCTATCTTTTCTCTTTTAATGCCTAATTTCATTAATCCACCTAAATAAATTCTATGTTCGTACTGGCCTAATAGATTATTTGGCAAGGTTATTCTAATTATAGCAAGAAAATTATTTATTTCTTCTTGTTTTATAAACTCAAGATTATTTGAAAAAACTACTATATTTCTTTCTGCATCTTCATAGCCACCCCAAAATTTATAATTATTGCTTTTTCTTAACTCTAGCATTTCTTTTACAATTGCTTGTTCTCTTAAGTCTAAAAAGTCTGTTGTTTCTATTGTATTTCTATTTTCAGCAAATTCTAGTTTATCTAATACTTTTGCTATTAAAATTTTATCTTCGTCTTTTTGCTGTTTTGTAAGTTCTGATTGTTTATCCATTTTATCTCCAAACAGTTTTTACATTTTGGTTGGGGTACTAAGATTCGAACTTAGGAATGTCGGAGTCAGAGTCCGATGCCTTACCGCTTGGCGATACCCCAATGTGTACCTTATTACTATAGCACTTTTTTGTTCTTTTTGCAATAGATTGATTGCTATTAATTTTAAATATCACAGTGGTGGCTACCACCTAAATATAGATGATAGCCACCACTGCAATTTGTACTTCTAAAAACTATAACGCGTTAATTACTTTTTATTATGCTCCTTATGAGTAAACTCATTATATACGAATATGTAATTTCCTTTTATCACATCATCCATGGTAATTGGAGCATGACATTTTGCACAAAAACACCCTCTAGGAGGAAAAGCGTTCAATTCCCTTCTTCTGAAGGAATTAACATTCATCATAAAATCCTTTATCGTCGTGATTTTTGGTGGACTTCCAAAATATTTACATTGGTATATTTCTTGCATTGTACCTCTGTAGGTCAGTAAATACTTCCCCCACAAGACAAATTCCTGCAGAGGTAATTCATATTTTTCATAAAAGTCATATCTCTTTTTGAGTATGATGTTTACGCCTTCAATACAGTTTATCATCCTGCCAAGGTAGTACAATGAGTCTAGGCTATCACGCTCCTTTTGGATTTGTACAATTTCCTCTTCGGTAAATTGCCTTGCCTCTTTGCGTTCTTGACTGCCAGATTTCATTTTCCGCATTTCTTCGTTAGACATACAATAATTCACTCCTTAATGTTTATTATCAAGTGTAAGAGCACTTGATGGGTTCAAAAACTTTCGGTACAACATATTATATATCTTTTTTTGACAAATTACAATATTTTTCTTTATCTTATTCTGTTCTCAAAGCTTTTACTGGGTCACGTTTACTTGCCATTCTAGCTGGAATTAAACCTGCAATTATAGTTAAGAACATACTAATTAGTACAAGTATTATTCCTGCCTGCCATGGTAAAAATGCCTCAACATTCACTCCTGTAATAGATAGTATTACTGCATTTATTGGAATAGTAAGTAGCACCGTAACTCCTATGCCAAGTAGTCCAGAAACTAGACCTGTAATAAATGTTTCTGCATTAAATACCCTTGATATATCTCTTTTAGAAGCACCAATTGCTCTTAAAATACCTATTTCCTTCGTTCTTTCCAATACTGATATATATGTTATAATTCCTATCATTATTGATGAAACGATTAATGAAATCGCAACAAATGCAATTAATACATAGCTTATTGTATCAACTATTGTAGAAACAGAATTCATCATTATTCCTACTGTATCAGTATAATTGATTTTGTCATTCTCATTTTCTTGTGAATTATTATATTCTGTAATAGCATTAGATATAGCTTCTTTTGCATCAAAGTCTTTTGGGTAAATGCTAATTGTAGTTGGTGAATTTAAGTCAATTACACCTAACCTCTCTAAATTGCCCTCATATGATGCTTCATTATTTTCTGCATAAGCATTCATTAAATTTCTTAAATCTTCTGCTGTCATATTGGCTAATTGCATTTTTTGTTCAGTTGATAAACTATCTAAACTAAACTCTTCTTCTTCGCCGTCTTTTGGAAAATCTAGTCCTGTAAATACATTCACATTTGGATTATCCATTTGTTCTTTAACAATTTCAGCATCTTTTGCTTTGTTAATTATATACTCAGTTAAAGCTTTTGTATATCCAATTCCACCTTGAGTATTACTGCTTACACTATTTTCTTTTTGTTTTACAATTCCTACAACCTTAATTTCTTCTGCATTGTCTACTTTTTCTTTTACATAATCTTTGTTATCACTTTTATCTACCCAAGCTCCATTTTCTTTTGCATAGTAATCTGAATTTAATAAAATTTTAAATATTAAATTTAAGAAATCATCATAGCTGTAACTTTTTTGTTCTTCTGTTTCCTCTATTTCTTCTCCATTTTCAATTTTATTCATTTTTTCTTCTATTTCGGCTTGGTCCATAATTCCTAAAGAATACAAAGTATAATCACTTATTTCATTATCTTTATCTACTATTACGACCACTTCATTATAATTTTCAGGCCACTTTCCACTAAGTAAATCATATTGCATATCTAGCATCTCTTGGTTGTCAAATAACTCTGAAAATACATCTACTCTACTCATCATAGCTGAATTAGAACCAAGCATATCAGTTCCAGCTTCAACCATAGTTTCCATTCCCATTTTTTCTACAACTGTACTTGGATTTACTTGAACTGCACCATTTGATGTATCTGATTTATATAAATTTAAATTCAAATCATAAGAATATTGTATAGCATTTGCATAATTACTTATATTATCAGTGGTTTCCAAATACTCTTTAAATTTAGTTAAATTATTACTTTTAACATCATTTGCAAATGTATCAAGCATTGAGTTTGTAATATATTTTGTATATATCTTCCCGTCTTCTTTTTCTGCTCTACCCTCTACGTTAGTGTCCATTAAACTAGACATCATTCCACTCATATCAATTGTAGATTCTTGAATTGTTACAGGATATGATGAAAGCGTATCTTCTTCTATGCTGTTAATATAATTTTGTACACCTGCTGATAGAGATAAAATAAGAGCAATTCCTATAATTCCAATACTTCCCGCAAATGCAGTTAATATTGTTCTTCCTTTTTTAGTCATTAAATTATTTAAACTAAGTGATAAAGCTGTAAGAAAACTCATTGATGGTTTCTTTTTCTTGCCATCATCTATATTTTTATTTTCTTCATCGCAAGGATTACTATCATCAGTAATTTCTCCATCAAGAATTCTTACTGTTCTTGTAGCATATTTTTCAGCCAACTCTGGATTATGAGTTACCATTATTATTAAATGGTCTTTTGAAATTTCTTTAAGAATTTCCATAACTTGCACACTAGTTTTTGTATCTAATGCACCAGTTGGCTCATCTGCAAGTATTATATCTGGATTGTTTACTAAAGCTCTAGCAATTGCAACTCTCTGCATTTGTCCACCAGATAGTTCATTTGGTTTTTGATGAATTTTATCCCCAAGTCCAACCTTTTCTAATGCTTCAATTGCTCTCTTTTTTCTTTCTTTTTTAGAAACCCCAGAAATTGTAAGTGCAAGTTCTACATTTGATAATATACTTTGGTGAGGTATTAAGTTATAACTTTGAAAAACAAATCCGATACTATGATTTCTATAACTGTCCCAGTCTCTGTCTTTAAACTCTTTTGTAGATTTTCCGTTTATTATTAAATCACCACTTGTATAGTGGTCCAATCCGCCTATAATATTAAGAAGTGTTGTTTTTCCACAACCACTTTGTCCTAATATTGCAACAAATTCATTTTCTCTAAATTTAATACTTATTCCTTTTAGAGCATGAACTGTTTCTGTGGAGGTTTTGTAATCTTTCTTTATGTTTTTTAACTCTAACATTGTAAGTTCCTTTCGTTATATTCACAAAAAGATGATCCTTTGTTATTCAAAAATCATTTAAAACGTGAATAGAGTCTTTACTCACTAACTTTTTTCACTATACAACATTATAATTAAAAAATCTAGAAAAATATGTAAATTCTGTGTGAATTTTTATTCCACGCCTCTAAAATCAAACTCAGGTACATATTCTTCTTCATGCTTGCCCAAATCCTGCATATAACCATTTTCTAAGTCTAATGTATACAAATAACTTTCAACTTCCCTATACTCTTTTATATTTATTTTTCTATTTATCTTTTCCATGTTTTTAGCTTTATAAGTTGGAAAATATTGAGCCATAACACTTACATATATATCTTCTGGCATATTTTCTTTTATCCACTTTAAAATTCTTTTAGTATTTTGCACATGATTTGGCAAAATTAAATGTCTAATAATTACACCTTTTTGTATAATTCCATTCTCATCAAATACTGGGCTTCCAACTTGATTATACATTTCTTTTATTGCTTTTGTGGCTATTTCAAAATAATGTGGTGCTGATGAATATTTTACAGCGGCATCATCTGCATAATACTTTAAATCTGGTAAATATACATCAATATATCCATTTAAAGCCTTTATTGTTTCAACACTTTCATACCCATTTGAATTATATATTATAGGAATGTGTAATCCTTTTGCTTTGGCAATCTTTATAGCCTCTATTATTTGATACGCATACATTGTTGGGGTTACTAGATTAATGTTGTTAACCTTTCTTTCTTGTTGCTCTAAAAAGATTTTAGCCAGCCTTTCTGTTGTTATGACCTTTCCTTTACCTCCTTGGCTAATTTCGTGATTTTGACAAAATACACATCTTAAATTACAATTACTAAAAAATACTGTTCCAGATGATTTTGTATTTTGGCTAGCTCCACTTATACAAGGCTCTTCAAAGTCATGTGATGAAACTAAAGCTACTTTTACTTCGTTACCTAAATTACAAAAGCCTTTCTCCCCTTTTAATCTATTTACTTTACATTTTCTTGGACAAATTTCACATTTTTCTAACATAATACAAACATTATAACACATTTTGTTTATTTTTGGTATAATGTTATAATTAAAAAGTTGTACTTAATCGAACGTACTGTAAAGAATCAACTGCACGTTTACTCAGTCTATCAAATTTAAATTCCACACATTCAGCATTAAGAGTTTCCGTTCTTGTAGAAGACCAATAACTGTCTTTTAAATTGTAGTTTAAATAATTACTACTATTTATTTTTAATTCTCCAGCAAATGCTATTAGTTCCATTTTTGATGGAACAAACCAATTACTCGAAACCTTATCTTTTATCAATCCCCACATATCATTTGCATTTTGCTCTCCATAGCTTCCGCCTTTGTTCCATTTTTCTATTGCATTAGCTGTATTTTGTTTTCCCATACCAAATTCTTCCGATGTCCTAAGCGTAACTCCTCCTTGAGCGGCACTGTAATTTCCAGCATACCAAAAATGTGTTTTTGAGTCAATATCTTCTAAATCCATTACATAGAACCTTTCATTTCCTGAACTGGTAGCCTTAATTACATCTCTTTTTCCAAAAGGTCCATCAAAATTTGTCTTTGACACTTGATATTCTTTAAAATTTGTCTCCGTTGGAATTTCATATGATTCTCCCCAAACTCCACTTCCACCTATTGCCAAGTCTGCATATATTATTCCATCTGGTGTTTCATCTCCATTTATATCTGCATAGTATCCTACATATTTCTTTTCTTTAGATATCGGACCTCTTACTCCAACGATTCTTTCTCCTCTAGCATATGCAATTTTTCCTAAAGCTATATCTTCTGCCGTTGCTGTAGCATCATATGTATCTAGTGTTTTTAAAGTCCCAGTAATTCCACCTATTGTTATTCCTTCTTTTATATAACTCGCTACTAAGTTTGAGTTTGCATTAGCTGTTGTTGCTAAATATCCTTCGCTTGTTATTTGATTTTTGTTACTTATTATATTTGTAGTAACAACTATTGCTAATATAACTACAATTATCAATATAGCTATAAAGCATACTAATTTTTGTTTTTTATTTAATTTCTTCATGCTTTCTTTTCCTTTCTAAACATTTTGTACACTAAAAAGCTATGTATGTTAAACAAATTTTAAGTTCGTTTAACATACATAGCTTTTCCTATGTTCACATAAAGTTATTTTATTAAATCCTACAATATATATATATATATACAGCCCCAAGGCTTTCAGCGTTTTTTGTCATATATTTCTTACTCCTTTATTTTTTATTTATTATATATCGAGTAATTTATTTTTTCAATTCAGTTGCATTATTTTTCAATTAAATCAGCTTTCTCCAAAAATATAAATCATAGATTTTTACTTTTATTAACTAAAATTATATGACATAATTTTTTAGTTGTGATATAATTAGATTATAACTACTTTTTAGTGAATCTAATTTAAACCTAATCAGTTAAGGTCTTAAGACATTATCTGAATCTTAGTAAAAAAGATTAGAATACTTTTTTAACATTTAATTTTATAGGAGGCAAAAATGGTATCACAACCCAAATTAGAAAACGGAGTTTTTGAAGATACTTATACAACAAGTTTTTCCCAAACTGGAATACATGATGTTTTAACAAATAAATCAATATTATCTATTTTAGAAAATATAGCTGGAAGGCACAGTGCTTACGTTCACTTTACATTTTCAGACATTTCAAAATATAACTTAACATGGATTCTTCTAAATTGGAAACTTAAAGTTTTAAAAAGAATAAAAGGAGAAGAAAATATTCGAATACAAACTTGGGGTAGAATTGCTACTCGAATATTCGTTTTAAGAGATTTTAAAATATATGATGAACATGGTAATTTATGTGTAATTGCTACTTCTAAGTGGTGCTTAGTTGATACCACAAAAGGAAAAATTGCAAAAATTCCAGATGATATAGGCGAAATTTATGGAGGATTTCATAATAATTCTGTTTTTGAAATTGAGGATGTTCCAAAGTTAACCGAACCAACCTCTAGTCCAATTGCATCAGATACTTATAAAATACGTAGATTCGATTTAGATTTAAATAAGCATGTTCATAACTTAAATTATTTAAACATTGCTTATGAACTTTTACCTGAAGATGTCTATGATGGCAATGAATTAAATAACGTAGAAATACTTTATAAAAAGGAATTAAAATATGGAGATGTAGTTAAATCTTATTTATATAAAGATAATGACGTGTACACTGTTGTTTTAAAAAGCCAAGATGATAGTGTGTTGCATTCAATTATTAAGTTGTATTAATTTAACCATTATAATAGAGGGCTATGCTCATGCCCTCTATTATTAATCTTACTATAGCTTATTTTGTTTTTACTCGTTTGATATGAATTTTTATTCATTTTCTCCTAAAAATTTTTCAAGCAACTGCTTTCTACATTTTTCTTCAAAACTATCATCAAGTTTTTCAAGCTCTATTTTTTCATTGTATTTTCTCTCTAAGCAATAAGAAATAATATAGTCGCTAACCTCTGGATTTTTTGCAAGTAATGGTCCATGAAGATATGTGGCAATTACATTCTCTTTGAAAAAACCCTCTTCCGTATCTCCAAATTTATTGCCATTACCATATAAAACTTTGCCAAATGGTGAGTCAATATCAAAAGTTTGTCCACCATGATTTTCGAACCCGATTACTTCTGTTTCAACCTTGCTTTCTTCTAAATTATCATTTTTCTCTTCCGTATTATCACTTTGTAAATTTTCTTGATTATTTTTTTCATATCTATTTAAATTCACTTTTAAAACAATATTACCAATACATCTTTTCTTTCTATCAGGCTCTGCAACTGTATAATAATTAAAGACTTCTAACCCAGGAATAATATTTCCTTCAACACCTTTATAATATTTTCCAAATAATTGGTAGGCTCCACAAATTAGTAAGAAAAATACACCTTTTTCTACTGCTTCTTTAATATTATCCTTGTATTTAACTAAATCTTTTGAAAGTATAGATTGCTCATTATCTGCTCCTCCACCAGCAAAAACTATATCATAAGAAGTAAAATCAGGAGCTTCATCACCAATACTATACTTATCTACTATTAAATTAAATCCTCTTTTTTCTAATCTATATTTAAGGACCTGTATATTGCCATAATCCCCGTACAATTCAAGCATATCAGGGTACAAATACAATAATTTAATTTCTTTCATTCAATAACTCCTTTTTACGTTGTGGACGGACCTTTTTGTAAAATTTCTCTTCTTGTTGGCTGCAAAGCTGTATAATTTGCAATTACATATTTTTTTGTGTTGGTTTTATATAAAGCTTGCAGAGCTTCTTTTAAATCTAAATATGGTTCTATTTTATTTGCATCAAATCCACTTGTTTTTATTCTTATTGCCATATCGTAAGCTCTAGTTCCTGCAGTGACAATTCTAGTTACGTTTTGCACATTAAAATTAATGTCCCATATCCAAGACACATCATGTCCATCAGCTGAATTATCATTTAATACAAATAATAATTCTTTTTCTTCTTTGTCTTCATTTAGAGTTCTTAGCGACACATTGGCTCCTGTAGGATTTTTTGCTAAGTTTATAATTGTTTCACAGCCATTTATTTTTACATTTTCTGCTCTTCCATTGTCTAACTTAAATGTTTTTATAGCTTCTTTTGCATCTAAATCATAAAGTTTAGCCACACTTATAACCGCTGCATAATTATAAATTGTATAGATGTTATTAGCTAAAAATTCATAAGAAATATCTTCTTCTTTAAAAGTTTTTGCGTCTAAATCTACGTTTTCTACTTTTGTATACAAGTTTTCCTCACCATATCCACATTTTGGGCATTTAAATTTTCCTATATGCGAATATTGATAATACTCATATTCAAGTCTTGTTTTATCAAATGGGCAGAATTTTCCTTCACCAGCTTCGCTTTGCTCTTCAGTTGCATATTTATATTTATCTACACTAAAATAATATACATTTTTATTATTTTCGTTTGCTCTCCCTAATCTTGCAACATTTGGGTCATCATTATTTAATACTAAATTGCCATCATAAGTTTTTAAGAACTCATTTATTTTTAATATTAAGCTTTCAACTTCTCCATTTCTATCTAGTTGGTCTCTAAAGAAATTTAGAACGACAAGTGTATTTAATGGTATTTTCTTAAAAACTATTGGTACATAACTTTCATCTACTTCAAATGTCACAAAATCTGCTTTAATTTTGCCCGTTAATGTACAAGACTTTATTAAGGTTGTAATAATTCCTGTTTCCATATTATTGCCTTCTCTATTACTTACTACCTTTTTGCCATTCTGCTCTAACATATATCTAATTGCGTTATTTGTTGTTGTTTTTCCATTTGTAGCAGTTACTGCAATTACTGGGCAATCTATTTTTATACTTTTTAAAATATCTGGGCTTAGTTTCTTTACTATTTTTCCCAACATATTTCCATTATCTTTATGTAGTATTTTGCATAAAATATTTGCAAAAAAATTCAAAACTTTTGCAAATAATACAACGAATAAATTATACATTTTCTATCCTTTTCTAAATTACAATTTTTTTAACCTTTTCCATCATTTGTCTAAATTTTATATTTGACAAATATACCAAAAGTATGTATAATAATTATAGGAAATGAAAATAACTATACTATAATTCGCTAAATAAATCAAGATATTATAAATTATTTTTCATTACACTAGCAATTTCGTTCAAATTTATTTCTTCAACTTCACCTGTCGCCATATTTTTCAAATTTGCTTTTCCTGTTTCTATTTCATTATCTCCAATTGTTATAACAAATTTAGATTGTTTTTTGTCTGCATATTTTAGCTGAGCTTTCAAACTTCTTCCAATTATGTCTTTTTCAGCATAAATGCCGGCCTCTCTTAATTTTTCGACATATTTTGTTGCAAATAAATTTGCTTTATCGCCTATATATGCCACAAATATTTGCATATTCTTTTCTAAATTTAAATCTTTATTATTTGCTTCAAATACGTTTATTAATCTTTCCATACCTGTTGCAAATCCTATCGCAGGAGTTTTTGGTCCATCTAACTCTTCTGCTAGACCATCATATCTTCCTCCACCAAGTACTGTTAATCCATCTATTTTTGATACAAACTCAAAAACAGTTTTTGTATAATAGTCTAATCCTCTTACTATATTACTATCTACTTTGTACTCAATTCCTAGTTCATTCAACATATTTTTAAGATTTTCAAAATGTGTTTTACATTCTTCGCATAAATAGTCTAAAATTCTTGGAGCATTTTGATTTAACTTTTTGCAAGTTTCTTCTTTACAATCCAATATTCTCATAGGATTTTTCTCAAATCTAGTTTTGCAAGTATCACAATATTTATCTAAATTTGGTCTAATAAAATCTTTTAGAGCCTCTTTATATTCATTTCTGCACTTTGGACATCCTATGCTATTAATATTTAATTCAATATCTTTAATGTTTAATTCTTCAAAAAATTTAGTACACATTTGAATTATTTCTACATCTGCCATATATGAATCTGACCCAAATAATTCTACACCAATTTGATTGAATTCTCTTTGTCTGCCTTTTTGAACATTTTCATATCTATACATAGACATTTTGTACCATAATTTTAGTGGTGATGGTTCGCTTGATAAACCGTCTTCTATGTATGCTCTAACAACTCCTGCTGTTCCCTCTGGTCTTAAAGCTATTTTTCTTCCACCTTTATCTTCAAAATTGTACATTTCTTTTTGTACAACATCAGTTGTTTCTCCAACACCTCTTTGAAATAAATCTAAGCTTTCTATTATTGGTGTTCTTATTTCGTTATATCCATATTTTTCAAACAATTCTTTTGCTTTTGCTTCGATATATTGCCAAGTAACTACTTCTTTTGGCAATATATCTCTAGTACCTTTTAATTTTTGTATCATAATTTTCTCCTTTCTCATCACCAATTGTAGTTGCAATTCCATGTCCCGGATAAACAAAAGTATTTTCTGGTAATGCAAATAATTTTTTTAATGATTTTTTTAATTCTCTAAGATTTCCTGTTGGGAAATCTGTTCTTCCATATCCCATATACATTAATGTATCACCGGTAAAAACAATTCCTTCTTCCTTACAGTATAAACTTGTTCCATCATTTGTATGTCCGTGGAGTTAATATTACTTCAAGTTCTATTTTTCCAATATGTAAAATGTCTTTATCATCAACTCTTGAATCTACTGTGGTATAAAGTTCTACTCCACTCATACTAGATAAATTAATTTCTGGATTATTAATGTTTTCTGCACCTTTTCTACTAATTAATATTTCTCCGCCATAAGTATTTTTAAGCTCTTCTGCTTTTTCAATATGGTCCATATGTGAATGAGTTAAGTATATATATTTTAGCTTTGCATTTAAAATTTTAAGCATTTCTATTATTTTTTCTATGCTTCCACCCGGGTCTATGCATATTGCTTCTTTTGTTTCTTCATCTTGCATGATATAACAATTGGTGTAATCATTTATTAAACTTGATTTTACTTCAATTTGCTTTAGTATCATGATTTTCCTTTCTTTAGTTTCTACTTATCATTTATCTTTTTATACTTTAATTGAATCTTCATTATATGATTCTGCTTTGCTATATTTCACTATTTCTTACGTTTTACATCATACACACTATCTATTTTTCCCAATTCTCTTTGAGCTTTAGTTAAATCTTCTATATCCTTAACTTCCAAAGTAAGCTCAACTGTTGCAATTTTTTCCTTACTAGCTTTTGCAGAGACAGCAACCAATCTTGTATTTGTGTTTCCAATTACTTTTATAACATCTGCTAATAGTCCTTCTCTATCATTTGCAAATGCTGTTATATCAACATTATAAGATGATTCTTTCTTTTCATCCCAGTAAACATCTATAATTCTGCCTTCATCTTCAAGCAAATCTTTTACATTTTTACAATCTTTACGGTGTACTGTTACTCCTCTACCTCTTGTAATATATCCTATTATTTCATCTCCTGGTACTGGATTACAGCATTTAGAAAGTCTTACTAAGCAATTATCTATTCCCTTTACTATAATACCAGCTTTTGAAGACTTAGCTTTAGGAGCAGATTGTAATTCTACAATTTTTTCCTCAACATTTTCCTCTTCATGAAACTTTCTATATTCTTCTAGAGTTCTGGTTATTATTTTATTTGCAGTAATTGAGCCAAATCCAACTGCTGCATACATGTCATCTAAAGTCTTAAATCCATATCTTTGAAGAGCTGGCAAGTAATACTTTTGCACAAATAAATCTTCTTCTGCCAATTCAATTCTTTTAATTTCTTTTTCTATTAAATCTTTACCTTTAGCAATATTTTGCTGTTTTTCATGTTTCTTAAACCATTGTTGAATTTTAGTTTTTGCAGATGTGCTCTGTACAAATTTTAGCCAGTCTCTACTTGGTCCTTTGCTATTATCATTTGTAATTATCTCAACAATATCTCCACTATTTAATTTTGTTACAATTGGCATCATCTTGCTGTTGATTTTACACCCAACCATTTTGTTTCCAACTTCTGCATGTATCATATATGCAAAGTCTATTGGTGTACTTCCTTTTGGTAATGTTTTTATTTCACCTTTTGGAGTAAATACATATACTTCATCCTCAAATAACTCTGTTTTCAGAGTCTTTAAGAATTCTTGAGGATCTTGCATATCTTTTTGCCATTCTAAGCTTTCTCTTATCCAAGCTAACTTATCATCTGTGACAACAACATTTGTCTTTTTACCTTTTAAAAATCCTGATTCTTTATATGCCCAGTGTGCTGCAATACCAAATTCAGCAATTCTATGCATATTGTATGTTCTTATTTGTACTTCAAAAGGTGTTCCATTTGGTCCAATTAATGTTGTATGAAGTGATTGATACATATTAGGCTTTGGAACCGCAATATAATCTTTAAATCTTCCTGGCATAGGTGTATAAAGTTCATGAACAACGCCTAAAGCTGCATAACAATCTTTCACAGAATTTACTAATATTCTTAAGGCAAATAAATCGTAAATTTGATCTAAAGTTTTATTATCCCTTTTCATTTTTCTATAAATAGAATATAAATGTTTTGCTCTACCAGTAATTTCACCTTCAATTTTTTCTTTTTTTAAATTAACTTTTATTTCTTCTTTTATTTCATCAATAAATTTAAGTCTTTCTTCTCTTTTTTTATCAATACCTTGTGCGATTTCTCTAAATTCTTCTGGGTACAGATATTTAAAAGCTAAATCTTCAAGTTCCCATTTTAAAGAATATACACCAAGTCTATTTGCAAGTGGAGCATACAAATCCATGGTTTCTCTTGCATTTGCGATTTGCCTATCTCTTGTTAAAAACTTAAGAGTTCTCATATTGTGTAATCTATCTGCTAATTTTATAAGTATTACTCTTATATCTTTACCCATTGCAAGAAACATTTTTCTATAATTTTCAACCTGTTGCTCTTCTGCACTTACATAATTAATCTTTCCAAGTTTAGTAACACCATTTACCATTTCAGCAATTTCTGGGCTAAAATCTTTTGAAATATCTTCAATTGTAACATCTGTGTCTTCTGCCAAATCATGCATTAAAGCTGCACAAATTGTAGCATCATCCAGTCCTAGAGTAGAAAGTATATATGCCACTTGAATTGGATGTATAATATAAGGCTCTCCAGATTTACGTTTTTGATCACCATGATGAGCCACAGCATAATTGTAAGCTTTCATTATTAACTTTGAATCTGATTTTCTATTATGTTTTTTTGTTTCATTTATTACATCTTTTATTGTAACCTCTTTTACTTCTGACATATATACCCCCTTACCTGTCGAAATATACATTCTTTCCTATTTTACGGCGGAACCACCGCCGCCCGCTTTCGCTCCGCTCCGAAGTCGCCTACGCTCAGCTAAAATATCAAGAACATATATTTCGACTTTAAATACTAGTCCTCATATCTTTTAGAGTTATCTGCACATTTTCCAAGTCTTTATACCTATTTACACTTATGTTTCCAACAATATCTACTTTATCTCCAATTTGATACTTTTCTGCTAAATCTCCCATGCTAAATCCAATTGCGTCAATATAATTATTGCCATCTATTAAGACTAATTTCAAATGTTTCCCCTCAGATAAAGTTCTAATCGATATGATTTTTAAATTTTTATATAACACAATTGGCATACTATTGCTTTCACCAAATGGTTCTAATAAAGAAATTTTATCTATTCCAGAAATACTTATATCTGATGAATTTATTTCTTCATCAATCAAAAGCTCTGGTTCTAAGTTTTCTATGTTTTTTGTTTTTGCATATTCTATGATTGCTTTTTTAAAAGGTTCAAAGTCTTTAGTTTTTAAACTTAGTCCTATTGCCATACTATGTCCACCGCAAGCTGTTAAGTAATCTTTGCAATTATATACTGCTTCATGTAAGTCAAATCCTGGTATACTCCTACCAGATCCTTTTGAGTTTTCTCCTTCAAAACAAACTAGTATACTTGGTTTATATGTAATATCTGTTACTTTTGATGACACAATTCCTATGACACCATGATGCCATCCTTCTTTTCCAAGTACAATGCAAGGCTCATCTTTTTCTTTAGAAATTAATTCTAGAGCTTCATTATATATATTTTTTTCAATCTCTTGTCTTTGTCTATTATATTCCTCTAACTTAATTGCTAAATTTCTAGCTTCAATTGGGTCATTTGTTAAAAACAAATTTAATGCATCTTCTTGATGTCCCATTCTGCCACATGCATTGATTCTTGGAGAAATTCCAAAAGAAACAAATGTAGAGTCTATTTTTTTAACACCTATCATACTTATTAAAGTTTTTAGTCCAATATTTTTTGTAACTGCTACTAACATTAAACCTAATTTTGCAATAACTCTATTTTCATCGATTAATGGCACTATATCTGAAATTGTTCCTATACATGCTATATCTATATATTTTAGCCATTCATTCTCATTTAAGTTTAGCTTAATGCTTAATGCCTGATTTAACTTGAAAGCTACTCCGCAACCTGCTAACCCATTAAAAGGATATTCATTATCTTTTCTTTTAGCATCTACAACTGCTGTAGCCTTTGGCAACTCTTCTGGCACTTCGTGATGGTCTGTTATTATAACATCTATTCCTAAGCTTTTTGCAAGCTCAACCTCTTTTACTGCTGTTATACCACAATCAACTGTAATCATTAAGTTATAGCCCTCGTTTGCAATCTCTTTAATAGCTTCTTCATTTAGTCCATATCCTTCATCTAATCTATTTGGAATATATGTGCCTACCTCAATGCCTCTATCTCCAAAAAATCTTTTTAAAATTGTTGTACTTGTAATTCCATCTGCATCATAGTCACCATATATAACTATTTTCTCCTTGTTTTCCATCGCTTTTAAGATTCTATCTACTGCCTTTTCCATATCTGGCAATTTAAATGGATTATGAAAATCTTTTCTTGTTGGGTTTAAAAATATTTCTACTTCTCTATCAGTTAAATTCTTTTCTGCTAGTTTTTGTGCAACTATATATGTTAGATTAAATTTCTTAGATATATCTGATATTCTATTCTCATTATTTTGTTTAAGCTTCCATTTTTTATTCATTAAAAAATTCCTCTCTATATGCTTCTCTCCTTTTAATAAATTTTATCCATAAAATTTATTTTAACAGTAGCCTTATCTCTTGGCTACTGTTTTCTTTTTTCATTATACATATTTTACCTCATTTATGAATATTTTTCAATGGATAACTAAAAATTTTACGTTAGGTGCTCATTTTACATTTCGGATGGTTTTTTGAAAATAATTTCTAATTGGAATGCTCTTTTTGGCCAATTTTTTTAATTT
>CAMMFK010000010.1 GCA_946496115.1 uncultured Clostridium sp.
TCTTATCATCTTATTTACTTCCCCTTATTTTGATAGTAATTAATAATTTAATTTTAATAAATTATTTCTTTACTTTTTAATGCACATTGTTTTATTTTACATTGTCTTTTTTAATTCTACATTAAGCAATAATAATAATCAACATTTTTCGACAATTTTTTTAATTATTCGGTTTGAAAATTACTATGCTAAATTTTAGTCGCTCTCTGAACTGCAACTTAATAGTTACTCAAATATTTCTCCTGCTTGCAATTTATTTCCATTTAAGAAATTTTTGTAATCCATTTTCTTGGCGTTTTCGCCCTGAAGTTCCAATACTTTTATAAAACTATCTCCAGTTTTTATAAATATGCCTTTTTTATTATCTGCAAATGCTATTGTTCCTGGCTCTATTTTTTTCATTCTGCCTTCATATTCTTTTATTTCTGGAAATATTTTTTCTAACTCTTCTATTGGCATTATATCAATTTTCCAGAATTTTATTTTCTTATCATTTAAGAAAGAATATGCGCCCATTATTGGATTTAGACCTCTAACTAAATTTTTTATTTCTTTTGATTTTTTGTTCCAATCTATTTTTGCCATTTCTTTTTCAATCATTGGTGCTAAAGTATAGTTTTCTCCTTGTTTTTCTGCTCCAACAAGTTTTTTTATTTCTTCTAAAGTTTTATTTTCTTTATCCGGAATTGTTTCAATTTTTTCAATAGTTTTTACTAAAAGTTTGGCTCCTATTTTAGATAGCCTTTCCCACAATTCTCCAGTTGTTTCGTCTTCGCCTATTATTGTTTCTTCTTTTAAAATCATGTCTCCTGTGTCCATGCCAATGTCCATAAACATTGTAGTAACTCCAGTTTTTTTATCTCCATTTAGAACAGCCCATTGAATTGGTGCAGCTCCTCTATATTCTGGTAATAGCGAGCCATGAACATTGATTGCTCCATACTTTGGAATGTCTAATAATTCCTTTGGTAAAATTTTTCCATATGCAACTACACATAGTAAGTCTGGATTTAAAGTTTTTATTTCTTCTATAAATTCTGTATTATTTCTTACTTTTGTTGGTTGATAAATTTTCAAGTTTTTCTCTAGTGCAAATTCTTTTACAGGAGAAGCAATCATTTTCATTCCTCTACCTTTTGGCTTATCTGGATTTGTTACAACAGCTAGTACTTTATTTCCACTATTGTAGATTGCTTCTAATGATTCTTTTGCGAAGTCTGGCGTTCCCATGAACACTATTTTCATTTTAAAAAAATCCCTTTCTCTAATTTATTTTTCTTCGGGTTCAATATACTGCATAGTTCCCGGTTCCATAATGTCTACAAACAACTTTCCATCTAAATGGTCTATTTCGTGTGCTAAAGCTTGAGCCAAAAGTTCTTTACCTTTTACAGTTATTTTCTTTCCATTCTCATCTAAAGCTTTAACTGTAACTTCCATTGGTCTTATTACTTTAGCAAATTGGTTTGGAAAACTTAGGCATCCTTCTTCTACTTCCTGTTCACCTTTTGCTTTTACAATAACAGGGTTTATAAGTTTTAGTGGTTTATTTCCGTCATATAAATCTATAACTATTAGTCTTTTTAGTATTCCCACTTGTACAGCAGATATTCCAACACCATTTGATGCATGCATTGTTTCTAACATATCATCTAAAAGTTCTCTTATTCTGTCATCAATTTCTTCAACTTCTCTTGATTTTTTTCTTAAGATTTCATCTCCGTCTTTTCTTATTTCTCTTATTGCCATGATTTTCCTCCTATAGCATGTTATTAGGATTTAGCTCAATATTAACCCTTGCTGTCTTCGTTTTCATATTTAAAAATGTATCATATGCATCTGCGAGTAAGTTATTTACTCTATCATCATATTTGCATTTTATAAGCATACGCCATCTATATCTATCTTTAATTTTATCTATTGGTGATGGCACTGGGCTATATAGAAGTAATCCAAACTTTTCATTTATTACTCTTTGTTTTAAATATGTGTGCAAATCTTTTGCAACTTTTTTAAGCTCTAGCATATTTTTTGCAGACATGTCTATTACTATTATATCGCAAAATGGCGGATATTTCAATTGTTTTCTTAGTTCAATTTCAGTATTATAAAATAAATCATAATCTTGTGCTTTTGAATATTCTATTGCATAATTATCTGGATTATATGTTTGAATAATTACTCTTCCTTCATATTCTCCTCTACCTGCTCTACCCGCAACTTGGGTTAATGTTTGAAATGTTCTTTCATTCGCTCTATAATCACCAAAATTTAAGCTACTATCTGCTGCTACAACTCCAACTAAAGTAACATTAGGGAAATGATGACCTTTTACAACCATTTGTGTTCCAATTAAAATATCTATATTTTCATTTCTGAATTTATCTAATATTTCTTCATGAGAATTCTTTTTTGAAACTGTATCCACATCCATTCTGATTGTTGTGGCTTCTGGGAAAAGATTGTGCACCTCATCTTCTAATCTCTGAGTTCCTGCTCCAAAGTATTTTATATTTTGGCTTCTGCATTCTGGGCAAGTTGTTACAATATTTTCTTCATAACCACAATAGTGGCATTTTAGTTTATTTTCATTTTTATGATAAGTCATTGTAATATTACATCTTTTACATTTAACTGTGTATCCACAATCTCTGCACATAATAAATGTTGAAAATCCTCTTCTATTTAAAAATAAAATAGTTTGGGTTTTTGTTAATAAATTCTTTTCAATTTCTTCTTTTAAGGCTTCACTTATCATTGATTTATTACCATTTGCTAGTTCTTGCCTTAAATCAACCACTTTAACAGTTGGTAAATTTGCATTATTTGCTCTTTTTGTAAGAGTCAAAAGTGTTATTTCTCCATTTTGTGCTTTATAGTATGATTTCATATCTGGTGTGGCACTACCAAGTAAAAGTGGAATATTATTTGATTTTGCCAAATATTCAGCCACTTTCCTGGCATCATATCTTGGACTCATTTCAGACTGATAAGATTCATCATGCTCTTCATCAATAATTATTAGTCCCAAATTTACAGCCGGTGCAAAAATTGCAGACCTTGCTCCGATTATTATTTTAGCTTTTCCTTCTTTGATTTTATTCCACTGATCATATCTTTCCCCTATAGATAGTTTACTATGTAAAACTGCAATTTGTTCATCTCCAAATCTTGCAATAAATCTATCAACAGTTTGTGGTGTTAGTGAAATTTCTGGAACCAACATAATGCTACTTTTATTTTCTCTAAGCATTTTTTCAATGAGTTGTAAATATATTTCTGTTTTTCCTGAACCAGTTACTCCATATAGCAAATACTCGCCACTATCTTTAATTTGCGAAATTGCTGTTTGCTGTTCATCTGTAAGTTTTAAATCATGAGTTTTGCTTTCTACTTTATGCATAAATGGATTTCTTTCGACTTTTTTCTCATTTATTTCTAAATATCCATTTTTGACTAAAGTATTTACTATGCTTCTTGTTCCATCTGTAAAAATTTCTATATCTTGCATAGTTGCTGAGTCATTTCTCATTAAAAAATCTAATATATTTTTTTGCTTTTCAGATTTTATTTTTCCAGTTTCTATGTCTTCTTCTATTTCATCTTGAGATTTGGCTAAATATATTAGATTTATAGTTCTATCTTTAACTCTTGTTTCAATATTTTTGCTTGTTGTACCTGGAGCAAGCATTAATCTCAAGCAATCTGAAACATTACAAATATATCTTTTTGCCATCCACTTTGCTAAGTTTATATATTCTTCTTTTATACTTGCATCTTGTACATTTAGGATTGGCTTTATTTTATAGTCTGATTTTTCTTTAATACCAATCACAATACCTTCTTCAGGAGTTTTTTTATTTCCAAATGGCACAAAAACTCTACTACCTATTTTTACGTTTAAATGTTCAGGTATTTCATAATCAAATATTCTGTTAAGTGTTTTTACTGTTGATTCTATTATTATTTCTGCTACCATTCTTACTCCTTTTATTTATTCTGATTTTTGCAAGCTTTTATTACGTTACTCATTAACATTGCTATTGTCATTGGTCCTACTCCGCCAGGTACTGGAGTAATGAAAGATGCCTTTTTAGAAACATTTTCAAAATCTACATCTCCGCAAAGTTTACCTTCATCATTTCTATTCATTCCAACATCTATAATAACTACTCCATCTTTAATCATGTCTGCGGTTACTGTATTTCTTTTGCCAACTGCTGAAATAACTATATCTGCATCTTTTACTTCTTTTTTTAGTTCTCTTGTTCTTGAATGGCATATTGTTACTGTTGCATTTTTCGAAAGCATGCACAAAGCCATAGGTTTACCAACAATATTACTTCTTCCTATGATTGCAACTTTTTGTCCATCTATTTTTATATTGTATTTTTCGAGCATTGTTACAATTCCTAGAGGTGTACAAGGTATAAAGCCATCTTGTCCTATGCACAAATTTCCCACATTTTGTGGATTAAAACCATCAACATCTTTTTCAGGGCTTATTTTATTAAATGCTTTTTGAATGTTTAATGGTTTTGGAATAGGACTTTGTAGTAATATACCATTTACATTTTTATCATTATTTAATTTATCTATTAAATCTAAAAGTTCCTGCTCACTCGTTGTACTTGGAAGCAAATATTCTTTAAATTCTATTCCTATTTCTTCACAAGCTCTACTTTTATTTCTAACATAAACTTTTGATGCATCATTATCTCCCACCATTATAACTGCTAAATGTGGTATAAAGCCTCTTTCTTTTAGTTTTTCTGCTTCTACTTTTAGCTCTGCTCTTATGTTTTTTGCTAAATTTTTTCCATCAATTATTGTTGCCATTTTTTTCTCCTTTTATTTTGTTTAATTATGTATCTTGCTTTTTTTATTTTATTAATTCTAAATATTTTTTTATTAATTTTCAAATGTATTTTATCACAAATTTATTTAATTTTGTAGGTGGTTTTTAATAAAAAACAATTTTTTCTTTTAAAATTTTTGTTGAATTTTGAATTTTTATGTATTATAATGTAGACGTATTAAATATTAATTTTAGTATAAAATAATTAAAGAAAGATTTTTGTTTGCATTTTTATGCAAATTGTAAAATTTTAAAGGAAAGGATTATGTATTATGAAAAAAACAATTTATGGTATTTTAATTGCTCTATTTGTAGTTTTATTTACTGCTACATCAAGTTTTGCTGCTAATGTTCAAAAAGCTGATGCCACAATGACTTTGGTAGAAGATAATATTTGCAATATTACTTTTGGCGAGTATGGTGAATTTGAAAAAAGAATGATTGAATGTAACACTACAGAAAAGTATGTAGATATTAGATTAACTGTTAAAAATAATGCAGAACAATTAGAAGATAAAAAAGCTAATGTTGTTTTATTGATAGATGCTTCAAGAAGTATGTCAACAAATGAAGTTCTTATCAATGGTGAAACAATGACTAGAAAAGAAGCTGTTTTACAATCTGCTCAAACTCTAGTAGATAAATTATTAGCAGCAAATCCTAATATAAAAATTGGCGTAGTTGAATTTGCTACATCTACTGAAACAGACGATGAAGGTTATACAATTGAAGGTACTGATTTAGATGCAAAAACAGTTACAAGTGAACTTACTAATGATGCAGATACAATTAAAGCTGCTTTAAATACAGTATCTGAAGATGTTATGGGTGCAAGAACAAACCTAGAGGTTGGCTTAGATGCAGCAAATGCATTACTTCAAACAAATAATGATCCTGATACTGAAGACTATATAATTACTTTAACAGATGCTATTCCAAATACAGCAAGAGGAGTTGTTGGAGATACTTACACAGATGCAACAAGAGTTCCAACTAGAAATAAAATAGTTGAATTAGGCAAATCTGGTATCAACTTAATTTCAATGCTTATAGAAATGAGTGATGATGAAATTGCTATATCTCAGGAAGATCCAAAACCAACATATAGAGAAGTTGCAGAAGAAATATTTGGTACATCAACAACCCCAACATCTGGAGATGTTTATTATGTTTCTGATGAAGAAGTTGAAGATACTGTTACAAATAAAATATATGCAAGTTTAGTACAAGAACAATATATTTTAGAAAACATAGTAATTAAAGATTACTTCCCTCAAAATATTATAGATAATTTTGCTTATGCACAATTAACAGAATCAAATATTGGAGAAGTTACTGCTGAAGTAAATACTGAAGATAATTCTATTACTTGGACTATACCTTCACTTGGACCTGGTGAAGAGGCTACATTTACTTACAGAATATCTCTAAAAGACGAATTTAATGAAGAAATAATAGGTATTAATTTACCTACAAATGAAAATGTAGAAATTACTTATGAAGAAAATGGAACTCCAGGATTTGCAGAAAATGACAAATGTCCTATTATAGCATTAGATGTATTACCTAAAAAGGATATTCCTCAAACAGGTATTTACACTGGTTTATACATTGTTGGCGGAGTTGCTGTAATGGCTATTATAGGTTATGCAAGTTATAGATTTGTGAAGAAAAATAATTTTTAATTTCAAATAATAATTTCTTAAAATAATGATACTAAAATTATTTTGGTATCATTATTTTTTATTAATTTTGATTAAAATAATATGAAGATTTTATTTTGCTTACACATTAATATTTAGTATCAGTTGATTTTTTCTTTTATTTATGTTAACATATATATTGTAGGAATTGTATAAAAAGAAATGTGGAATAAAAAAACAAAGGAATGATAGAAATGAATGAAATACATAACGGCATCGCTGAACGGTGGAATCAAGAAAAGGGCTTAATAGTAAGAATTCCTGAAAAAGGTTTCATTACTATTCCGAAAACAGAAATTAGTCTTTATCCATTTGACAAAGTGGATAAGTTCGGGATTCCTCTCGAAGTTAAGTCTCTTTTGAGGAGAAATATCGTTTTTCTAAAAAAAGAAAATGGTGTTTATTCCCGAAAAGCTATTATGAGGGAAGATTTTAATAGCCTAAATATAGATCAAATAGTTGAAGCTAAAATTTCTTCTATAGCTAACATAGGTATTTTTCTTAGGTACAAAACATTGATCATGTTTTGTCCTATTTCGGAAATTAGCAATAGCTTTGTAAAAACTCCTGATGAATGCTTTTACAAAGGTCAATCGATTAATGTTAAAGTATTATCAAAACCTGATGAAAATCGCTATGTGATTGTTTCTTATAAAGCTACCTTTAATCCAGATATGTTCCGATTCTCTATTGGTGATACTTTGGTTTGCAAAGTTACCAATGTTAACGAGTCAATTGAAGCATACTTTTTGGAGGTAACGCCTGCAATAAATGGTATTCTGAATATTAATGATTGTCCTATCACACTAAAATATGGAGATAGAATAATTGGTATAGTTCGCAAAATTACGTCAAAAGGCATAAAGATATCTTTTCAGCAAAAAATCTAATTAATTAATTATTCCTACAAAATAATTCCATATTTCTTCTACTACTTTGTTCTTGCAATAGTAGTAGTTTCTTTTTTTATTAAAAATTTCTTATAAAATTTTTTACATTTCTCCCCCTCTTTTTATAAAATTATGTCCATATTTTTCTTTTATTTTATCCAATGTTTCATCTAACTTTTCTTGTTTTTCATTTAGTTTATTGTCAAATAACGATATTTGTTTATCTTTTTCATCTAGTAAATCATCTACTCTAACACCTATTAGTCTTACTCTAGTTCCTTTTAAATATAGCTCATTCATTAATTTTTTTGCTTGTTCATAAATTATTTTTGTGCTAGATGTGGCTGTATCTAATTTACGTTGATGTGAAAATACTCTAAAATTTGAATCTTTTATTTGTACATTTACTACATTTGCTAGCATTTTTTCTTTTCTTAGTCTATAAGTAACTTGTTCGGTAAGTTCTAGCAATATCCTATTAATTTCATTTATATTTGTTAAGTCTTGTGGAACTGTTATTGAATTTCCTATTCCCTTTGGCTTTTCTTCTTTATAATTTACAGGTAAATTGTCTATGCCGTTTGCATATTCCCAAATCATTTTGCCAAATTTACCAAATGTTTTATATAATAACTCTTTATTAGAATGTGCTAAATCTCCTATGGTTTTTATGCCCATACGCTCTAGTTTTGGTATGCTCTTTTTTCCTACCATCAAAAGTTCATCCACTTTAAGTGGCCACATTTTGATAGGTATTTCTTCTTGCCATAGAGTGTGTATTTTATCTGGTTTTTCAAAATCTGACGCCATTTTTGCTAAAAGCTTGTTATGTGCAATACCTACATTTACAGTAAACCCCTGCTCTGTTTTTACTCTTGTAGATATTTCTTTTGCAATTGCAAGTGGACTTTCATTTTTACCAATAAAATTGGTCATGTCTAAAAAACATTCATCTATTGAAAAACGCTCTATTATATTTGTATATTCTTTAAAAAGTTCATAAAGCCTATTAGAATATTCTCTATACATTTTATGATTTGATGCAAATACTTTAAGATTTGGACATTTTTTTCTTGCAAAATATATTGGCTCTCCCGTTTTTATTCCAAATTGCTTTGCTATATTACTTTTTGCTAAAACTACACCATGTCTTTGGCTTTCATCTCCACCAATTATGGATGGGATAGTCCTTATATCTAATTCAGCTCCTTTTTTTAGCATATCTACTGCTGTCCAAGATAAAAATGCATTATTTACATCAATATGAAAAATCAAACGTTGCATAATAATTCACCAGTTTTATTATAGAACGTTTGTTTTTATTTGTCAATAGAAGCGTCTCTTTTTGACAAAAAAGGACGTTCTTAATTGATAAAAACGTCCACTTTTAATTTTTAAATTATTTGTTTTCTGCTTTTTCAGAAGTTTCTTCTGTTTTTGCTTCTTCAACAACATTTTCTGTAACTTTATCAGCAACTTCTGCTTTAACTTCTTCTACTGCTTCAGCGATTTCTGATTCAGCTGGCATTTCTTCTTTAATAACTATTTCTTTGTTTTCAATTCTTGCTCCTACATTTTCCTTTGTCTTAGCAGCTTTTCCTAATCTTTCTCTTAGGTAGTATAATTTAGCTCTTCTTGCTTTACCTACCCTAACTGTTTCTACCTTTTCTATTAATGGAGAGTGTAATAAAAATGTTTTTTCAACTCCTACTCCATATGCTACTCTTCTTACAGTGAATGTTTCGTTTAATCCACCATTTTGCTTTTTAATGACAATTCCTTCAAATACCTGGATTCTTTGTCTGTTTCCTTCTTTTATTCTTTGGTGTACTCTTACAGTATTACCAACACGAATATCAGGAACCTTATTTTTTAATTGTTCATGTTCTATTGATTTTATAATATCCATGATTTAACTCCTTTCTTAATTTTTTAATAAATCTTTTGCCAAACTTTTTTCTTCTTCATTTAACAAGTCTGGTCTTTTTAAAAACGTTATTTTTAATGATTGTTCTTTTCTCCAATCATTTATTTTTTGATGATTTCCTGAAGTTAGTACATCAGGAACTTTTGTGCCATTGAATACTTCTGGTCTAGTGTATTGAGGATATTCTAAAAGGTTTGAGCTAAATGATTCTTCTTTTGTAGAATTTTCGCTTAAAACTCCTTCTACATATCTACTAACACTGTCTATAAGTACCATTGCTGGTAGCTCACCACCGTGTAAGCACATAGTCTCCTATCGAAATTTCTTCATCTACTATTTCATCTAATACTCTTTGGTCTATTCCTTCATAATGTCCACATAGCAAAACTAAATGCTTTTCTTTTGAAAGTTCTTTTACTTTAGATTGATTTAATACTTTTCCTTTTGGTGATAAGTATATTACTTTTGCATTTTTATCATCTATTGAATTATATGCTTTGTATACTACATCGGGTTTTATAATCATTCCTGCTCCACCACCATAAGGCGTATCATCAACATGTTTGTGATTGTCTTCCGAAAAAGCTCTTATATTTATTAAATTAATCTCTATAAGATTTTGTTTAGAAGCTCTTTCTATTATGCTGTGTTTTATTGGTTCAAACATTTCTGGAAATAAAGTTAACACGCTAAATTTCATCTAAACATTTTATCCTTTCTAGATATATTTGCATAATACTCAACTACTAATTAATATTCAGTTCATAAAAAATATTATTATATAAGTCCTTTTAAAATATGAACTATTATTTTTTCGTTTTGCAAATCCACTTGTTTTACTACATCTTTAATTGCTGGAAGTAATACTTCTTTTCCTTCAAGAGTTTTTACAGTATAAATGTCGTTTGCTCCAGTATTATATATGTCTATAATTTTTCCAAGTAAATTTCCTTCATCGGTATATACATCTAATCCAATTAAATCAGCTATATAATATGTTCCTGAAGGAAGCTCTTTTTTGTTTCTTTCGACTGTAATGATACTATCTCTTAAGTCCTCTGCATCTGTCATATTATCTACGCCTTTTAATTTAAGGATTAACATATTTTTTTGAAGTCTTGATTTTTCTATTTGCATTTCTTTATTATTAACATATATTTTATTACCTTTTTTAAAATTGTTAATGTTTTCGGTATATAGTGCAACTTTTACTTCGCCTTTTATTCCAAAAGTATTAACTATTTTGCCAACTTCAAATTTATCCTGCATTTAATATCCTTTCTTTTATATCGCATATTATTGCTTATATATTTCAAGTCATAAATTTTATTTATACTAAAATTCTTGTATAAATAATTTTATTTTCTCTTAAAAGGAAATACTACTTCAACTTTTCTTCCTTCCTTTGCTCCTAATGCCTTGCATAGTGCTTTTATTGCTTTTGCCACTCTGCCTTGTCTTCCTATTAGTTCGCCTTCTTCTTCTTGTGCAACTTTTACATAGTAAAAATCTGTTTCTTCTCTTTCTACATGATCAATTGAAACAGCTTTTTGATTTTCTACTAAATTTGCTAGTATGGTTCTTAATACTTCTTCCATTTAATTTTCCTTTCTTGCTTATGCTAGTAGTTATTAACTTGAGTCACTCTTGCGTATAGCTCAGGTGCTAAATCTTCTTTTAACTAATTATTTTGCTTTAGCAATTAGTGCTTTTACTGTATCTGTAGGTTTTGCTCCGTTTTTTATCCATTTTTCTGTTTTTTCTTTATCAAGAACTATTGTAGATGGTTTTGTCATTGGGTCATATGTTCCAATTTGTTCGATTATTTTTCCATCTCTTGCAACTCTTGAATCAGCTACAACAATGTGATAGAAAGGTGCTTTTTTTGCTCCTACTCTTTGTAATCTTATTTTTACCATGGTATCACCTCCTAGAGTTTAAGATAATCTTTTCTTGCTTATTTGCTTTTATGCAAATTAGTTCGAATAAATTATCAAAAATATATTTATATAAAGTTAAAAACTTAATATCTAATTGATTATTTTTCAATATATTCTTGTACATTTTTTATATTTTAGAATATATAAGTCTATTTCAGCTTATTTTCAAGCTCCTGAAGTTCTTCTTCTGACATTTTGTCTAAGTTTAAGCCCTTCATCATTTTTTTCATTCTTGGGTCTAATGAACCATTTTTCATTTTTTTCATCATGCTTTGTGTTAGTTCAAAAGATTTCATGAATTTGTTTATGTCTTGAACCTCCGTTCCACTACCTTTTGCAATTCTAATTCTTCTTGATGCATTAAGTAGTTTTGGATTTTCTCTTTCTTCATTTGTCATTGAACTAATTATTGCTTCAATTCTTGTGAACTCTTTATCATCAACATTTACATTTAGCTTGTTCATACCAGGTATCATTTTAAGTATTGATGAAAATGATCCCATTTTTTTGACTTGTTTTAATTGAGCTAAGTAATCATTTAAGTCTAAGTCTTTGTTTTTTCTTAATTTCTTTTCTAGTTTTTCTGCTTCTTCTCTATCAAATGCTTCTTCTGCTTGCTCAATTATTGAAAGTACGTCACCCATTCCAAGAATTCTTGATGCCATTCTATCTGGATGAAATTCTTCAATTTCATTTAGCTTTTCACCAGTTCCTACATATTTGATTGGTTTACCTGTAACCTTTTTAACAGATATTGCTGCACCACCACGTGCATCACCATCAAGTTTGGTTAGTATAACGCCATCTATGCCTAAGTCTTCATTGAACTTGCTAGCTACATTTACAGCTTCTTGTCCTGTCATTGAATCTACAACAAGTAAAATTTCATGTGGTTTAACATTTGATTTAATGTCTTTTAGCTCTTGCATTAAAGTTTCATCTATTTGAAGTCTACCCGCTGTATCTAGTATAACAATGTCGTTTAATTTGCTTATAGCTATTTCTTTGGCTTGTTTTGCTATTTTTACAACATTTTTTTCTTGATCATTTGCATATACAGGAATTCCTAGCTCTCCTCCCACAACTTGAAGTTGCTTTATAGCAGCTGGCCTATACACGTCACAAGCAACAAGTAATGGCTTTTTGCCTTGCTTTCTTAAAAGATTAGCAAGTTTACCTGCTGTTGTAGTTTTACCAGAACCTTGAAGACCAACTAACATTATGATTGTTGGTGGATTTGGTGAAATTGCTATTTTGCTATCTGTTCCACCTAAAAGTTCTACTAACTCATCTTTTACTATTTTTACAACTTGTTGACCCGGTGTTAGAGATTTAAGCACATCTTGCCCCAAAGCTTTATCATGAATTGAGTTTATAAATTCCTTTACTACTTTGTAGTTAACATCCGCTTCTAATAATGCAAGCTTAACTTCTCGTAGCATTTCATTTAACTCTGATTCTGTTATTCTAGCTTTTCCTCTAAGCTTTTTTGTGAAAGCTTGTAGCTTTTCTGATAAACCTTCAAAAGCCATTGCTTAACTCCTCCTTTTTTGAAAAAATATTTAAATTTGTTTAAACTAAAACACTTAGTTCTTTTTGCACTTCGTTTAATATTTTTTCAATTTTTTTGTCTGATGAATTGTCTTGTATTTCACTTAGTTGTGATAATATTGTTTGAATTTGTTTTTCTTGTTTTTGTACTTTTTTCATGATGCCTAACTTTTCTTCGTATTCGAAAAGTTTGTTTTCTCCTTTCATTATTAAGTCCCTTACACCTTGCCTAGATATGTTATGGATTTCTGCTATTTCTGCCAAAGATAAATCATTATTGTAATAATCGTTTATAGCTCTATATTGCTTTTCAGTTAATAATTTACCATATATTTGGCATAACATACTTATTTCTATATGTTTATTCATATATATTCCCTTCTATTTTTATACTAGGATGTGCCTTTTCTTGTGTATAAAAATTGATTATTTTGATTTTTCCTATATAATAAAAAATCGCAAAAATCATGTGTAAAACATATATACTTTACACCATTTTTGCGATTTTGTCAAGAGTTTTGAGGAAAAATGCCGATTTCCTCAATTTATTTTTTTAACACATTCATCAAAACTAGTATTAATTTATTTAATTTGTTTATATATTTTTTCTTTCATACTGTATTCTTTATTGCATTTATACACCATTAACCATAAATAAATTATTACTAATAATATTGCAATATTCTTATAATACAGTATTAAAATACTAGCAATAGCTGTAAGTAAAATCACATTTATATTTGAAACAGTTTTAACATAAGAATAGCTTTCTTTTAAACCTATAAATATATGTATTAGTCCTTGCATTATTCTTCCGCCATCCAATGGATAAATTGGTATTAGATTGAATAGTATTATAAGAATATTTGCATAAATTGCATTTTGGAATTGTTCAACATTTATTTGATTTGTTATATTTTGAATTAAAATTAATATTAAAATACAAAATGCGTTTGTAACAGGTCCCGCTAAAGCAATTAATATTTTCTTTACTGTAAGTTTACTACCTTTTTTGACTTTTATATTATAGTCATCACATTTCACTTTAAATCCTAGCTTGAATCCAAATGGAATTATGCTTATACTTGCAGGTTTAAATCCAAGTAGCAAACCACATAATAAATGTCCTAGTTCATGTATTAAAGCAAAAAACATTAAAATAGCATATATTCCTATATTTCTAGTAATTAAAAATATTAATATAATAATAAAAATTTTAAAATCTATTCTTATTTGCATAACCTTTTTTGTATAAATTTTTTTATACAAATCTCCTTCCTTTTGTTTTTAGTTCAACTTTCTATTAGTTATGAAAATTTAATTTTGACTTACTTTCTTAAGCCTTGTTATTAGGCTTTTAACATACAATAAGAATTAAACTTTTAGATTTGTATTATGGCTTGAGGATCCACTGTTCTACCGCTTCTTGCTATTTCAAAATGCAAATGTGGCCCTGTTGTTCTTCCTGTATTTCCAACTGTTGCAATTACTTGACCTTGACTAATATAATCACCTTGATTTACATATATGTCTTTGCAATGTGCATACATTGTGCTTACTTCTCCGTTTGTTATTTTTACATGATTTCCATAGTCTCCATAGCTTGATACAAGTTCTACAGTACCTTCCATCGCTGCAACAATTTCTGTTCCTTCATTTGCACCTATATCAAGTCCTGCATGATTTGCTGAAATAATATCTGTAGGAGTTCTAGGTCCATAGCCAGATGTTACCGTTCCATATACTGGTACAATTATTGATACATTTTCTTTTATATATGCTATGTCTTGTTCATCTTGACTTAAAGTAATATTTTCATCACTGCCACCTATTCCACCAGTTTCAGCCGTTACTCCTTCTTCTGAAGTAGCATTTCTAATTTCATTAGTAGTGCCTTCTTCTGAAATAACATTTCCAGTTTCATTTGATGTTTCTCCACTCGCTTCTCCTTGAACATTTTGGTTATCCATATTATTTGCAATATCTTGCTCATTTTGTCCCGCATCAGCTACTAAACCGTTATACCAATCTGTAACAGATTTAAAGCTATTGCTTAATCCATTATATATTTGTCCTATATTTACGTCTGCACTTAGCACAATTCTTACACTATCCATAAAAGGATAATTATTCTGTGACATAAAGTATGCCAATCCAAATATACACATACTCGCCACAGTTTGTATAAATACTTTCGTAAGCATAGGCATCTTCTTTTTACTACGCTCAACATTTATATCTCTTGCTGAAATAGTGCCTCTTCTTCTTCCAGCAATCTCTTCCGCTCGTCTTATTCTATCTTGCTCACTTATTATTCTTTCCATAGACTTCTTCCCTTGCATATGATTTAGGTTTTTGTGGCTTACCTATAACCTTAATTTTTGAGTACAAAAAAACTTTTTAACTAGTCTTTTAAAATATATGACTAATTAAAAAGTTTTATACTTAATTTATGTGTAATAAAAAGAAATATATGTGTCGATATGATAAATAAATTACAATACAATTATTAGAGCGGTAATTGTAACTAAAGCTAATAGAATCTTCCAAGCCCAATTATATCTTTTCAGCTTTTTGCATTCAGTCTCAAGTTCTCTTATTTTTCGCTTGCTTTTACTTTCATCTTTATATTTTTCTTCGCATTTTTCTAAGATTTTCTCAGCCTTGTTTATTATATACTTTTTGTTTAAATCTCCCATAATTTTATCTCCTTTGTTTTTTACAATCCTTTATAATAGCAAACTTGCCTAAACTTATCTTTATACGATTGTTAAATAATTTATTTGATAAAATTATTTCCACTTATGGCAGATTTATACACAAATAGTAATTAAATTATTTTTACCTTTAAAACTTTGTCTTCCATACCCTCTATTTTTATTTGTTTATCTAAAAGTTCTTGTGGAGTATCTTCACTCATTCCATTGTACACTTCTTTATCTCCATCTAAAACTGAAATATGTAATAATTTAAATTCTTTTATTGTCATTTTTTTTATCCTTTTCCTCAACACCTGTAGCTACAACTGTAACTATTACCTCGTCTCCAAGGTCTTCATCTATAACAGTTCCGAAAATAACATTTGCATCAGGGCTAACCTTTTCTCCAATTAAACTTGCACTTTTGTTAATATCTTCTAGACTTATGTCTTCACTACCTTTAATATTAAATATAACGCCTTTTGCACCTTCAATACCTGTTTCTGTTAAAGGATTGTTTAGTGCATCTAAAGTAGCATCTACTATTTTATTTTCACCTGTAGATTTACCTATTCCCATGTACGAAAATCCTTGATAACTTAAAATTGTTTGAACATCTGCAAAATCTACATTTATTGTTCCTACTGAATTTATAATATCTGTAATTGATTGAATTCCTTGTCTTAGTATGTCATCTGTCATTTTAAATGCATTAAGTATTGATACGTTTGTTTCTGTGTTCTGTAACAATTTATCATTTGAAATCACAATAAGTGCATTTACATTTGGCTTAAGCTTATCTATTCCAAGGTTTGCTCTAACACTTCTAAGTTTTCCTTCGAATGCAAATGGCTTTGTTACTATTCCTATTGTCATTATTCCTTTTTTCTTTGCTTCTTCTGCAATAACTGGTATAGCACCTGTTCCAGTACCTCCACCCATACCTGCTGTAACAAATAAAAGGTCTGTTCCATCTAATATTTTATCTATATCATCTATACTTTCTCTAGCAGCTTTTTCTCCAACTTCTGGATTTGCTCCTGCTCCCAGCCCTTGTGCTACCTCTTTGCCTATTTGTAGTGTTTTGCATCCGTTTGTATTAGCTCTTTCAAGTATTCCTTTTTCTGTATTAACTAATATATATTCTACTCCATCTACGTCAGACACTATCATTTGGTTTACAGCATTATTTCCGCCTCCACCAACTCCTATTACTTTTATTTTTATTAAGTCCTTAGTTCTTTTTACTGGTTCGTAGTCTATCACTGTTTTTTCCTCCTTGTTATTTTAGAACTTCTTTTATATTGAAAATTTCTAATTTATTTTTATTTTAAAAATGTAAGTATATTATACTATATTTCTAGTATTTTTCAAGTATTAGTAATATAAAAATTGCAGTCTAGTAAAATTTTTGTTACTACTCACAGCCAATTTGTTATATAGAATTGCAAAAATGTATATTGCTGACTTAGACTAAATAATAAGATGTGAATAATAATAAATTTTACTAACTGCAATTTTTTTACTAATAAATTAGCATTTACAACTTTCTTCTGCAAAACATACTATTAATCTGTATAAAGATAGTAATACCCATACTGCAAAGAAGCCAAATAAACCAATTATTATAGCATATACCAAAGATGTTGCTAAAGTTATAGATAATCCTATAATAGATAATATTATTGCTCCAACAGTAGCTATAGCAATGCATCTACCATTTTTGCACAAGCATTTTCTATTTAATAATGATAAAATTATTGTTAAAATTGCTATACCAAGAATTATCCAAAGAACTGGAATTATACCTGTAATAACTCCTGTTGAATATACTAATCCTATAACAATTCCTAGTGCTAAACTTATAATAACATCGATTATACAATTACATTTACACATATAGAAAACATTTCCTTTCTAAGGTATTAATAGTTTATTACTATTTATCCTTCTTATATATCTTATGATTAATTATATATATTTGTTCTTGTCTTAAGTATTTTTTAGTTTACTATTCTTAAATAGCTTTTACTTAATAAATTTTTTCTATATCAATCCTTGCTCTATCGAAAATTATATCCTCAACAGTAATAGTACCCAACTGTAAAGTATCTCCTGCATTTAAACGTAAAATTACAGTACTAGTTTTAGTCATTCTATTTATTACATTATCTTTTAATATAGGGGTTTCATTTTGTGTATCATCTAAAACCACTCCATTAACTAAAATAACTGCATTAAAGTTGTATGTTCCAAAAGTTTGTCTTTCGCCAAAAATTTGATAAGAAATTTGATATATTCCAGATTCATTTATATTTATTGTATCACTTCCTACTGTATGAGTCATTGCTGTTCCTATTTCTATTTCATTTTTACTAAATTTTATTATTGTTGTTCCAACAGTTGTATTATCTCCTGGAACAGCTATTAATGATAATATACTTTTTTGTTCTTGTGGATTATTGTTTGTTATTATAATTGTAATTATTAAAATTAATATCGCTAAAATTACAGGTAAAATATTACATATATTAAATTTAATTTTCATTTCAAGAAAAAAACCTCATACTATATTTTATGAGTAGAAGATTTTTTTGATAAAATTTATTATTAAATAATTATGCAGATTTTAATTCTAATCGTAGTTTATCTGCAATCATTGCTATAAATTCGCTATTTGTCGGCTTTCCTTTATCTGCAGAAACAGTGTAGCCAAAAATACTCTCTGTGATTTTTGGATCTCCCCTTCCCCACGCCACTTCTATTGCGTGTCTAATTGCTCGTTCGACTCTTGAAGGGGTTGTACCATATTTGTTTGCAATATCTGGATATAGCAATTTTGTAACTTGATTTATCATTTCTACATTTTTCACTGACATAATGATTGCTTCTCTTAAAAATTGATATCCTTTAATATGTGCAGGTACACCGACTTCATGAATAATATTTGTAACAGCTGCTTCTAAATCATTTTTGTTACTTTCTTCATATTTTTTAATTGATATATATGGTGATTTTATTTCATGATTTATTATTATATCTTTTAAACTTTCTGGATCATCATATTTTATTTCTTTTATTCTTTGTGTTAGTAATTCTATGTCAAAAGGTTTTACTATGTAGTAGTCTGCTCCTAATGCTATTGCCTTTTGTGTTATTTTATCTTGACCAACTGCTGAAACCATTATTTTTATTGGATTCTTTTCTAATTTTGCTTTATTAATTTTTTCTAAAACTCCTATACCATCTAAGTGTGGCATTATTACGTCTAGTAAAAGTACATCAGGCTTTAACCTCTGCACACCAGAATAAGCCTCTTCTCCATCTCTAGCTATTCCCACAATTTCCATTGTTTCATCATTTACCAAGTAATTTTTTAAAGTCATTCCAAATTCATAGTTATCATCTGCTATTAGCACCTTAATTTTGTCACTCACTACCTTTTACCTCCTAATTCATTCTTTTGTAAAATTTTACAACTTCATTATATACATTTTTCCAAAATAGTGCAATAGTTTTTACCATAATTTTTCAGTTTTTTCAAAAAATTTGTTACAACTCACAGCTTAATGTTTGTTTTTATGCTACAATATATGTTCCGGAGCTTTTAGCGAGCGAGCTGATAAGGAGCAATAGCCCAATGTCTTTATCTTAGAAGCGCAGTCGGAGCGTGCGAGAGCTTTCGCGAATAGCGAAACCTCGAAGTAAATGCGGAGGAATGTATATTGGAGCTTTGATATAATACAATTAGCTGTGAATTGTAACAAATAATTGTTTTATTTCTCTTTGACTTAATATTTTATCACTTTTTTCTAATTCTTTTTTTGCTTCAAAAGTTGATTCCAAAAGTAATTTTACATTTTCCTGATACTCTATTTTTATAATACTTATGTCTAAATTTTTACAAATGAATTGTATTTCTTTTAAATTATTATAACTTATTTCTATTTCAAATTGTATTCCATAATCTTTGTATACAATTTTTGCATTTTCTATGGCATTTTTTGCAGACTCTGTGTATGCTCTAACTAGACCTCCTGTACCAAGAAGTATGCCCCCAAAATATCTTGTAACTATTATTATTACATTTGTTAGATTTGCAGATTTTAAAAGTGCCAAAAGTGGTGCTCCTGCTGTGCCAGACGGCTCACCATCATCACTACATTTTTCTATTTTTTCAATAATATACGCATAGCAATGATGTTTTGCATCAAAATATTTTTTTCTTACATTTTGCAAAATTTTTTCCGCTTCATCTTTGCTAGTTGCTTCATATAAAGTTGCAATAAATTTAGACTTTTTTACTATTATTTCTGCAATTGATTCATTTTCTATTGATTGAAACATATTAATCACATTCCTTTTAAATAATTTTCAATATATGCTCTCGATATTTCGGTTGTTTTATTCTATATTTTTACCTGCAGTATATCCCGTTGAATAAGCTATTTGCAAATTAAATCCTCCTGTATAAGCATCTACATCAATTATCTCTCCAGCAAAATATAATCCTGTAACTAATTTAGATTCCATTGTCTTAGGATTTATTTCTTTTATATTCACTCCACCTGCGGTAACAATAGCCTCTTCTACTGGTCTAAATCCTTCAATTGCTATATTAAAATTTTTTAATAATTTAACTAGTTTGTGCCTTTCTTCTTTTGTGATTGAATTTACTTTTTTATTTGAAATTTTCTTATCTGATATATTATCTTTTTCATCTATTTTTAAATCTTCATTTGTAATTTTATTCATTATATCTACAACTACTGGTATTAGCTTTTGTGGTAATAATTTATCCAAACTATTTTTAAATTCTTTATTCTTTCCTTCTGAAAAATCTCTTAAAATTCTCTCATCAAGTTTTGCTTCATCTAATGCTGGTTTTAAGTCTATACTAATATACACATTTTCCATACTACCTCTTACTAAATGAGCTGATCCACTTAAAATTATTGGACCAGATACGCCAAAATGTGTAAATAACATTTCTCCAAAATCTTCATAAACTAATTTATTATCTCTATAAATTTTTAATCCCACATTTTTCAAGCTTAAACCTTGTAACCTTTGGCAAATATCTTGCTTTGCCTTAAGAGCAACTAGTGATGGGTGTATTTCAGTTATAGTATGACCAAGTTTTTTTGCCATTTCATAGCCGTCACCTGTTGAACCAGTTAGTGGATAACTTTTTCCTCCAGTTGCTAAAATTACTTTGTCTGCCCCTATAAATTGCAAGTTTGAATTTAGTATGTAATATACACCTGTAACTTTTCCATTTTTAACTTCTATTTCTTCTACTTTTGCATCAGTAATGATTTTTACATTTTTCTTTTTTAGAACTCGAATTAGAGCATCTCGTACATCAGATGCTCTATCGGTTACTGGAAATACCCTATTCCCTCTTTCTACTTTTGTTTTTAAACCTTCCTGTTCTAAAAGGTTTATAATATCTTTATTTGTAAAATTTTTAAAAGCACTATATAAAAACTTACCATTTCCAGGTATGTTTTTGATAAATTCATCTATTGGTAAACTACTGGTTATATTGCATCTGCCTTTTCCTGTTATGCAAAGTTTTTTACCTAAAGTATTCATCTTCTCAAGAATAGTTACTTGATTACCTTGCTCGCTTGCACTAATTCCTGCAAGTATACCAGCAGGTCCACCACCAATTACAACTACATTCATAATATCCTCTATTTTATATTTTCTACAGCTTTCATTAATCCCAATTTACCATACTCATATGTAAGTCCACCTTGTTGAAATGCTAAATATGGTGGTCTTAATGGTGCATCACAGCTAAGTTCTATTGATGAGCCTTGTGTAAATGCTCCTGCTGCCATTATTACTTGATCTTCATACCCTGGCATATCTCCGGGTACTGGAATTGAGTTTGAGTCAACTGGTGAACCCATTTGTATTCCTTGACAATATTTTATTAATTTTTCTCTATCGTTAAATTCTATGGTTTGAACTATATCTGTTCTACATTCATTAAACTTAGGCTGTACTTTGTATCCCAAATTTTCCATTACTTTACTTGTAAGTACAGCTGTTTTCAAACTACTAGATACAACACTTGGTGCAAAGAATAGTCCTTGTAGAATTTTTTTATTCATTCCAAGAGTTGGTCCTACATCTTTTCCTTCACCTGGTAATGTTAATCTTTCACCAACTAAATGTATTAAATCTTTTCTTCCGACAACATAGGCTCCATTTGGCGAAATACCTCCACCTAGATTTTTTATTAGTGAACCTACACATACATCTGCACCAAAATTTGATGGTTCTTCTTTGTTTGTAAATTCTCCATAACAGTTGTCCACCATAATTATAACATTTTGGTCTACATCTTTTATTAATTTTATAACTTTTTTAATTTTATCTAAAGTTATACTATTTCTTAAAGCATATCCTCTAGAACGTTGTATTTCTACTAATTTTATATTTTTTTGATTAATTCTTGTTTTTATTTCTTCATAATCAAAATCATTATCTATTAAATCTATTTGTTCATATTTAATGCCAAATGATTTAAGTGAACTTGCATTTTCTCTAATACCTATTACCTCGTCAAGAGTGTCATAAGGCTTGCCACATATGCTAAGCATAGTGTCACCCGGTCTTAAAAGACCGAATAGTGTTACATTTAAAGCATGTGAGGCAGAAATGAATTGGCCTCTAACTAAACTATCTTCTGTGCCAAAGATTTGACTATATATTTTTTCAATAGTTTCTCTTCCTATATCATCATAGCCATATCCAGTTGTTTCGTTAAAATGCACTTCTGATAGGTTATTGTCATGAAATGCTTTTAATACCTTTAGCGAATTGTATTCGCAAATTTCACTTATCTTATCAAATTCTTCTTTTACTTCTTTTTCGCATTTATTTACTAAATTAAAAGTCTTTTCACTAATTCCATATTCTTTGTACATAATTTACCTCTTTTTTATTTAATAAATATCTCTTATTCTTGCACAGTTCCACTATATACTGTTCCATTAGTAGAATTATTTACTTTATAGTAGTTTCCTAAGAAAGTTACATCAAACCATGATAGATTATATTGGCTATCACTTACGACTTGTCCATTTGTATTAACAATTTGCCAAACTCCATCTTTTTTCACGCCTGCAACATTTCCGTTCTGCTCAGTAACCATATCATATTCATATGGTACTACTACTGTTCCATTACTATTAACTAATCCCCATTTTCCATTACTTTGGCTAGCATATAAACTATTATTTGGGAATAAAGATTTGTATGTTATTTCATTTCCTGAAAAATCATAATATTTCATTTCTGTTTCTGAAAATACTTTTATATAATTATCCTTTTTTAGAACATTTGCGTTTGCAATTCCTTCATGAATATTCATATTACTATCTATAATATCTGTTCTGTTATCATCAATTTTTATTGCTTGAAGTGCATTTGTGTCATCTATTTCTTGAATTGCATCATATTCTAAACTAATTAGCACATTACCATTACCATCTATAACACCTGTTTTGCTGTCTTTTGTAACAATAAAATAATTATTATTAAAATATTCTATATAAGTATAATTATCTCTTAATTTTTTATTTCCTGAAGAATCTACTATGTTATAATTATTGTTTTTATCTATAACTATAGCTAAGTCACTTACTTGGTTATAACTTATAATATCTGTATCTAAATTATTTCCCTCAGCATCAAAAACTACAGTTTCTTCACCTTTTTGTGCATCAATATATTTACCACCTATTATAATGCTGTCATAATCAATAGGTACTATATTATTTCCTTGCAAATCTACTACTCCCTGTGCTTGATCTTTTTCTACTATTAGCAAATCATTATTAGAGTCAAAGCTAATATCTGTATACTCATTAGCTAATATTTCTTCGTTGTTTTTATATACTCCGTATCTTCCATTTAAAGAAGTTACTAAATAAGCTTCTTTTCCCTCAATATCGTTTAATCTAGTTATTTCATTATACAGTGTGTCTAATATAACTTTGCCTGTTCTATCTGCATATCCAAATCTATAACCATCATCTGTGACTATTCTTAGTACAAAACCAGCATTATCGTATTTGCTTCCTTCTTCATAATATCCATCAGCCATAATAGCATCATATTCAGGTTTTAGCACTGTTGTTCCTTTTATATTTATAACTCCATAGCTGCCATTTTGTTCAACCCTAAGATTACCTTCTTTGTAATCTATATTTGTAATAGAATTATAAATATTGCTAGTTATTTCATTTCCATCAAAATCCATAATTCCATAAAGCCCACCAAGTTTATATTTAAGTACAGTTTTTTCATATGGAATATTGCTTGTTATACTGTTAATAGAAATTGCCTCAACACTATCGTAGTCAGTAAATAGTGGGCTTCCATTTGCGTCTACTGCAGAATAGTTTTGTCCATCATCTGATTTAATAAAAACAGCTTTTGTAGGGTTAGGGATATCTATGGATGCATATGTTGGCTGTAAAACTACTGTTCCGTTTTTGTCTATTACACCATATTTCCCATCTTGTTCTAATTTATAGTATTGAATTTCATTATCTTGTATAGTTGATAATTCGTATTTATACTTTAAATTATTTAGATAAAGTGAAATACCCACAACTGCTCCTATAATTAAAACCAAAATTATAACAAAAATGATTATATTTCTTTTTTTATTCATGAAAATCTTTTCCTTTCTCGCTTCGCTCAAAGGCACACTCAGTAATGAAAGAACTTCTTTCAAACTAAACCTCTTTTTATTGATTAGCAACTATTTACTACTCATAATTTACATAGTATTATTATATATTTTTAAATGCTATAAGTCAATTATTTTTTGCCATTACAAATAGGTAAATTGTGCTTCATATAATTCTTCAAAACTTATTTTATCTTCCATATACCTTTCCTTTATAAAAATGTCTTTCAAATAAGAAAGACATTTTATTTAGTATAATGAAACTCGTGGCTAAGCGAACATAGTTGTTGTTGTTCACTTTGTTGTTGTTGATGTTGCCGTTGTTGAAGTTCGCGTTATAAGCATTGTTCGTATTGTTATTCAAATCTTCTTGTATAAAAACTAAACCTTTAGCTATACCTCTTCTAGTTATTTTATCATTTATTAAGATTGCTAAATCGTCCATTTTTAGATTTTTCGTTCAAACCGAAATCTTCTTACGAAGCTTTTTCGGTTTG